>DASSYC010000109.1:0-4770 GCA_035703465.1 Microbacterium sp. | reverse complement strand
GCGGCATGACGGGACTGTGACCGGGCGGGGTCGAGCGGGGCGCGCGTAGCCTGGAGGCATGGACATCGCATCGATGATCATGGGAGCGGCGATCGCCTCGATCGGATGGATCGCATTCTGGCCCTGGTCGAAGCTGAAGCGTCTGCGGGAGCTCGACGAGCGCGGCGGTTCGCCGGACTGATCAGCGCTCGGCGAGCACCCGCTCGGGATCGCGCAGCACGACGCGGGGCTGCCCGGCGGCGTCATCGCCGATGAGCCCGGGCGCCGCGCGCAGGAGCCGCGCCGCGCCCGACGCGACGCGCGTCACCGCGGTGAAGTCGAGCACGAGGCATCCCGTGTCCCCGAGCAGGGGGATCAGGCGGGTGAGCAGCTCCTCGGCGCCGGCGAAGGCGATCTCGCCCCGGAGGATCGCGACCAGCTCGTCGCCGGCGGGTGCGATCGAAGCGATGGCCGAGAGCGGTTCGCCGCGGTGTCGCAGCAGGTGGAGCTCCGACTGCTGTGACAGCAGCTCGAGCATGGCGACCCCACGCACGCTGTTGCCGCGGGCATCCAGCAGCGGGCTGTACGTGCCGATGCCGAACTGATCGGGCTGCATCGCGACGATGCCGCCGCCCACACCGCTCTTCGCAGGAAGCCCCACGCGCACGAGCCATTCGCCCGACGCGTCGTACATGCCGCAGCTGGTCATGACCGCCATCGTCCACCGCGAGGCATCGTCGCTGACGACGCGATCACCGGTCACCGGATTCACGCCGCCGTTCGCGAGCGTCGCCGCCATGACGGCGAGATCGCGCGCCGTGACCGTCAGCGAGCATTGCCGGAAGTACGCCCCCGTCGCCACCTCTGCCGTCGAGGCGAGCGTGCCCGCCGAGCGAGCGAGGTAGGCGAGTGCGCGGTTGCGGTCGCCGGTCGCGACCTCGGAGGCGAACACCGCCTCGTCGACGTCGAGCTCGCGGCCGGCGAAGGCCTGCAGACCGGCCCGGATCGTCGCGAACTTCGCCTCTGCCGTATCGCCGGTGATGAGCGACGACGTGACGATCGCGCCGGCGTTGATCATGGGGTTCAGCGGACGGCCGGATCCCGGCTCCAGGCTGATGGCGTTGAACGGCTCGCCACTGGGCTCCAGGCCGACATGACGGGTCACCGTGTCGAGCCCGAGAGCGTCGAGGGCCAGCGCGAACACCAGCGGCTTCGACACCGACTGGATGGTGAAGGCCGTCGTGCTGTCGCCCGCCTCGTGCACCACGCCGTGTGTGCTCACCAGCGCGATTCCGAGCCCGTCCGGGTCGACGTTCGCGAGTTCGGGAATGTAGTCGGCGACGGCGCCATCGGTGCGCAGCCGCACCTCGTCGAGGATCGTCTCCAGCACGTGGCGGATGGGATTGCGCAGGTCGACGGCCATGGCGTCAGCCTATGGCTCGATCCTTGACATCGTTCGCGCTCGCGCGCGAGCATGTGGCTCTCATGATCACGCGATTCGAGGAGCTGGACTGGCAGCCCACGCCGATGGGTGAGCTCACCTTGCGACGGCGAACCGAGCCGGCGACGGGGCAGGAGATCTACGAGGTCAAGCTCGGGGACGAGTTCTTGATGTCGAGTCTGTTCACGGTCGCCGAGGAGGCGCTCGCGGAGCTCGGCTTGGAAGCGGTCGAGGGTGACGGTCTCAGTGTGCTGGTCGGCGGCCTGGGCCTGGGATATACGGCGGTGGCTGCCCTGCAGGACGAGCGGGTGGCGGCCCTGACCGTGATCGAGCGGCTCGAGGCGGTCATCGGCTGGCATGAGGGGATGCTTCTCCCGGCATCCCAGGAACTGGTCGGCGACCCGCGCACCACTCTCGTCTGCGACGACTTCTTCGCCGTCATGCGGGCGGCACCTTCAGACGCCCACGCCGGGTTCGCCGCGATCCTTCTCGATGTCGACCACTCCCCGCGCCATCAGCTGGACCCCGGCCATGCCGAGCTCTATCGCGCGGCAGGCCTGCGCGCCCTCGACCGCCACCTGGCGCCGGGAGGGGTCTTCGCACTGTGGTCGGACGACCCGCCGGACGCGGACTTCATGGCCGAACTCGCGCGGGTCTTCGACGACAGCGCGGCTCACGTGGTGGAGTTCGACAACCCCATCACCGAAGGCACCTCCGCCAACACGGTGTACGTGGCGACGAGCCGCGGGTGAGCGGGGCGGGCGGGTTTCAGAACTGGCGCTGACGCCCTGTTGCGCGGTCGCGTAGCGCCTTCCGCGGCTGTGCGCAAGGCGTTGGCCGGCGATGCCAGGTCCGTGTTCGCTGGAACCCAGGGGCTGCGATGCCCCGGCCGCCGAGGCGGCATGAACGCGAGGAGCATTCCCATGGAACCGTATGTCATTTGGATCATCGTCGGCGTCGTGGTCGTCATCGTGGCGATCGTGGTCGTGCTGGCGATCGTGATGACGTCGCGCAGCCGCTCTCAGCGTCGAGAGCGCGAACAGCACGAGAAGGCAGAGGATCTGCGGTCGGAGGCGCGTGAGGCGGAGCTCGCCGCCCGCGAGCAGGAGGCGAGGGTCGCGCAGGAGCGGGCGAACGCCGCCGGTGCGGCTGCAGCCGCCGAGCAGGCGCGCGCGACTGCGGTGCAGGCCGATGTCGACGCCCGCCATGCCGCAGGCAACATCGACGGATTCGAGGCAGAGGCGCAGGAGCACCGCGCAGATCAGGCGGAGGCCCTCCGCAAGGCCGACGACGTCGACCCGTACGTGACCGACGATGCCCGCGCCGCCGACGATGCCCGCGTGGCGGGTGATGCACGCACCGTGGATGACGCCGATGTCGTGGACGAAGATCCTGTGGTGCGCCGCGATGACGAGCGGCTGACGCGACGCGATCCCGACCGAGCGATTGGGCGCGACGACGACCGCGACGGCACGGTCGACGGCACCGTGGACGACAGGCCCGTCACTTCGTGAGGCGGCGGCCGCTACAGTTCCGTCATGGGGGAGGATGTCCCGGCACAGGAGTTCGGCAGCGCCGATCGCACACGTCACCGCGAGAAGATCCGGCGCAATCTGGACGTGTTCGCCCGGATGCTGCGAGAAGCGCGCTTCGACACGGACGACCCGCTGACGGGTCTGGAAGTCGAGCTGAACCTCGTCGACGAGGCCGGAGACCCGGCGCTGCGCAACGCCGAGGCGCTGGAGGCGATCGCGGATGCGGCGTTCCAGACCGAGCTCGGGCAGTTCAACATCGAGATCAACGTGCCGCCCACGCATCTGCGCGACGGCGGGCTGACGAGGTTCGAGGAGGGTCTGCGGCGCAGCTTGAACAACGCGGAGGAGAGGTCGTCGACGGTGGGCGCTCACCTGGTGATGATCGGCATCCTGCCCACCCTCGCCGACGGGCATTTCAGTCCGGACAGCATCAGCACCAACCCCCGCTACCGCCTGTTGAGCGAGCAGATCCTCCATGCGCGCGGCGAGGACATCTCGATCGCCATCGACGGGCCCGAGCGGCTCGTCACGACCGCTGACTCGATCCTGCCCGAGGCGGCCTGCACCAGCACGCAGCTGCACGTGCAGACCTCGCCGGACATGTTCGCCGCCTACTGGAACGCGTCGCAGGCGATCGCGGGAGTGCAGCTGGCGGTGTCGGCGAACTCGCCGTATCTGCTGGGTCGCGAGCTGTGGCAGGAGACGCGGATCCCGCTGTTCGAACAGGCCACCGACACGCGCAGCGAAGAGCTGAAGGCGCAAGGCGTGCGGCCGCGGGTGTGGTTCGGCGAGCGCTGGATCACCTCTGTCTTCGATCTCTTCGAAGAGAATGTGCGGTACTTCCCCGCCTTGCTGCCCATCGTCCACGACGAGGACCCGATGGCGGTGCTCGACGCCGGCGGAGTCCCCGCGCTCGCCGAACTGCGGCTGCACAACGGCACGATCTACCGGTGGAATCGTCCGATCTACGACATCGCCGGTGGCGTGCCGCATCTGCGCATCGAGAACCGGCTGCTCGCAGCCGGACCGACCGTCGTCGACATCATGGCGAACGCGGCGTTCTACTTCGGGCTCGTGCGGGCGGTCGCCGAGAGCGCGCGCCCGCTGTGGTCGCAGCTGTCGTTCCGCGCCGCCGAGGAGAACTTCCACACCGCCGCGCGCGACGGCGTGGACGCGCAGCTGTACTGGCCCGGTGTCGGGCAGGTGCCTGCGACAGAGCTCGTGCTGCGCAAGCTGCTGCCCCTGGCCCAGCAGGGGCTGGACGCGTGGGGGGTCGCCGCCTTCGAGCGCGACCGGCTGCTGGGCGTCATCGAGGGCCGGTGCCTGGCCGGCGTGACGGGTGCGAGCTGGTTCACAGAGCGGATGCATCGGCGATCCGACCTGGACCGGTACGACGCGCTGCGGGCCACGCTGCTCGAGTATCGCGAGGCGATGCACACCAACGAACCCGTCCACACGTGGGAGTGACCGGCCCTGTCGGGGCTACTTCGTGAGGCGGCGGCCGATGATCTCCTTCATGATCTCGGTCGTGCCGCCGAAGATCGTCGCCACACGCGAGTCCATGTAGTCGCGGGCGACCGCGTACTCGCGCATGAATCCGTAGCCGCCGTGCAGCTGCAGGGCGCGTTGGATGACGCGCTGGTGCAGCTCGGTCGTCCACCACTTGGCCATCGCGGCGGTGACCTCGTCGAGCTGGTGACCGGAGGCATCCAGGATGCAGCGGTCGATGAACGCCTGGGTGACCTCGATCTCGGTGGCAAGCTCCGCGAGGTAGAACCGGTTGGCCTGGAAGTCGGCGATCCGCCTGCCGAAGGC
>DASSYC010000098.1:0-44977 GCA_035703465.1 Microbacterium sp. | reverse complement strand
ACCCTACGTATTACCGCGGCTGCTGGCACGTAGTTAGCCGGTCCTTTTTCTGCAAGTACCGTCAAGGAGCAAGCTCCCCTTCTTCCTTACTAAAAGCGGTTTACAACCCGAAGGCCGTCATCCCGCACGCGGCGTTGCTGCATCAGGCTTGCGCCCATTGTGCAATATTCCCCACTGCTGCCTCCCGTAGGAGTCTGGGCCGTGTCTCAGTCCCAGTGTGGCCGGTCACCCTCTCAGGCCGGCTACCCGTCGACGCCTTGGTGAGCCGTTACCTCACCAACAAGCTGATAGGCCGCGAGCCCATCCCGGACCGAAATTCTTTCCAGCTGCTGAAGATGCCTTCGCAGCTCGTATCCGGTATTAGCAGCTGTTTCCAGCTGTTATCCCAGAGTCCGGGGCAGGTTGCTCACGTGTTACTCACCCGTTCGCCACTGATCCAGCAGAGCAAGCTCCGCTTTCACCGTTCGACTTGCATGTGTTAAGCACGCCGCCAGCGTTCATCCTGAGCCAGGATCAAACTCTCCGTAAAAGAATGCTGCTGCGTCTGCCGGGAAATCGGCTGACACAGCGAGTTTGAACTGACCAAAGTTGGATGTCATTGCTGACTTATCCGTTTGCCGGCCATTGCTGGCCGGACTTTGATCCAAAGGAATCTCATCCAGCCGAAGCTGGAACGAGGTTATTTGGCATTTGACAAGTGCACGCTGTTGAGTTCTCAAGGATCGGATGCTCCTGCTGCTCGACCTCTCGGTCTCGCCCGCAGGGCAACTTCTCTATCTTACCCTCTCCTGCGGGGACAGGTCAAATCAACCGGCCCGGATCTCGAGTGATCCGGAAGGCGGTTCCGACCGCTCCCGTGGAGGGGGAAATCCCATCGTAGACCCGGAGGTCCACGACTCTCAAGGAGAGTCTCGATGGAAGCTGGTTCTCCGCTTGAGGGGACGGGGCCTCAGGCCCTGCGCGTCTCCCTTTGGGGCGAACACGTATTACTTTACGTTGCTGCCGTGCCCCTGCCAAATCGCGGTCGCATCCCGGGCGTGTCGTGGGAACGTCGCCCGGAATCCCGCGGTTCTGGGCGACCGGCGACCGCCGCGTCTGGCGCACGGGCGCCGGAGCCAGTATCTTCCGGCCATGCCCGAGAGCTCCGATTTCCGTGCGCAGGACCTGATCGATCGCGTGCGGGCAGACCTCGATGCCCGCCCCGCCGTGTTCACGCCGCCGTCGCAGGCCGTGCCGCTGCCGGCGCGCACCGATGTCGCGAGCCTGGCGCTGGGCGCCGTGGCCGCGGCATCCCTGGTCGCCGCCGATCTCGCGGGCTCGACGACCGTGCCCGTGGACGCCGAGCGGGTCGCGGTGGCGTACTCGAGCGAACGGTGGCTGCGCATCGGCGGCGTCGCGCCGACGGCCTTCGCTCCCCTCTCGGGCTTCTTCCCCACCCGCGACGGCTGGGTGCGCACACACGGCAACTACCCGCACCATGCGGCCGTGCTGCGCGCTGTGCTCGGGCTCGGAGCAGACGCGGGTCGCGATGACGCTGCCGGTGCGCTGCGCACGCGCGACGCCGACGAGGTCTCCGCCGCGGTGAGCGCGGCCGGCGGGCTGTGCATGCCCGTGCTCCCCGAGGACCCCGACGCGGATGCCCGGCTGCGCGAAGCGCCGCTGCTGGCGACGACGCGCCTGGGCGATGCACCGCCGGCACCGATGCCGGGCGGTCCCTCCGACGCGCCGCTGCGCGGCATCCGGGTCCTCGACCTCACCCGCGTGATCGCGGGGCCCGTCGGCACGCGCACGCTCGCCCTGCTGGGCGCCGACGTGCTGCGGATCGACCCGCCGCGGCTGTCCGAGATCGCCGCTCAGCACCTGGACACCGGGCACGGCAAGCGCTCGGCGCTGCTCGACCTCGCCACGACCGCCGGCCGTGCGCGCTTCGACGCGCTGCTGGCGACCGCCGATGTGGTCGCGCTCGGCTACCGGGCATCCGCGCTGGATGCCCTCGGCCTCTCCCCCGCCGCGCTGGCACAGCGCCGGCCCGGCATCATCGTCGTGCGGCACTCCGCGTGGGGCGACGCCGACCGGCGCGGATTCGACAGCCTCGTTCAGGCGGCCTCGGGGATCGCGTGGGCGGAGGCCCCCGACGCGGACACACCCGGCGCCCTGCCCGCGCAGGCGCTCGACCACAGCGCAGGGTACCTGCTCGCGACAGCGGCCATGACGCTGCTGCAGCGTCGCGCCGCCGAGGGCGGCTCATGGCTGGCGGAGACGTCGCTGCGCCGCGTCGCCGCC
This sequence comes from Microbacterium sp., assembly GCA_035703465.1. Taxonomy (GTDB): domain Bacteria; phylum Actinomycetota; class Actinomycetes; order Actinomycetales; family Microbacteriaceae; genus Microbacterium. Next base: position 42,694 of record DASSYC010000098.1, on the reverse strand, counting down.
GAGCTGCTGGGGCGACCACGCACCGCGACGCCGCAGCCCGCGGCAGCCCTCCCCGCGGCGGACGCCCACACGCAGACGTTCGACGTCGAGGGCGTTACCGTGACCACCGCGGCGCCGGCGGTCGCCTATGTCGGCGGACCGGCCCGCTTCGCTGCGCCGCGGCCGTGGGGGCGCGACGACGCCGCATGGGCCGTCATCGGCGACGATGCTGGATGATGATGCACAGGATGAGGGTGAGTGCCGCCCACAGCGCGCTCACCGGCGGCAGCACGCGATAGGCGACGTGCTCGAGACGCCACTGCGAGGTGAGCGGGCCGAAAAGGGCCCCGCCGATCGCGAGGGCGCTCACGAGGATCACCGGCAGCGAGATCCACCACGCCAGCCGCACCGCGTCGGGCATGATCCGTGGCGCCGGCGGCGCGGGCGTGCGGCGCCGCAGCCACAGCCCGGCCCACACCGCGAGGATCACGAGCCCGACGACGCTGGATCCGTGCTGGAGCCACTTGTAGGCCGGCAGCGGCCCCCACAGCACGTCCAGCGCGGCGATGCCCGCGCGGCCCTCGTGGGTGAACAGATCCCACACGATGTGGCTGGCGGCCCCGAGAGCGAGTGAGAGCAGGAGCAGGAGGATGCCGGCGAGCGACGGATGCCTGCGCCCCCGCCGCGCGAAGGTCTCCGCCGCCGCGGCGGCAGGTCCGCCATCCCATTCCGCGGGCAGCCGCCGCGCCAGCCACTGCGGCGAAAGCTCGCGCATCGCCGCGCGCAGGCCGCAGCGCCAGACGAGCAGAAGGCCCAGTGCCAGCGCGATCGTCACGGGCAGATACGCGAAGCTGTGCGACTGCAGGTAGCCGAAGGGCGCGACCGGCAGGAACAGCGGCAGATCCGGCGCCATCGCGCCGACCGCGATCGCAGCCGGCACCAGCGGAGTGCGCAGGAACGGCAGTGCGATGACCGCGTGGCTCGGAGTGAACGGCATCCTGGACGGGCTCGGAGTCAGGACGGGGTCAGGAAGAGCCCGGCGAGCGTCTTCTTGCCGCGTCGCAGCACCGAGACGTCGCCCGGCAGGGAGCCGGAGACCACCTCGTCATCGCCTTCCACGCGGGCGCCGTCGAGTGATACGCCGCCCTGCGCGATGGCCCGGCGACCCTCGCTCAGGCTGGAGACCAGGCCGGTGTCCACGAGCGCCTGCACAACCGGAGTGCCTGCGGCGACCTGCGCGTGCGGCAGCTCGTCCAGCGCGGCGCGGAGGGTCGCGGCATCCAGCCCGGTCAGATCGCCCCGGCCGAACAGCGCCTCGGTGGCCGCGATCGCCTTCGCCGTGGCATCCGTCCCGTGCACCGTCGTGCACACCTCCCGCGCGAGCCGCTTCTGCGCGGCGCGCCGGAACGGCTCGGCCGCCACGAGCCGCTCGTACTTCTCGATCTCGGCGCGGGTGAGGAACGTGAAGATCTTCAGCCGCTGGATCACGTCGGCGTCGTCGGTGTTCAGCCAGAACTGGTACATGCGGTACGGGCTGCACATCTCGGCATCCAGCCAGATGGCGTTGCCCTCGGACTTGCCGAACTTCGTGCCGTCGCTGTTGGTGATCAGCGGCGTGCCGATCGCGTGCACAGCTGTGTGCTCGACGTAGCGGATCAGGTCGACGCCGCTGGTGAGGTTGCCCCATTGGTCGCTGCCGCCGGTCTGCAGCACGCAGCCGTACTGCCGGTGCAGCTCAAGGTAGTCGAGCCCCTGCAGGATCTGGTAGCTGAACTCGGTGTAGCTGATGCCGGCCTCGGAGTTCAGCCGGGCGGCGACGGCATCCTTCTTGAGCATGGTGCCGACACGGTAGTGCTTGCCGATCTCGCGCAGGAAGTCGATGGCCGAAAGCGGCGCCGTCCAGTCGAGGTTGTTGACGATCCGCGCCGCGTTCTCGCCCTCGAAGCTGAGGAACCGCTCGACCTGCTCGCGCAGGTAGCCGACCCATTCGGCGACGGTGTCCTTCGTGTTGAGGGTCCGCTCGGCCGACGGGCGCGGGTCTCCGATGAGACCGGTCGAGCCCCCGACGAGCCCGAGCGGCCTGTGCCCGGCCAGCTGCAGCCGACGCAGCAGCAGCAGCTGCACGAGGTTGCCCAGGTGCAGGCTCGGAGCGGTCGGGTCGAAGCCGCAGTAGTAGGTGATCGAACCCTCGCCGAGCAGCGCGCGCAGCTGCTCCTGGTCGGTGGACACGTGCACCAGGCCGCGCCAGACGATCTCGTCCCACACATTCTCGAACGCGGGGTCGTTGGCGGGCGCCAGCGCGCTCACGGAGGAATCGCGCTCGGGGGGTTCGTACACGCGTTTCAGGCTATCAGCGGGGGTATGACCTGAAAGACTGGGGCCATGGTGTTGATGCCCGATGCGCTGCTGGTCGCGATCCTCGTGATCTTCCTGTTCTTCGCACTGTGCGGGGCGCTCGTCCTGGTCGTGATCAGCCTGGGCCGTCCGCGCACCCTGCCGCTGGTGATCGCCGGCCTGCTCGTCGTGCTCGCGCTGATCCTGGTGGCGCTGTCGCCGGTGAACATCTCGCCGCTGATGGGCGTCATCCTCGCGGTGCTGGGCGTGGCCGTCGCGGTGGTCGGCGGGAATCCCGTGGCCCGCCGGATCCTCGACATCGCCACCGGGGGGCGCGTGCAGGAGACCTCCGACGGCGGCATCGTGCTGCCGGTGACGGGAGCCGACGAGGATGCCGCGCCCGGCGAGAAGACCCGCACCCTGATGCGCGGGGGCACCGTGATCGGCTATCTCGAGCGCGTCGCCGTCGTGATGGGCATCATCTCGGGCTATCCGGAGGCGATCGCGGTGGTGGTGGCGGTCAAGGGCATCGGCCGGTTCTCCGAGCTGGCCACGCCCGAGGCACGCGAGCGGTTCATCGTCGGCACCCTCGCGAGCCTCGTGTGGGCGTGCCTGGTCGGGGCGCTGGTGCGCCTGGCCATGTTCTGAGCCCCGTTTCTGCGTCAGCGCAGCGGATCGAGCAGTCGGAATCCCTCCACCAGGGCCGCCGCCCCCGATGCGGCGAGGGCCTGCGAGACCGCCGACTGCGAGATGCCCTCGGCGTCGGCGAGCTCGCGCTGGGTCTGGTCGAGGCAGCGGCCGTAGGTCAGCCGCCGCGTCCGCTCGGTCATCTCGTCGATGAGCTGATCACGGGCCAGGAGATATGCGTTGACGAACGGCAGCGCGCTGCGCGCGGCATCCGTCTCCCCCTCGTCCGCGACCACCCAGGTGCGCACCGCCGGAACGGCGCGCTGCTGGAGCGCATGGACGTGCTCGATGGCGGCGCGCGCCGCCCACCAGCCCGGTCCGTCGGGAATCGCACCGTGGGCGGAGGGCACGGCGCCGATCGCGCCGACGCCCAGCCCGAAGCGGCAGTCGATGTCGTCGGGAAGGGCGAGCCTGAGCAGCAGCAGCGCGGCCAGCGCCGCATTCAGCGACGGATAGACACCCTGCTGCTCATCGCCGACGGTGGGCCTGAGCGGGCGGTCGGCCAGCGGCAGATCCTGCTCGACGCGGGCGATCGCGCCGTCGAGCAGGCGCTGGGCGGAGGCGCGGTCGGCGAGGCGACGCGAGCCGACGATGTCCGCGGTGACGACAACAGGCATGCGATAAGCATATCACTTATGATTCCTAGTTCATAAGTGATTCACTTATCGAACTGATTTGATCAGCGGTTCATGCCGAGCGCGTGCACCGCCGCCTGCGCGCGTTCGACCAGTTCAGTGCGCTGCTCGGCGACGCGCACGGGCGCGGTTCCGCCCGCCCCGGTGCGACTGGCCACCGACCCCTCGATCGTCAGCACGTCGCGGATCCCCGGCGACAGGTGAGGCGACACCTCTGCGAGCAGGTCGTCCGAGGCATCCTGCAGCCCGATCCCCCGCTCTTCGCATGCGCGCACCAGCGCGCCGGAGATCTCGTGCGCATCCCGGAACGGCACGCCCTGGCGCACCAGCCAGTCCGCGACATCCGTGGCTAGCGAAAAGCCCTCGGGTGCGAGCGCGGCCATGCGGTCGGTGTCGAAGCGCAGGGTGGCGACCATGCCCGCGAACGCCGGCAGCAGCACTTCGAGCGTGGCGACCGAGTCGAACACGGGCTCCTTGTCCTCCTGCAGGTCGCGGTTGTAGGCGAGCGGCAGGCCCTTGAGCGTCGTCAGCAGCCCGGTCAGATTGCCGACCAGCCGGCCGGCCTTGCCGCGGGCGAGCTCGGCGATGTCGGGGTTCTTCTTCTGCGGCATGATGCTCGAGCCCGTCGAGTACCCGTCGTCGAGGGTCACGAACCCGAACTCCCGCGTGTTCCACACGATGATGTCCTCGGCCAAGCGCGACAGATCGATGCCGATCTGCGCTGCGATGAACGCGAACTCGGCGACCACGTCGCGCGCGGCGGTGCCGTCGAGCGAGTTCTCGGACGGACGGTCGAGGCCGAGTCGCTCGGCCACCAGCACGGGGTCGAGACCCAGGCTCGAGCCGGCCAGCGCACCGCCGCCGTACGGGCTGACACGGGCGCGGGCCGCCCAGTCGCGCAGGCGCTCGAGGTCGCGCACCAGCGGCCAGGCGTGGGCCTGCAGGTGGTGTGCGAGCAGCACGGGCTGCGCGTGCTGCAGGTGGGTGCGGCCCGGCATGATCGCGTCGGGATGCGCTTCGGCCTGCGCGACGATCGCGTCGATCAGGCGCAGGATGTCGCGCCCGACCATCCGCGCGTGGTCGAGCAGATACAGCCGCACGAGCGTCGCGATCTGGTCGTTGCGGCTGCGGCCGGCGCGCAGGCGGCCGCCGAGGTCGGCTCCGGCCCGCTCGAGCAGGCCTCGCTCGAGGGCTCCGTGCACGTCCTCGTCGGTCTCGGCGGCGGTGAAGGCCCCGGATGCCACATCCGCGGCGAGTTCATCGAGCGCACCGTGCATCGCGGCGAGCTGGTCGGCATCGAGGTATCCGGCCGCGGCAAGCGCTTCGGCATGGGCGTGCGAGCCGGCGATGTCATACGGAGCGAGCACCCAGTCGAAGTGCGTCGAGCGGCTCAGCGCCGCGAGCTCAGGAGACGGCCCGCTCGCGAATCGGGCACCCCACAGCGCGCCCTCGTTGGTGCCGTGCGCTTCGTCGTCGCCGTGCGCTTCGTCGTCGCTGCCGTGCGCTTCGTCGTCGCTGCCGTGCGCTTGATCGCCCCTCGTGTCGGTCACCTCTCCAGCCTAACGACGCCGTTGTCGTCGTCCGAACCGCAGAAGCTGCTCGAATGCGAGCGGATTCGAGCAGTTCGTGCGCTCCCGCGTTCGGCGCGGCCCGCGTGAGGACGGATCAGGATGCCGCGGAGCGGCCGGCCGCGGCGGTGACCCGGGCCACGATCCACTCGAGCGGCCCGCGGCCGATCAGCAGGGCCCACGCGGTGCAGGCGATGAGCGTTGCCCACACCATCGGCCAGAACGGCTCCAGCGCGCGGAACCCGGACAGATCGCCCGGGTCGCCGAGCACCGCGGCGGCGATGATCGCCCAGACCACCAGCTGTGCGGTGTACGCCGTCAGCGGCATCGAGCCGACGGCCCGCAGGGGCAGCGCGATCCACCGCAGCGGAGTGCGGCACACGAGCAGGCACAGGCCGATCACACCCATCGCGAATCCGCCCGACCCGGCGACCTCGAGCAGGCCCGACGAGTGCGGGGCATCCGTCCACACGGCATTCCAGAACGGTGAACCGGGGCCGGAGATCGCGGCGAGCCCGTACCCGACGACGGCGAGCGTCGCCCCCGCCGCCAGCAGCAGCGCCCCCACCCGCGCCGACCGCAGGTCGAGCCGCCCGATGCCGAGGCCGCACAGCACGAACGCGATCCAGACCGTGAACGGGTAGTGCCAGCCCAGGACGGCATCCAGCAGTGCGCCGGTCTCGGTCTCCCACACCGGCAGCCCGCCGAGCACGACCTGCACGAACGGCATGACCACTGCCAGGGCCGCGGCGATCGCGAACAGCGCGCGGGAGCGCAGGGGCAGGAAGGGCAGCGTCAGGACGAACAGGATGCCGTAGGCCGGCAGGATCACGTACACCGGCACCCCGGTGGCCATGAGCAGGATGCCGAGCACCCAGATCAGTCCGGCACGGGCGCCCAGGCTCACCCGCGCCCGCTGCAGCGCCGCGCCGGCGACCGGAGTCCGGCCGCCGGTCACCAGTCCGATCGACACGCCCGCGAGCGTGGCGAACAGGATCGAGGAGCGACCGCTCGCGACATCCAGCCACGTCGCCGGATCGCTCCACGAGAAGTCCGGCAGCGCGATCAGGTGCGCCGCGAACATGCCCATGACAGCCAGGCCCCGGGCGAGGTCGATGCCCGCCAGGCGGCCGGGGCCGTCCAGGTGAATCCAGCTGCGGACCAGCCGGCCGGTCAGCTCTGCTGCAGCAGCCACACGAGAAGCGCCTTCTGCGCGTGGAGGCGGTTCTCCGCCTCATCCCACACGACGCTCTGCGGTCCGTCGATCACCTCGGAGTCGACCTCGAACCCGCGGTCGGCGGGCAGGCAGTGGATGAAGATCGCGTCGTCCTTCGCGAGCGCCATGAGCTCCTGCGACACCTTGTACGGCGTGAGGTCGCGCAGGCGCTGGAGCTTCTCGTCCTCCTTGCCCATCGACACCCACGTGTCGGTGACGACGACGTCGGCGCCGGCAGCCGCCTCGTTGGGGTCTGTGAACAGCGACACGGACCCACCGGTCTCCTGCGCACGGCGGTCGGCGTCGGCCACCACGTCGTCGCGCGGCGCATACTCCACCGGCGAGGCGACTCGCACGTGCATGCCCGCAGTGACGGCCCCGAGCACGTACGACTGCCCCATGTTGGTGCGCCCGTCGCCGAAGAACGCGAGGGTGAGTCCCTTCAGCTCGCCCTTGTGCTCCTGGATCGTCAGCAGATCGGCGAGGATCTGGCACGGATGGAAGTCATCGCTGAGCGCGTTGATCACCGGAACCCGGGTGCCCTCGGCCATCTGCTCCAGGCCCGCCTGCGCGTAGGTGCGCCAGACGATCGCCGCGACCTGGCGCTCCAGCACCCGCGCGGTGTCGGCCGGGGTCTCCTTGCCGCCGAGCTGGCTGTTCGCAGTGGAGATGATCAGCGGAACACCGCCGAGGTCGGCGATGCCCACCGCGAACGACACGCGCGTGCGGGTCGACGACTTGTCGAAGATCACCGCCACCGTCTGCGGCCCGGCGAGCGGCTTGGTCTGCCAGCGGTCCTTCTTCAGCTCGGCGGCCAGGGCGATGATCTCGGCCTGCTCGGCCGGGGTCAGGTCATCATCGCGCAGCAGGTGGCGGGTCATCTGCTTCCCCCCGCCTCGACGACGGCTGCTTCGTCGACCGAGGTCTGGACGGCGGCCAGCGCGGCGGCGAACAGCTCGGTGAACTCGGCGATCTCGGCATCCCCGATCGTCAGCGGCGGTGCGAGCCGGATGGTCGATTCGTTCGCGGCGTTGACGATCAGCCCGCCCTCCTGCGCAGCGGTGGCGACGGACTTGGCGACCGGATGCCTCAGCGCGACGCCCAGCAGCAGCCCCTGGCCGCGCACCCCTGCCACCAGCGGTGAGCCGATGCCGGCGACCGCCGCGCGCACCTCGGCGCCGCGCACCCGCGCGTTCTCGACGAGCCCGGCCCGCTCGATCTCGGCGAGGACCGCATCGGCGACGGCGGTGCCCAGCGCGTTGCCGCCGAAGGTCGATCCGTGCGTCCCCGGGTAGAACAGGTCGCTGGCGTCGCCGAAGGTGATGAGCGCCCCGATGGGGAACCCGCCGCCGATGCCCTTGGCGACCGTGATCGCGTCGGGTGCGATGCCGGCGTGCTGGAACGCGAACCACTCGCCGGTGCGCCCGGCGCCGGTCTGGATCTCGTCGACGATCAGCAGCGCACCGTGACGTGCAGTGAGCTCGCGTGCCGCAGCGAGGTAGCCGTCGGGCAGCGGGAGGATGCCGGCCTCCCCCTTGATCGGCTCGATGAACAGGGCGGCGACCCGGTCGTCCAGTGCCGCCTCCAGCGCCTCGAGGGTGGAGTCGAGGAACTCCACGCCGGGCACCATCGGCGCGAAGGGCTCCTGCATCCAGGATTTGCCGGTCAGCGCGAGCGTGCCCATGGTGCGCCCGTGGAACGCGTCGCGCAGGGCGAGGATGCGGGGCCGCTGCGCACCCCCATGGAGGCGCGCGAGCTTGAAGGCCGCCTCGTTCGCCTCGGCGCCGGAGTTGCCGAAGAACACGCGGCCGCGCTCTCCCGTGCCGGCCAGTCGCTTCAGGCGGGCGGCCAGGGCGAGCTGGGGCGGGGTGGCGAAGTAGTTGGACACGTGCGCGAGCTTGGCCGCCTGGGTCGCGACGGCCTCCACGAACACGGGGTGCGCAGAGCCGAGCGAGTTCACCGCGATGCCGCCGAGGAAGTCCAGGTGGCGTCGGCCCTCGACATCCCACAGGTATGCGCCTTGGCCGCGTTCGAACATCGCCAGGCGCGGGCCGAAGCTGCGCACCAGGTCGCGCTCGGACTCGTCCCGCCAGGTCGTCGCATCCGTCATCCTGAAACCACCTCTGTTCCGATTCCCTTCTGGGTGAAGATCTCCACGAGCACTGAGTGCGGCACGCGGCCGTCGATGATCGCAGCCGTCGCGACGCCGCCTTCGACCGCGTCCAGGCACGCCTGCATCTTCGGGATCATGCCCGACTCCAGTCGCGGCATCATCGCGCGCAGAGCGGAGGAGGTCAGGTGCGAGACGAGCGAGTCGCGGTCCGGCCAGTCGGCGTACAGCCCGGGGACATCGGTGAGCACCACGAGCTTGACCGCCCCCAGCGCGACGGCGAGCGCGGCCGCTGCGGCATCGGCGTTGACGTTGAGCGAATGGCCGGGGTTGTCGAGGTCGGGTGCGATGCTGGAGACGACGGGGATGCGGCCGGCCTGGATATGGTCCAGCACGGTCTGCGGGTCGACCTCGACGACGTCGCCGACCCGGCCCAGATCCTGCGGCACCCCGTCGAGGACGATGCCGCGGCGCCGGCCGCCGAACAGGCCGGCATCCTCACCGCTCAGGCCTGTCGCGAGCGGACCGTGCGCGTTGATCTTGGCGACCAGCTGCGGGTTGATCTGCCCGGTCAGCACCATCCGCACCACCGAGATCGCCTCGGTGCTGGTCACCCGGTACCCGCCCTTGAACTCGCTGGGGATGGCGAGCCGGTCGAGCATGTCGGAGATCTGCGGGCCGCCCCCGTGCACGACGACGGGCTTGACCCCCGCGTACCGCAGGTAGGCGATGTCGGCGGCGAACGCATCCTGCAGGTCGTCGCTGACCATCGCGTTGCCGCCGTACTTGACGACCACGATCTGGTCGCGGAAGCGCCGCAGCCACGGCAGCGACTCGATGAGCGTGCGGGCCTTGGCGGACGCCTCGGCGGGGTCGGTGTCCTGCAGATCGGTCATGAGGAATAGGCGCTGTTCTCGTGCACGTAGTCGTGGGTCAGGTCGTTGGTGAGGATCCTCGCGGAGTGCTCCCCCGTCTTCAGATCGATGAGGATGCCGGTGGCCCGCGGTGTGAGATCGACCTCGTCGCGGGGGCGGTCGGGCCCCCCGGCGGTGCACACGCGCACGCCGTTGAAGCTGACATCCACGTCGTATGGGTCGAATGCGGCCGAGGTCGTGCCGATCGCGGCCAGCACCCGCCCCCAGTTCGGATCGTTGCCGAAGACCGCGGTCTTGAACAGGCTGTTGCGGGCGACTGACCGGCCCACCTCGACCGCGTCGTCCTCGCTCGCGGCGCCGACGACGAGGATCTCGATGTCGTGGCTCGCGCCCTCGGCATCCTGCTGCAGCTGCTGCGCCAGGTCCAGGCAGAGCAGCGTCAGGCGGCGCGCGAAATCGTCGAGGTCGGGCCGGATGCCGGAGGCCCCCGATGCGAGCAGCGTCACCTGGTCGTTGGTCGACATGCATCCGTCGGAGTCGAGCCGGTCGAAGGTCTCGCGCGTCGCCTCCCGCAGCGCCGCATCCAGCTCGGCGGAGCCGAGGTCGGCGTCGGTGGTGATGACGACGAGCATCGTGGCAAGGCCGGGGGCCAGCATCCCGGCGCCCTTCGCCATTGCCCCGATCGTCCAGCCGTCGGCGGAGACGACCGCCTGCTTCGGCTTCGTGTCCGTCGTCATGATGGCGTTCGCGGCGTCCGCGCCGCCGTCGGGCGAGAGCTCGGCGACCGCCTGCGCGGTGCCGGCGAGCACCTTCGAGCGGAAGACCTCGTCGCCGGTGCCGATGAGCCCGGTGGAGCACACCAGGACGTCGCCGGCGCTCACCCCGAGCAGCTCAGCCGCCTTCTCGGCGGTCTGGTGGGCGGTCTGGAATCCGAACGATCCGGTGAAGCAGTTCGCCCCGCCGGAGTTGAGCACGACCGCCTCGACGACACCGTCGCCGACCGCCGTCTGCGACCACAGGATCGGATTCGCCTTGGCGCGATTGCTCGTGAAGACGGCCGCACCGGCCTTGCGAGGGCCCCGATTCACGACGACCGCGACGTCGGGCCTGCCGGTGGACTTCAGCCCGGCAGCGACGCCTGCGGCCTCGAATCCCTGTGCCGCCGTCACGCTCACGGGGCGACTCCGTTCACCGTCAGCGCGCGGTCTTCGGGAAGGCCGAGTGCGATGTTCATGGACTGCACCGCGGCACCGGCCGTGCCCTTGGCGAGGTTGTCGACCGCCGCGACGACCACGACCCGGTTCGCGGGCCGGTCGATCGCGAGCCCGAGCAGGGCGGTGTTGGCGCCCAGGACATCGGCGGTGCGCGGGAACCTGCCCTCGGGCAGCAGCTGCACGAAGGTCTCATCGCCGTAGGCGGTCTCCCATGCGGCGCGGATGTCGGCGTCGCTCGCACCCGGCGCGATGGGGGCCGTGGAGGTGGCGAGGATGCCCCGCGCCATCGGCACGAGCACGGGCGTGAAGGAGATCCGGATGCCTTCGGCCCCTCCGTCCCCGGTCCCCGAGCCTGTCCCGATCCCCGAGCTTGTCGACGTGCGCGCGCTCACCAGAGCCTGGCGGATCTCCGGGATGTGCCGGTGCACGCCGCCCACCGCATACGGGTTGGCGGTGCCGAGGATCTCGCTGGCCAGCAGGTGCGGCTTCATGCTCTTGCCGGCCCCCGACGGACCGACTGCGAGCACGCTCACGATGTCGGACGGATCGATCACGCCGGCGGCGACGCCGGGCGCCAGGCTGAGGCTCACGGTGGAGGCGTTGCAGCCGGGCGCGGCGATGCGCGAGGCGCCGACGAGCCGGTCGCGCTGCTTCCCCCCGCCCACCGGCAGCTCGGGCACGCCGTACACCCAGGGCTCGTGGAAGTCGCCGCCGTAGAAGCGATCCCAGTCCGCAACGGACTCAAGCCGGTGGTCGGCCCCCGCGTCGACGACCAGCGGGGTGTCGCCGAGCGCGTCGGTGTACCGGCCGGACTGCCCGTGCGGCAGGGCGAGGAAGACGATGTCGTGGCCGGCGAGCACCTCGGGGGTCGTCTCGCGCAGTGTGAGGTGCGCGAGCGAGCGCAGGTGCGGCTGGTGATCGACCAGCGGCCGGCCGGCGTTGGAGTGTGCGGTCACCGTGCGGATCTCGATGTCGGGATGCGACGCGAGCAGGCGCAGGATCTCGCCGCCCGTGTAGCCGGAAGCACCGGAGACGGCGACCGAATAGGTCATGGATTCCACCCTATTGTCTTGGCGGGGCCGAATCGGCCCAGGCGGCCGTGGCGGCGACGCCCGCGTTCACCGCCCGCCTCCTCAGCCGAGGCGGGCGACCAGCTCGAGCTCCTCGGCCCGGGTGAGGCCGGCGGAGCGCGGGCGACCCAGGCCGCGAGCACGCTCGTCGGCGAGGGTGCGGGCGAGCGTGTCGGCCAGCGGGCGGATGCCGCCTCCCGCGGCGCGGTAGCTCGCGTTGGAGCGCGTCGCGAAGCCCGTCATGTCGGCCGGCAGCCAGAGGGGCAGCGAGCGGGGGCCGGCCCAGTAGGAGACGCCCTGGTCGATCAGCCACTCGTCGCTCGCCGATGCGAGGTCGCCGGTGTGGCCGGCCGCGGTGCGCGCCGCCTCGGCGACGGCGGAGAACGCGTGGCTGTCGCCGACCGCATCGACCGTGCCGGTCCAGCTGTCGCGCCCGACAAAGGCGACGAATGCCGCGAGATCGTCGACGTCGATGACCTGGACGCGCAGATCGTCGCGGGCCGGGCCGAGCACAGCCCCCGAATCGGCGAGCGCGAAACGCCCGACCCAGTAGCCGAACCGGTCGGTCGGGTCGCCGGGACCGGCGATGAGCCCCGGACGCACGACGGCGACCTCCGCTCCCCGCGCCTGGCGCACCGCCTGCTCCGCGGCGACCTTCTGCCGGCCGTAGTCGTCCTCGTCGCCGGGCCCGGCGGGCTCCAGCAGCGCGGCGGTCTCGTCCGCGCCGACGACGGCGGCGTCGCGATACACGGACACCGTGGAAACGTACGTGAGATGACCGGCGCGATCGCCCAGCGCAGTGACGGCGGCCGCGACGTGGCCGGCGAGGGACGAGACATCCACCACCTCATCCCAGTCCTGTGCGGCGACGGTGTCGTAGGCGTCGTCGTCGGCGCGGTCGGCGATCACGAGCTCGGCGCCGGCGGGTGCGGAGCGCGCGCCGCGGGCCAGGCAGGTCACATCAGCCCCGGCATCCAGCCATCGCCGGGCGACCCGGCCGCTCAGCCAGCCCGTCCCCCCGAGAATGAGCACTCTCATGGATCTGTCCTCAGCTCGTCGCGAAGTTCTTGATGGTCATCAGCAGCTCCGGTCCCCGCCGATCGAAGACGCGTCCGCCCACGATCACACCGACGGCGGCCACCGCAAGCCCGTACCCGATCGCAACTGCCAGGGACACACCGCCCAGCAGCACAGACCCCGTCAGGAGGGAGATCACCGCGAGCGCGAGCGGAGGCGAGGCGGCGACCACACAGGCGATCAGCACGACGAACACCAGGAGCCCGCTGACGAAAGTCTGGCCCGGCACCGACTTGAACGGGCTGTCGCCGGGCGCGGCGACCGGCGTTGCCAGCAGCGCGGACGAGACCGCGGTCACGCCGAATCCCGCCAGCAGCAGCCCGAGGCATCCGCCCAGCAGAGCGGGAAGACGCTCGGGGGCCCCGGACAGCACCGCGACCACGACGGCGAGGATGACGATCAGCGGGATCAGCACGCATGCGGCGGCCAGCGCGCGGCCGAGCCGGTCGGCGCGGCCGCGGATGCCCGCCGCCAGCACCGTGCCGAACGCCGTGCCGTCGTACGAGACGTCGGTGTAGCCGACCAGCGCGAGGACGAGGGCGACGAACAGGGCTGACGCCGTGAACATCGGCCCCTCGACGCCGCCCCCGAACAGAAGCAGGATCGGCAGGATCGGGATCACGAGGAGCTGGCGCAGGTAGCGCGGGTCACGCAGCCAGGCTGTCAGCGAGCGCGCCCAGGTCGCCCCCGTCCCGCCGGTCGGCATGATGGCGAACAGGCCGATGCGCCCGGCGCCGACGGCACGGGCTGCTCTGTGCGGGGGCGAGCTGATCGACTCGCGCAGGGCACGCGCCCACACGAGCCACAGCACCGCCGGGGTGGCCACCGCGATCGCGAAGCGCGCCGCGGCGATCAGCCACTCCCCCGCGGCGACATCGCCCGGAACCGCCCACGCCGCCCCGATCGGCGTCCACGCGAGGATGCCCGTGACCTGGGTGAGCTGCGCGCCGAGATCGGCCGCCCGATCCAGCAGCGCGGAGACCCCGCTGATGATCGGTCCCGTCAGGATCACCACCACCAGCAGGACCGTGCCGACCAGCTCACGCCACCGACGCCCGGTTCCGCTGGACAGGGTCGCCACGAGGCGGCTGGCCACGACGCACGTCAGCAGGGCGAGCAGCGCGGACGGCACGGCTGCGACAGCTGCGATCGGCCAGCGCACCCACAGTCCGATGGTCACCAGCACAGCCAGGGCGCTGGTGATGCCGGGGATGCCGGTGATGCCCGTGGCGGCCAGCGCCACCATCACCTGCCGCAGGCTCAGCGGGAAGGGCGCCAGACGCGGGGCATCCACCGTCGCGTTGAACCCTGCCAGCAGCACCGGGCCGAGCACCCAGCCCAGCAGCAGCAGCGAGCCGCCCAGCGCCGCGATCATCCGGATCGTCTCCAGCTCGAGGGCGATGTTGGCCGCGACGACGCCGACCGCCACCAGTCCGAGCACCCACAGCGCACCGAGCATCCCGAAGCAGAAGCCCACCAGCTGCCACGGGTTGCGCGCCAGCGTGTTGCCGAGGACGCGGTACCTCAGCCTCAGGACTGTCGCAGCCATGCCGGTCCCTGCGAGCTGTGACGGCCGCCGACCAGGGCGAGGAAGCGGCTCTGCAGCGTGTCGCCATCGCGCACCTCTGCGAGCGTCCCCGACGCGAGGACCCGACCGTTCGCGATGACCGCGACGTGGTCGCACATGCGCTGTACGAGATCCATCGAGTGACTGGACAGGATCACGCTGCCACCGGATCCGGTGTAGCCGCGCAGCACGTCCTCGATGTTCGCCGCCGAGACCGGGTCGACGGACTCGAAGGGCTCGTCGAGGACCAGCAGCCGGGGCGCGTGCACCAGCGCACACGCGAGCCCCACCTTCTTCGTCATGCCTGCCGAGTAGTCGGCGACGATCGTGCCGGCCGCTTCGCGGAGGTCCATGAGATCGAGCAGATCGGACACGCGCTGCGGAGTCTCCGCCCGTTCCACGCCGAACATCATCGCCGTGTAGGTGAGCAGCTGCTCGCCGGTGAGCCGGTCGAACAGCCGCACGCCGTCGGCGAGATTGCCGATGAGCCGCTTGGCCTGGACCGGATGGCTCCACACATCGACGCCGTGGACGTGCGCCGTGCCCGCATCGGGACGCAGCAGGCCGGTGGCCATCAGCAGCGTCGTCGTCTTGCCGGCGCCGTTCGGGCCTACGAGCCCGAAGAACGATCCGGTCGGCACGGCCAGGTCGATGCCGGCGACGGCCGGCTTCTGTCCGAACTGCTTGGTCAGACCGGTCAGCTGCAAGGACGGCTCACGGGGCTCGATGAGGGAATCCGTCACCGATCGAGCCTAACGGGCATTCGCACAGCGGGTGGACGCTCAGACGTGCGTCTCGAGGAAACGCAGCACCCGGTCCCAGGCGTCGGCGGCGTCTTCGGCCCGGTAGCGCAGGCCCCGGTCGTTGAAGAACGCGTGCGCCGCGTCCGGGTACACCACCGCCTCGAAATCGATGCCTGCGGCGGCCATCTCATCGCGCACGGTCGGCAGCGCGTCGATCAGGGCGGGGTCGTGCTGACCGTAGATCGCGAGCACGGGACAGGCGATCCGAGGGATGCGTTCGGCCTCCGGCGCGGTGCCGTAGAACGGCACCGCCGCACGAATCCGGTCGTCGGCGGCGGCCAGCGCGAACGCGTACGTGCCCCCGAAGCAGAAGCCGGCGACGGCGATGTGCTCGCCGACGCCGGGGCTCGCCTCGAGCAGATCGACCGTGGTCCGCAGCGCGTGGGTGGCCCAGTCGGCGTATTCCGGCGCCTTCGCGGTGGCCAGCGCCTCGCGCAGGCGCGGCTGCGCCGCCGTCCGCGCCGCCTCGTCGGGGCTGTTGAGCGCGGCGAACAGGTCGGCGCCGAGCGCCGGCCCGACACCGGCGTGGCTGAGGATGTCGGGGGCCGCGACCAGCCACCCCTCGGCGGCGAAGCGGTCGGCGACGTCGCGGATGTGGTCGACGAGTCCCCAGATCTCGTGGATGAGCACGAGCCCGCCGCGCGGGTGGCCCGCGGGGCGGGCGAGGTGCACGTCGAACTCCGTGTCGCCGGCCTGCAGGGCGATCGTCTCCGACATCGGGTCTCCTTCGGTGGGCTCGGTCGGTGGGCTCAATCGCGCAGCTTCGCCCCGAACCGCTCGGCGGCGAGCGCGACGCCGGCCAGTTTGGCGTCGGTCGCCTCGGCCGCGGTGAGGGTGCGGTCGGCGGCGCGGAAGCGCAGCGCGTAGGTGAGGCTCTTGGAGCCGTCGGGCAGGCCCTGGCCGCGGTAGTCGTCCACGAGCCGCAGCGACTCGAGCAGGTCGCCCGCGCCCTCGACGAGCGCCGCGCGCACCTCACCGGCGGGAGTGCCGGCCGGCACGACCAGCGAGACATCCTGCGTCGCCGCCGGGAAGCCGGAGAGCGAGGCCGCGACCACCCGGTCACCGGCGAGCGAGAGCACGAGATCGAGGTCGAGCTCGGCCACGATCACGCGGCTGTGGATGTCAGATGCCTCGGCGACCGACGGCAGCACCTCGCCGACGTAGCCGACGATCTCGGCGCCGATGGTCAGCACACCGGTGCGGCCGGGGTGCAGCGCGGCGCGCTCGGCCTGCGCGACGTCGATCGTCACGCCGGCCGCACCCGCGATGGTGCGCACCGCGTCCAGCGCGTCCGCCAGCTCGGCCACGACCGCCGCCTGACCCGGCTGCTTCGCGATGCGCGCACCGGTCAGCAGCACCGCGACGTGCCGGGTCTGCGGCGGTATCGACTCGTCCAGCTCGGCGAGCGTGGCCGCATCCGGGCGCACCGCCAGCGGCGGCACGTGGTCGGTGCCGTAGGCGACGCCGGGTGCCGGCAGGAACACCGCGCCGGTCTCGAAGATCGCAAGATCGGTGAAGCCGCGCGACAGGTTGCGATGCGCGACCTGCAGCAGCCCGGGGATGAGCGAGCGCCGCAGGAACGGCGCCTGGCCGTCCAGGGGATTGGCCACCCTCACGCTGGGCAGGTGCTCGCCGGAGGCCGAGCCGTGCAGATCGTTCTGCTCCTCGGCGGTGAACGGGAACGACGGCGTCTCGACGAAGCCCGCCGCCGCCAGCGCGTTCGACACGCGCCGGCGGCCGCGCTGGGAGGCGGTGAGGCCGCGGCCGGAAGGCGGCACCGGCAGGATCGACGGGATCCGGTCGTAGCCGCGGATGCGGGCGACCTCTTCGGCGAGCGTCCACTTGTCGGTGAGGTCAGGGCGCCACGTCGGCGGGAAGACGACCCACGAGTCCTCTGTCCCCAAGCCTGTCGATCCGATCCCCGACCCTGCCGAGGGGCGCACCTCGCAGCCGATCATCTCGAGTGCGCCGGTCATCTCGTCCGCGGTGTAGTCGACGCCGATGAGACCGGGCACGAACGCCCGCGGCAGCACGATGCCCGACTGCTCGGTCGTGGCGAACAGCGCTCCGCCGGAGCGGGTGTCGGTGCCTCCGGCGTACTGCACCATGAGCTCGGCCACCCGTGCGGCGGCGGTGAAGGCGATGGCCGGATCGACGCCGCGCTCGAAGCGCCGGGATGCCTCGCTGGGCAGCTTGTGGCGGCGGGCGGTGCGGGCGATCGACACCGGGTCGAAGATGGCCGCCTCGACCAGCACGTTGCGCGTGGCATCCGTCATCTCGGTCGTGCCGCCGCCCATGACACCGGCCAACCCGATCGGGCCGGACTCGTCGGTGATGAGCAGGTCCTCGGGGTTCAGTGTGCGCACCTTGCCGTCGAGGGTCTCCAGCTTCTCGCCCGGCCGCGCCCGGCGCACCGTGATGCCGCCCTGCAGACGGTCGAGGTCGTAGCCGTGGATGGGGCTGCCGAGCTCGAGCATGACGTAGTTGGTGATGTCGATGAGGATCCCGAGCGACCGGATGCCGGCCAGCGCGAGCCGGGCCACCATCCACGGCGGCGTCGGCTTGGTCGGGTCCACATCGCGCACGATGCGGGCGACGAACTCCGACGCGCCGACGCGTCCGCGGATGGGGCTCTCGTCCACGACCTGCACCCGGAAGGCCCCGGGATCGGCCAGATCCACCTCTGCCCACGCCCTGTCGCCGGGATCGCGGAAGGCCGCACCGGTCGCGTGCGCGTATTCGCGGGCGACACCGCGCACCGACAGCGCGTATCCGCGGTCGGGTGTCACGTTGATCTCCACTGCGGCGTCGTCCAGACCCAGCAGCGGGATCGCATCGGTGCCGACCGGCGCGTCGACGCCGAGTTCGACCAGGCGCAGGATGCCGGAGTGCTCCTCGCCCAGGCCCAGCTCCTTCGCCGAGGCGATCATGCCGTCGGAGACATGTCCGTAGGTCCTGCGCGCCGCGATCGGGAACGGGCCCGGCAGCACGGCGCCCGGAAGCGTCACCACGACCTTGTCGCCGGCGAAGAAGTTGTGCGCGCCGCACACGATCCCCCGGACATCGCCGTGCGCTTCGCCGACGTCGACCTGGCACCAGCGGATCGTCTTGCCGTTGGACTGCGGCTCGTCGGCGAACTCGAGCACCTGACCGACCACGATCGGGCCGTGCAGGTCGAAGCGGTGCACGTCCTCCTCTTCGAAGCCGACCGACACGAGGGCGGCCAGGACATCCTCCGGTGACGCCTCGGCGGGGACATCGACGTGCTCACGCAGCCATGAGAGCGGGACGCGCATCAGACCACCATCCCGAACTGCTCGCTGAAGCGCACGTCGCCCTCGGCCATGTCGCGCATATCCTGCACATCGGCACGGAACATGAGCGTGCGCTCGATCCCCATCCCGAAGGCGAAGCCCGAATACACCTCGGGGTCGATCCCCGCAGCCCGCAGCACGTTCGGGTTGACCATGCCGCACCCGCCCCACTCGATCCAGCGGGCCCCGCCCTTGAACGTCGGGTGCCACAGGTCGAGCTCGGCGGAGGGCTCGGTGAACGGGAAGAAGTTGGCGCGGAAGCGGGTCTTCGCCTCTGCACCGAACAGCACCCTCGCGAAGTGGTCGAGTGTGCCGCGGAGGTTCGCCATCGTGATCGCCTTGTCGATGACCAGGCCCTCCACCTGGCTGAAGACGGGCAGATGCGTCGCGTCGAACTCGTCGGTGCGGTACACCCGGCCGGGGCAGATGACGTAGATCGGCAGCTCGCGCTCGAGCATCGAGCGCACCTGCACGGGGCTCGTGTGCGTGCGCATCACGAGGTGGCGCTCGATCGGGTCCACGAAGAACGTGTCCTGCATCTGACGCGCCGGGTGGTCGACGTCGAAGTTCAGCGCGTCGAAGTTGAACCACTCGTGCTCGAGCTCCGGGCCCTCCGCGATCTCCCACCCCATGCCGACGAAGATGTCGCCGATCTCCTCCTGCAGGAGGGTGAGCGGATGCCGGGCGCCGACGCGGGCACGGGCAGCCAGCGCGGTCACGTCGACCCGCTCGGCCTCCAGCCGCGCCGCCGTCTCGGCCTCGGCGAGCTCCTGCTCGCGCGTGACGAACGCCTGGGCGACGCGCCCCCGCGCCTGGCCGACGAGCTTGCCGAACTCTGCCTTGCGCTCCTGCGGCACGTGGCGCAGTCGCGCATTCAGCTGCGCGAGCGGCGAGCCGTCCGCGGCGTGCGCCGCGCGGGCGGCCTTGAGCTCGGCGGTGGAGGAGGCCTCGGTGACCGCCGCAAGCGCGGCGGCGACGGCGTCATCGACCGCGTCAGGGGTGATTGCATTGGCGTCGGACACGATCACCGAGTCTACCGACGCGGGCGGGCCGTGCCGGCCGGGTCACGCGTTGCCGACGCCGAACCTGCCGGCCCCCTGCTGGGCAATGATGAGCTCGGTGTCGGTGCCGTCCTGCAGCGGCGCAGCGCCGCCGCCCGCCCTCGGCGAGTGGCGCGAGCGCTTCTCGACGATGTAGGCGATGTACGACAGGATGAGGCAGAGCACGACGTAGATCGTCCCGCCGACAAGTGCGGTCGGGATCAGCGGCGAGTTGTACACGGCGTTCGAGCCGAGCAGCTTGATGACATACAGCAGCTCGGGGTACGTGATGATGAACCCCAGCGCCGTGTCCTTCAGGGTCACGACCAGCTGCGCGATGATCACCGGCATCATGGCGCGCACCGCCTGCGGGAGCAGGATGAGCCGCATCACGCCGCTCTTTCGCAGGCCGATCGCATAGCCGGCCTCCTGCTGACCCCGCGGCTGCGCTTCCACGCCCGCGCGAAGCACCTCTGCCAGGACCGAGCCGTTGTAGGCGATGAGCGCGATCACGACCGCCCAATACGGGTCCATCTTCACGCCGACCGTGGGCAGGCCGTAGTAGAGCAGCATCATCATGATCAGCACGGGGACCGCGCGCATCACCTCGACGATCCACCCGACGGGGACGCGCACCCACGCGTGGTCGGAGAGTCGCCCGATGGCGAGGATGAAGCCGACCAGGAGTGCTCCGACGGCCGACAGCCCGAAGGCGGACAGTGTGGCCAGAACGCCTTCGCCGATGATCACCCACACGCGCGAGTAGGTGAAGATCTCCCACTTCTCGGCGGTGAACTGCCCGGTGGCCGCGAAGCGCCAGATCACCCAGGCGAAGATCCCCAGGACGACCAGGACGGTGATCACGCCGATGATGCGGTTGCGGGTGCGGGCACGGGGACCCGGCAGGTCGTACAGGACCGAGCTCATCGCGCCACCTTCCACTTGTTCTCCATGACCCTCTGCAGCCACGCCAGCAGCAGCACGAGCACCACGAAGATCGCCGCGACCAGAATCAGGACCACGAGCGAGTTCTCACCGCGCTCGCTGAGCCAGTTGCGGATCGAGCCGAGATTGAGCACCGAGAATCCGGCCGCGACGGTCGTGTTCTTCAGCAGAGCGATGAACACGCTCATCATCGGCGGGATGACCGAGCGCGTCGCCTGCGGCAGCACGACCAGCGTCATGACCTGGCCGAAGCTCAGCCCGATCGCGCGCGCCGCCTCCGCCTGGCCCACCGGCACGGTGTTCACACCGGCCCGGATGGTCTCGGCGACGTAGGTCGCGGTGTAGATGCCCAGCGCGACGGTCGCCAGCAGCAGGGCGTCGATGCGTTCTCGCAGCAGGATCGGGAGGCAGAACGCGAAGAAGAACATCACGAGTGTGAGCGGTGTGTTCCGGATCCAGTTCACGTACACTGCGCCGACGGCTCGAGCGATCGGCACCGGCGAGACGCGCATGGCGCCGACGATGAAGCCGAGCACCAGCGCGATGATGCCGCCGCCGACGAACAGCGCGAGCGTGCCGCCGATCGCCTCGGCCCACAGATCGCCGTTGTCGGTGATGACGCCCACATGCACTCCTTCGTCGATGGGGCCGAGTGGGATCCGGCGGCGGCGTGCGCCGCCGCCGGATCGAACGGGTCAGCCGGCCGGGTCGACGGGCGGCTGGGTTCCGGTCACACCGGAGGCGCCGAGGTTCTTCTCGAAGATCGCCTGCCAGACGTCGCCGCCGTTGGTGAACATGTCGTTGATGAACTCCTGCAGCGCGGTGTCGCCCTTGGCGATGCCGACGCCGTAGCGCTCCTCGCTGAACACATCTCCGACGACCTTGAGGTTGTCAGGGTCCTGAGCCGCATAGCCGATCAGGATCGCCTCGTCGGTGGTGACGGCATCCACCTGGCCGTTCTTGAGATCCTCCACGCATGTCGAGTACGTGTCGTACTCCTTCGTCTGGGCAGGAGTTTCATCCCTGATGCGCTGGATCGACGTGGAGCCGGTCGCCGAGCACACGGTCATGTCGGCGGTGAGCGAGTCCTTGCCGGTGATCGTGTCGTTGTCGGCGGCGACGAGCAGACCCTGGCCGGTGATGAAGTACGGCCCGGCGAAGGAGATCTGCTCCTTGCGCTTGTCGGTGATCGAGTACGTGCCGACGTAGTAGTCGATGTCGCCGTTCACGATCGCCTGCTCGCGGTTCGCCGAGGCGATCGGCTGGAACTCGATGTCGGCCTCGTCGAAGCCGAGCGAGGCGGCGATCCAGCGTGCGATGTCGACATCGAAGCCCGAGCGCTCGCCCGTGGCGGGGTCGAGGTAGCCCAGGCCCGGCTGGTCCTCCTTGACACCCACCTGCACCTTGCCGGCGCTCTGGATGCGGTCGAATGTCGGGCTGCCGTCGATGGTGACGTCGGTGGCGACCTCCCAGGGGGTCTCGCTGGTCTGATCACCGCCGTCCGTGGCGTTGTCGCCGGTGCCGCCGCCTGGGGTTCCGCTGTTGCACGCTGTGAGTGTCAGTGCCGCGACGGCCGCAAGGCCGAGTCCGGCGAGGATGCGTGATTTTCGCATGTGGTCCATCTCCTCGGTTTCGTATCGATCAGGACTGCCGCGCCTTCCTGAGGCGCGGACCTCTCAATGGGTGATGAGCTTGGACAGGAAGTCCTTGGCGCGCTCGCTCTTGGGGTGTGTGAAGAATTCGTCCGGCGTGGCCTGCTCGACGATCTGACCGTCAGCCATGAACACGACACGGTCGGCCGCCTTGCGCGCGAAGCCCATCTCGTGGGTGACGACGATCATCGTCATCCCGTCCTGCGCGAGTCCGACCATGACGTCGAGCACCTCGTTGATCATCTCGGGGTCGAGCGCGCTGGTGGGCTCGTCGAAGAGCATCACCTTCGGGCTCATCGCGAGCGCACGCGCGATCGCGACGCGCTGCTGCTGCCCGCCGGAGAGCTGCCCAGGCAGCTTCTGCGCCTGCTCCCCCACCCCCACCCGGTCCAGCAGCACCTTCGCCTCGCGCTCGGCATCCGCCTTCTTCATGCCCTTGACCTTGATGGGTCCGAGGGTGACGTTCTCCAGGATCGTGAGGTGCGAGAACAAGTTGAAGGACTGGAACACCATGCCGACGTCGGCGCGCAGCGCGGCAAGCGCCCTGCCCTCCATCGGCAGCTCCTTGCCGTCGATCGCGATCGTGCCGCTCGTGATGGTCTCGAGGCGGTTGATCGTGCGGCACAGCGTCGACTTGCCCGATCCGGAGGGGCCGATCACGACCACGACCTCGCCGCGGTGGACGGTCAGATCGATGTCCTTGAGGGCCTGGAAGTCGCCGTAGTGCTTCTGCACGTCGCTGATCACCACGAGCGGATCACCGCGTCGCACGTTGATGTTCGATGTCGCCGGCGCAACGCTGCCGTCGGAGGTCGTCATAGACGAAACCCTAGGCAATGGCACCGACGCCGACAGCCCATCGCGACCGACCTTTACCGATCTGTGACCCCCGCCGGCTCAGCTCGCGCGCTGTGCGAAGGCGGTCTCGTACAGGCACACGCTGGCCGCGGTGGCGAGATTGAGCGACTCGGCGCGGCCGAAGATGGGCAGGCGCAGCGCGCGATCGGCCAGGGCGACGGACGCGTCGTCGAGCCCGCGCGCCTCGTTGCCGAACAGCCATGCTGTCGGTGCGGACAGCAGGCCCTTCGCCCGCGCCTCGAGCAGGTCGTCGCCGTCGATGTCGGCGGCGAGCACCCGCATCCCGGCGGCGCGGGCGCGCTCCACCACCCCGGCGAGCTCACCGCCCAGCGAGACCGGGAGGTGGAAGAGCGAGCCTGTGGTGGCTCGGACCACCTTCGGGTTGTACGGGTCCACGGTGCGGCCGGTGAGCACGACGGCATCCGCGCCGGCGGCGTCGGCCGCCCGGATGATCGTGCCGAGGTTGCCGGGGTCGCGCACCTCCTCGCAGATGGCGACGAGCCGGGGGGATGCCGCGAACACATCGCGCACGGAGGTCGGCAGCTGGCGGGCGACGGCGATGACGCCCTGCGGCGCGACGGTGTCGGCCATCGCCTCGATCACGGACTCCGTCGCGAAGCGGATGTCGAGGCCGGCCCGCCGGGCGCCCTCGCGGACATCGGGGTGCTTCTCCATCGCGCTCGGGGTCGCATACAGCTCCTCGACGGCGCCGGGGGCGAATCGGAGCGCCTCACGGACGGCCTGAGGCCCCTCCAGGAGGAAGCGCCCCGTCTCGTGCCGGGCACTGCGCTTGGCGAGCTTGGCGACGGCGCGCACGCGAGGCGACCGGGGGTTCTCCAGCACGGCCCCAGTCTAGGGTGCCGGGGTCGAGCACACAGGCGCGAAGGGCGCGCTCCGCAGAGGAGGACGCCCTTCGGCGGGAGTCAGTGCTGCGCGGCGCTCTTCGGAGCGTTCGTGTCGGCCGGCAGCGCCTTCCTGGCGGTCTCGACCAGTGCGGTGAACGCCGTGGGCTCATTGACGGCGAGCTCGGCGAGCATGCGGCGGTCGACCTGGACTCCGGCCAGGCCGAGGCCCTGGATGAAGCGGTTGTAGGTGAGGCCGTTCTGGCGGCTCGCGGCGTTGATCCGCTGGATCCACAGACGGCGGAAGTCGCCCTTGCGCTTGCGGCGGTCACGGTACGCATAGACGAGCGAGTGGGTGACCTGCTCCTTCGCCTTGCGGTAGAGACGCGAACGCTGACCGCGGTAGCCCGAGGCGCGTTCGAGGATGACGCGACGCTTCTTGTGCGCGTTGACGGCGCGCTTGACTCTTGCCATTTCTGTTCGTTCCTATCGTGTGTCGGCGCGCGTCAGCGGCCGAGAAGCTTCTTCGCGACCTTGGCGTCGCCGGGGGCGAGCACCTGATCCTTGGAGAGCCGGCGGGTGCGGCGGCTCGACTTGCCCTCGAAGTTGTGGCGCAGGCCCGCCTGCTGCCTCATGATCTTTCCGCTGCCGGTGATCTTGAAGCGCTTCTTCGAGCCCGAGTGGGTCTTCTGCTTCGGCATATCTCTATTCCTTCGTTGTGCTTCCGGCGGAACGCGCCGAGCGCGCCGCCTCCTTGTTCGCCGCACGCTGGGCGTTCTGCTCCGTCTTGACTTCGGACTTGTTCTTGTGCGGTGCGACCACCATCACCATGTTGCGGCCGTCGATCGTGGGGTTGGACTCGACGGTGCCGAACTCGGCGACATCCTCCGCGAACTTCCTCAGCAGCCGCACGCCCTGCTCGGGACGCTGCTGCTCGCGGCCGCGGAACAGGATCATGGCCTTGACCTTGTCGCCGGACTTCAGGAAGCCTTCGGCGCGCTTGAGCTTGGTGATGTAGTCGTGAGCTTCGATCTTCAGGCGGAACCGGACCTCCTTGAGTACCGTGTTCGCCTGGTTGCGCCGGGCCTCCTTGGCCTTCTGCGCGGCCTCGTACTTGAACTTCCCGTAGTCCATGATCTTGACGACGGGCGGCTTCGAGTTCGGGGCCACCTCGACCAGATCGAGTTCGGCTTCCTGCGCAAGACGCAGGGCCACCTCGATGCGGACGACGCCGACCTGCTCTCCTGCGGGACCCACGAGGCGGACCTCGGGGACGCGGATGCGGTCATTGGTGCGGGGATCGCTGATGCGGAACTCCTCTTCAGTGCGGGGTGAGGCGGAAGAGGACCGCAGACCCACCCGGCACGACGCGGGAGCGCCGGCTCTGCACCCAGAACGACCCCGGTCGAATCGTCCGGGGCGGAGTGCTGACCCGGTAGCCTGGAACGGCAAGCGCGGGTGGGATGAGATCCTCTTTGGATTCCGGAGCAGGATGCCCCAGAACCCGCGCAAGTCTACCAGAGAGTGCACTGTGACGACGATTCCGCCCGCCGACGAGACCCCCACGGATGAGCGGCTCGGCCGCTGGGACAGAGAGCAGCAGGCCGCCGAGTCGGCGACGCGCGACATCGCCGATGTGCCGGCGGTGGAGGTCATCACCACGACAGCCGTGCACCTGATGAGCGCCGCCGCCGTCAAGGTGGGCCTCGCCGACGAACCCGGCGCGCAGCGCGACCTCGACGGGGCGCGCAAGCTCATCAACGCCCTCGCCGGACTCATCACCGCCGGCGCACCGGAGATCAGCAGCGCGCATGCGGCCCCGCTGCGGGACGGCCTCCGGTCGCTGCAGCTCGCGTTCCGCGAGTCGTCGCCCATCCCGGACCCGATCGGTCAGGGTCCAGGCGAGAAGTGGACCGGACCGGTCACCTGACCGGGGGCTCAGGCGCGCGCGAGAGCTTGACGGTCAGCGAGTCCACCAGGACGGCGATGCGGTCGTCGGCGGCCCACCGCTTGGCGAGGCGGGCGAGCACGGCGTCCAGCTCGGCCTGATCCAGACCCGGCATGAGCTCGAGGCGGACCACCAGCTCGGGGCCGCGCAGCCGCCCGGCCGGGTCGCCCGGCGCCACGGCGAGATCGAGCACGGCAAGCTCCTGGCCGATGCTCTCGTGCAGGCCGGCGAACACCTCCGGGGAGGTGAAGCTCGGCTCCCACGGATGCTGCTGGGCGATCGCCCACACCGCGGGGCGGCGCAGCACGAACTCCGTCTGCGACCCGGGGTCGATGACGATGAGGTCGGTGTCGTCGTCTGCGGCAGCCAGAGCCGTGCGCACGCCGTCTGCGGGAACCGGGCGAGCCGAGGCATCCCACTGGCGCATCGTGTCCACCGAGGTGAACACCGGCAGGACGCGACGGCCGTCGGGTGCGGCGACCGTGACGATCGACAGCTCCTGGGTCTTGTCGACCTCGAGGCCGTGCGGGCCGATGCCGTGGTCTCCCGCCTCCGCGACCAGCGGGATGAGCAGCCGCGCCGACCGGTACGTGTCGACGACGGCGATCTGGTCGCCCTGCCCGGCGTGGAACGCGGTCAGCGCGGCCAGCAGCGCGGAATCGGCGGAGCCGTCGTCGCCGGAGTGCGGATTCGACTGGAAGCTGCGCCCCGCCCATGGCACACCGGCCGAGTCGGCGCCGTGCGGATGCGGGTCAGCCGGCTGCGACATCCAGCGCCTCGGCGAGCGTGAACGCGCCCGCGTACAGGGCCTTGCCCACGATCGCACCCTCGACCCCCAGCGGGACGAGCGCGCGCAGCGCCGCGATGTCGTCGAGACTCGACACGCCGCCCGACGCGACGACCGGCTTCGGGGTCCGGGCGGTCACCTGCCGCAGAAGCTCGAGGTTGGGCCCGCGCAGGGTGCCGTCCTTGGTGACGTCGGTGACGACGTAGCGGCTGCACCCGGCGGCCTCGAGGCGATCGAGCACCGCCCACAGGTCGCCGCCCTCGCGCGTCCAGCCGCGGGCGGCGAGCGTGGTGCCGCGCACGTCGAGCCCGACGGCGATCGCGTCGCCGTAGCGGGCGATGACGTCCGCGGCCCACTCCGGGTTCTCCAGCGCGGCGGTGCCGAGATTGATCCGCGCCGCGCCGCTTTCCAGTGCGGCATCCAGCGTCTGATCGTCGCGGATGCCGCCGGACAGCTCGATCTTGACCCCGCGCGTGTGCTTGATGACCTTGCGCAGCACCGCCGTATTGGAGCCCCGGCCGAAGGCGGCGTCGAGGTCGACCAGATGGATCCACTGCGCGCCCTGGCGCGCCCACTCCATCGCGGCGTCCACGGGGTCGCCGTAGTGGGTCTCGCTGCCGGCCTCACCCTGGGTGAGGCGCACGGCCTTGCCCCCCGCGACGTCGACGGCGGGAAGCAGGATCAATTCGGGTGTTGCGCTGAAATCGGTCATGGGCACAAGGTCTAGATGGTAGTCGCGCCCAGGCCGGCGATCCAATTGGAGAGCAGGCGGATGCCGGCGGCCCCCGACTTCTCCGGATGGAACTGCGTCGCCGACAGCGGACCGCTCTCGACGGCGGCCAGGAACGGCGCGCCGTATTCGCACCAGGTGAGCATCGGCGCGGGAAGCGGCGGCTGGGCCTCGAGGACCCACTGCTGCACGCCGAACGAGTGCACGAAATAGAAGCGCTCGTGCTCGAGGCCGCGGAACAGCCGTGATCCGGCATCCGGCTCGACCGTGCTCCAGCCCATGTGCGGCAGCACCGGCGCGTCGAGCTCGGTGACCACGCCGGGCCACTGCCCCAGACCCACGGTGTCGACGCCGCGCTCCACGCCCAGCTCGAACATCACCTGCATCCCCACGCACACCCCGAGCACGGCGCGGCCGCCGGCGAGCCGCCGGCCGATGAGCTCGTCGCCGCGGCAGGCGCGCAGCGCCTCCATAACGGCGCGGAACGCCCCGACCCCGGGCACGAACAGGCCGTCGGCGTCGCGCACCAGGCCGGGATCGGCGGTCAGTCGTGCATCGGCGCCCGCGGCATCCAGCGCCTTGACCGCGGAGTGGACGTTGCCGGACCCGTAGTCCAGGACGGCGACCACGGGGCGAGCGGCGTCGGAGTTCACGGCGCGCTCGGGCTCACAGGGCGCCCTTCGTGCTGGGCACGCCGTGCACCAGCGGATCGAGCGACTTCGCCTGCCGGAACGCCCGCGCGAAGGCCTTGAACTCCGCCTCGGCGATGTGATGCGGGTCACGGCCCCCGAGCAGCGTGATGTGCACCGTGAGTCCCGCATGGAATGCGATCGCCTCGAAGCTGTGCCGCACCATCGAGCCGGTGAAGTGGCCGCCGATGAGGTGATGCTCGAAGCCTGCCGGCTCGCCGCTGTGGACCAGGTAGGGGCGGCCGGAGATGTCGACCACCGCCTGGGCCAGCGCCTCGTCGAGGGGCACCAGCGCGTCGCCGTAGCGTGAGATGCCCGCCTTGTCGCCCAGCGCTTCGCCGATCGCCTGACCCAGCACGATGGACACGTCCTCCACCGTGTGGTGCACGTCGACGTCGGTGTCGCCGGAGGCGCGCACCGTCAGATCGGTGAGGGAGTGCTTCGCGAAGGCGGTGAGCATGTGGTCGAAGAACGGCACGGTCGTGTCGATCCGGCTTCTGCCCGTGCCGTCGAGGTCGAGATCGAGCTCGACGGTCGACTCGCTCGTCGCGCGACGACGGGACGCGGTGCGGGCGGTGGTCATGGGGCCGATCCTACCGACGCCAGGGCGTCGAGGAACGAGGTGGTCTCATCCTCGGTGCCCGCCGTGACCCGCAGGTGCCCGGACAGCCCGACGTCGCGGATGAGCACTCCGCTGTCGTAGAGCGACTGCCACACCCCGGCCGGGTCGGCGACCCCGCCGAAGAGCACGAAGTTCGACCAGGACTCGTACGGCTCGAAGCCGAGAGCCGGCAGCGTCGCCGAGATGCGGTTG
The DNA here is from genome assembly GCA_035703465.1 of Microbacterium sp. Lineage (GTDB taxonomy): Bacteria > Actinomycetota > Actinomycetes > Actinomycetales > Microbacteriaceae > Microbacterium. The sequence goes on along the minus strand of DASSYC010000098.1, from coordinate 13,940 downwards.
CGCTGGGCGACGATCTCGTCGACCATCGCGAGCATGGTGTCCGCATGCTGCAGCGCAGCCGTGGCCGCCGCCTGCGTGATCGCACTGAGGTGATAGGGCAGGCGGACGAGCCGAAGGGCATCGATCAGAGCGGGATCGGCAGCCAGGTAGCCCACCCGCGCGCCGGCGAAGGCGAAGGCCTTGCTCATCGTGCGAGAGACCACCAGACGGGGGCGGTCCGGCAGCAGGGTCAGCGCCGACCGCGCGTCGCGCGGCGCGAACTCCTGATACGCCTCGTCGACGACGACGATCCCGTCGGTCGCGTCGTACACCGCGGCGATGGCGTCGAGTGCGAGCGGAGTGCCGGTGGGATTATTCGGCGTGCACAGGAAGACGACATCCGGTGCCGCGTCGCGGACCTGCGCCGCAGCGCTGTCGGCCGAGAGGGTGAAGTCGACGTCGCGCACGCCCGCGATCCAGTCGGCGCCGGTGCCACGGGTCAGCAGCGGATACATGGAGTACGTCGGCGCGAAGCCCATCGCCGTGCGGCCCGGCCCGCTGAACGCCTGCAGCAGCTGCTGCAGCACCTCGTTGGATCCGTTCCCCGCCCAGATCTGCTCGCGTCGCAGGGAGTGGCCGAGGTACTCGGCGAATGCCTCACGCAGCGCGGTGAACTCGCGGTCCGGGTATCGGTTGATGTCGCGCAGCGCGCGGGCGACCGCGTCGAGGATGTCGTCGGCAACCTCCTGGGGAACCGGATGCGTGTTCTCGTTGACGTTGAGTGCGACCGGGAGCGCTGCCTGTGGGGCGCCGTACGGGCGCAGACCGCGCAGATCGTCGCGGATCGGGAGTTCGTCGAGGGTCGCGCTCACCCTGCCCATGCTAGAGCGGCAGGACTACCCCGCGAACTCGGCCGGCAGCGCCAGCCGCTGGCCCGGGATGATCGTCCCCTCCAGTCCGTTGAGCCGCACGATCGCATCCACGACGTCGCGGGGGTCGGCCGCGGGAGCGAACTCGGCGGCGATCCCCCACAGGGAGTCGCCCGGTCCGACGGTGACCGTCTCGAAGACCGCAGCGGGCGCGCCGGTGTCGCCGGACGCGAGAGCGGACCCGCCTGCGAGCACCGCTGCGCACAGCGCGATCACGGCAGGCAGCGCGGCGATGGCGGCGAGCACGCGCCGGCCGCGGACGGTGAGGCGCAGCCCCGGTCGCTTCCGCGCTCGGCGGATCGCAGGGATCGCCGCCGGGGATGCCATCGAGAGGGTGCTCATTTCGGGCCTCGCGTTCTGTGTCGTGGAGAGATTCGTTCTCGGCTCTCGGCCGGGAGGGCCGAGAACGAACCTCTTTTCGGAATTTATCTTCTATACTGGACTCATGTCAAGTCCCACGAAGCCGGACTCCGCTTCCCAAGGAAAGTGCGGCGCGTCTCGCGCGCTTGCCGGAGGGATCGGATACGGTTTCGATGAGGACACTCCACCACCGACCTCCGACATTCGAAGAGTCACTCAGACAGGAGCACCGCGATGAGCGAGCCCACCACCCCCGCCGGCCGTCGCGAGAAGCCGCAGACGCGACGCCGGAAGAGCCTCAGCGAGAAGCAGATGGCGATCCTCGAGGTCATCCAGCGATCGATCGCGCGGTACGGCTACCCGCCGAGCATGCGCGAGATCGGCGACGCCGTCGGCCTCAAGTCCCTCTCCAGCGTCACCCACCAGCTCAATCAGCTCGAACTCAGCGGCTACCTGCGTCGCGACGCCGGCAAGACCCGTGCGCTCGAGGTCCTCATCGACATCCCGGGCACGGCGACGGAGAGTCCCGCCGACGATGCGCCGTCAGTCGGCGACGCCGCGCTCGTTCCGCTGGTCGGCCGGGTGGCCGCCGGTGTGCCGATCACCGCCGAGCAGCAGGTCGAGGAGATCTTCCCGCTGCCCCGTCAGCTCGTCGGCAAGGGCGAGCTGTTCATGCTCAAGGTGAGCGGCGAGTCGATGATCGACGCCGCGATCTGCGACGGGGACTGGGTCGTGGTGCGCACGCAGTCCACGGCGGACAACGGCGACATCGTCGCCGCGATGCTCGACGGCGAGGCAACGGTGAAGACCTTCCGGCAGCGCGACGGGCACACCTGGCTGCTGCCGCGCAACAGCGCGTTCGAGCCGATCCTCGGCGACGACTCGGTCGTGCTCGGCAAAGTCGTGGCGGTTCTGCGCGCGGTCTGAGCGTCACCCGGCTCGGGCGATCTGCGGCGTCTGAACTGGCCGTGGGACGTCTGACCCCGGTATAAGGGGGGGATGAGCCCCGATGCCGTGAGCCCCCCGCCGACCGACGTCGAGGCGCGACTGGCCGCCCTGGAGACCGAGAACGCCCGGCTGCGAGACCAGCTCGGCAGGTCCGGTGGTGAGGGTGCCGAGCCTCGCCCGACTCGCCGCGGTCGCTGGCGCGCTGTCCTGTCGGCCGTGTGCATCGTGCTCGCCTCGGTCATGGTGACCGTCTCGATCGTCGGATCCTGGGCACGGGTGCAGCTGGTCGACGAGTCCCGCTTCGTCGAGACGTTCGCGCCGCTCGCCGAGGATCCCGCCGTGCAGGCGATGGTCATCGACGGGGTTGCGACCGCGGTCGACGAGAAGGTCGACTTCCAGGGCGTCACCGACGATCTGTTCGACGGGATCGCGAGTCTCGGGCTGCCCCCGCGCGCTGCAGCCGCCATCGACATGCTGCGCGTTCCCGCCGCGCAGGGACTGGAGAATCTCGTCGTCGCCGCCACGACGCGCCTGGTGCAGTCCGACGCCTTCACCGCCGCCTGGCAGACCGGGCTGCAGGCGAGCCACCGGGTGCTCGTGCGCACGGCCGCCGGCGGCGGTGACGTCGTCACCATCAGCGGCACCGGTGAGCTCGGCATCGAGCTCGGCCCGATCATCGCGCAGGTCAAGCAGCGCCTGGCCGATCAGGGCATCGGCATCGCCTCGCTCATCCCCGAGATCGATCGCACGATCGTCGTCGCACAGAGCGATGCGCTCGTGACTGTCGGCGTCGTCTACAATCTCGCCGTCGTTGTCGGGTGGTGGCTCCCGATCCTCGCCCTCGCGCTGTTCATCGGCGGCATCCTGCTCGCCCGCCGCCGCAGTGTGGCGGTGCTGGGCAGCGGCATCGGTCTGGCCGCGGGTGCCGGCATCCTCGCGATCGCCCTCACCTCCGTCGGCGCCTTCCTGCCCGGGATGGCGCTGCAGCTGGGGCTCGCACCCGCTGCCCTGATCGCCGTCTACGAACAGGTCATCGACGCCATGCTGCACACCGCCATCGTCCTGACCGTCGTCGGTCTCATCGTCGCGGTGCTGGCCTGGGTGCTCGGGCGGTCGCGAGCCGCCCAGGCGGTGCGCGGCGGTGTCGGCTCCATCAACACCGGCCTGCGCCGATCGATCGCCCGGCGCGGGGTGGACACCGGTGCGTTCGGAGCATGGATGTACGCACAGCGTGTCCTGGTGCGCAGCATCCTGATCGTCCTGCTCGTGGTGTGGCTGCTGCTGCTGCGGCCGCTGGGTCTCGGCGACGTGCTGCTCGTGCTGCTCGTCGGCCTCGTGGTCTGGTGGCTGTGCGAGCTCGTTCAGCGCCGCCCCGGCGAGCCCGTCGAGACGGGTGCGCCCGCGGAGACCGTCGAGGCTGCCGAGGCTGCCGAGAGCGGCGTACCCCAGGCATCCGCACCCTCCGTCTAGGGGCGCGTGACGGCTCCCGCGCTACGGTGGGAGCCATGCCTCAGACCCTCCCCTACGGCAGCTGGCCGTCGCCCATCGCCGCCGCGGATGTGGCCGCGGGATCGCACCCCGTCGACGGCGGCCGGTTCGTCGGCGAGGAGATCTGGTGGCTGGAGAGGATGCCGGCCGAGGCCGGGCGCACGGCCGTGCGGCGCCTGGTCGACGGCGTCCCGCAGACGCTGCTGCCGGCACCCTGGGATGCGCGCTCGCGCGTACACGAGTACGGCGGCGGCGCGTGGACGACGACCGACGACGGTGTGCTCTTCTTCGTGGAGAAGACCGACCAGCGCGTCTGGTCGCTGCGGCCGGGTCAGGCGCCCCGACCGCTCACGCCCGCGGATGCGGGGATGCGCTTCGGCGACCTGCACGTCGTCGGCACGGAGGTATGGGCCGTCCGCGAGACGCACGGCACCGATCGGCGCGTGCCGCCGCGCGACATCGTGGCCGTCCCGGCCGATGGCTCGGGGGCTGATGATGCCGCCGCGCTGCGCACCATCGTCGCGGGAAGCGACTTCCTGGCGTACCCGGCGGTCTCCCCCGACGGCTCGCAGCTCGCGTGGGTGGCTTGGAACCACCCGGACATGCCGTGGGATGCCACCGAGCTTCGCGTCGGCGCGATCGTGGACGGCGGAGTGGACGGCAGGGTGGAGGCGTGGCAGGCGATCGCCGGCGACGAGGGCGAGTCGCTGCTGCAGCCGGAGTGGACGGATGCCGGCGAGCTGCTGTTCGTCTCCGACCGCACCGGCTGGTGGAACCTCTGCCGGTGGACCGGCGACGGGGTCGCCGACGTGGCGCCGGCGGAGGCGGAGACGGGCGGGCCGCTGTGGAATCTCGGCATCCGCTGGTTCGCACCGCTGGATGACGGCCGGATCCTCGCGGTGCGCACCCGCGGAGACGACGAGCTCGTGCTCCTGGACCCTTCGTCCGGTGCCGTGCGCGGCATCCCCTCACCGCTGTCCGCGCGCGTCCTCATCGACGACGTGCGCGGGTCGCGGGTGCTGCTGCGCGGCGCGGGAGCCGGGACGCTCGGGGGGCTGTGGCTCCTGAACCTCGATGACCCGCAGCCCACCGTCCGGCTGGTGCGCGGCACCGTCGACGAGGAGCCGGATGCCGCATGGCTGCCGGTCGCACGGGCGATCACGGTGGACGGTCCGCACGGGCCCGTGCACGCGTTCGCCTACCCGCCGACGAACCCCGGTGCGGTCGCGCCGGCCGGGGAGCTGCCGCCCTGCATCGTGCTCGCCCACGGTGGGCCCACGGCCCATGCCGCGGGCGGGGCATCCTTGGACGTCGCCTACTTCACCTCTCGCGGCATCGGCGTGCTCGATGTCAACTACGGCGGGTCGACCGGGTACGGGCGCGCCTACCGCGAGCGCCTCGACGGCGCATGGGGCGTCGTGGACCGCGACGACGTCGTCGCTGCGGCTTCGGGGGTGGCCGACCAGGGGATTGCGGATGCCGCCCGCCTGGCGATCCGGGGCGGATCGGCGGGCGGGTGGACGGTGCTGTGCGCCCTGACCGCGTCAGACCGGTTCGCCGCCGGCATCAGCCGGTACGGCGTCGCCGATCTGCGTGCGCTGGCCGCCGACACGCACGACTTCGAGGCGCGCTACCTGGATCGCCTGGTCGGACCCCTTCCGGAGGCGGAGGCGGTGTACATCGAGCGGTCGCCGCTGTCGCACCTGGAGCGCTTCACGACGCCGATGCTCCTCGAGCAGGGGCTGGAGGACGCCGTGGTGCCGCCGGCGCAATCCGAGGCGGTGCGCGATGCGCTGGCCGCACGCGGCGTGGCCCACGCGTACCTCGCCTTCGACGGCGAGGGACACGGCTTCCGCCGGCCGGAGACGATCGTGCGGTCGCTGGAGGCGGAGCTGAGCTTCCTCGGTCAGGTCCTCGGCTTCGCCACGCCCGGAGTGCCCGAGCTCGACCTCGACTGATCCCGCTCAGCGGACGCCGTAGGGGCGCAGTCGTCCCCCGAGCACGGCGGGCACCCGCACGTGCAGCAGTGTGCCCTGCTCGCGGTGCTCCTGAGACAGGATCATGCCCTGCTCGTGCACGGCCGAGACCAGCTCGCCGCGGTCGTACGGCACGAGCACGTGCAGCTCGACCTCCGGCAGCGGGAGTGCCTCCTCGATGGCCGCCCGCAGCGCGTCGATGCCCTCTCCTGTGCGCGACGACACGAACAGCGCCTTCGGCTCGAGGCCGCGCAGCACCAGGCGGGTGTCGTCGTCGACGAGGTCGGCCTTGTTGAACACGACGATCTCAGGGATGCCGCGGGCCCCCACCTCGCCCATGACATCGCGCACCGTCGCCAGCTGCGAAGCCGGGTCGGGATGGGCCGCGTCGACGATGTGCAGGATGACATCGGCCTCGGCGACCTCCTCGAGGGTGGAGCGGAACGCCTCCACCAGCTGGTGGGGCAGGTTGCGCACGAAACCGACGGTGTCGGTGAGCGTGTAGATGCGGCCGTCCTCGGTCTCGGACCGCCGCACGGTGGCGTCGAGGGTGGCGAACAGCGCGTTCTCGACGAGCACGCCGGCACTGGTCAGGCGGTTCAGCAGCGAGGACTTCCCGGCGTTCGTGTAGCCGGCGATCGCCACGGACGGCACCGTGTGGCGCTTGCGCTCGGCGCGCTTGGCCGCCCGCGCCGGGGCGAAGTCCTTGATCTGGCGGCGCAGCTGCGCCATGCGGGTGCGGATGCGGCGGCGATCCAGCTCGATCTTGGTCTCACCGGGTCCGCGCGAGCCCATGCCGGCGCCCGCAGCGCCGACCTGGCCGCCGGCCTGGCGGCTCATCGACTCGCCCCAGCCGCGCAGCCGCGGAAGCAGGTACTCGAGCTGTGCGAGCTCGACCTGCGCCTTGCCCTCCCGGCTCTTGGCGTGCTGGCTGAAGATGTCGAGGATCACCGTGGTGCGGTCGATCACCTTGACCTTGACCACGTCCTCCAGGGCGCGGCGCTGGCTGGGAGCCAGCTCGGTGTCGGCGATGACGGTGTCCGCTCCGAGAGCGGCGACCAGATCGCGCAGCTCCTCGGTCTTGCCGCGGCCGAGGTAGGTCGCCGGGTCGGGGTGCGGCCGGCGCTGCAGCACGCCGTCGAGCACGACGGCCCCGGCGGTCTCGGCGAGGGCCGCGAGCTCGCGCAGCGAGTTCTCCGCGTCCTCCTGGTCGCCCTGGGCGTATACGCCCACGAGCACGACGTTCTCCAGCTGCAGCTGCCGGTACTCGACCTCGGTGATGTCCTCGAGCTCTGTCGACAGACCGACGCGGCGCAGCGCCGCGCGCTCCTCACGGTCCCACTGCGCACCATCGAAGCCGCCCGAAGCCGAGAACTCGGCGGCATCGCCGGCCCCGTTGTCCGCCTCCTGCAGAGCCGGTGCGGCGCCGAAGACGCGCACCCCCGCACCGGCCTCCCGGGCGCGGGCGAGAACCCGCTCCACCGGGTCGGTCCGATCCTCGTCGGCGGCGTGCGTGTGGGTGGTCTCCGTCATCTCTTCCTTCCAGGATGCCCGCAGGCATCCGTAAACTCTAGCCTCCCGCTGCACGGCCCTGCTCCGCTAGGCTCAGGGTCCATGGGCAGCGAAGCCGGCCCCACCGCTGGGGACCACTACTTCAGCGCCACACCCTCCAGCCCGGAGAACCTGCGCAGCATCCGGGTCGCCCTCGCCGGGCGCGATCTCCAGCTCACGACCGCCGGCGGCGTGTTCAGCCCGGACCGGCTCGATTCCGGCACCGCGGTGCTGCTGGCCAATACTCCCCCGCCTCCCGCCGGGGGTCAGCTGCTCGACCTGGGGTGCGGCTGGGGTCCCATCGCGCTGTCGCTCGCGATGCAGTCGCCGCACGCCACGGTGTGGGCGGTGGACGTCAACGAGCGAGCCCTCGATCTCGTGCGCCGAAACGCCGCCGCCCTCGGGCTCGACAATGTGAACGCCGTGCTGCCCGATGCTGTTCCCGGCGATGTGGTGTTCCGCACGATCCGATCGAATCCGCCGATCCGGGTCGGCAAGAACGAGCTGCACGGCCTCCTGGAGCGCTGGATCCCACGACTCGATCAGCGCAGCGACGCCTGGCTGGTGGTGCAGCGCAACCTCGGGGCCGACTCCCTGCAGCGCTGGCTCGCCGCGACGTTCACGGACGGCTGCAGCGTGCACCGCGCGGCCACCGGCCGCGGCTATCGGGTGCTCAGGATCCGGCGGCACGGCAGTCCGCGCACCGACGCGCTCGAGCTCTGACGCCGTCAGGCGAGGGCGACCTCGCCGGAGTACACCAGGGTCGCAGGCCCCGACAGGAAGATATGCGGTGCACCGTCCACCGGCGCCACCCGCACGCCGAGGACGCCGCCGGGCACCTCCACGCTCCACCGGTCCGGCGCGGCGGGGCCCGCCCACTCCCGCACGGCGAGCGCCGATGCAGCCACGCCGGTCCCGCAGCTGAGCGTCTCGCCGACTCCGCGCTCGAACACCCGCATGCGAATGGACCCGACGCCGTCGCGCACGAGCGGATCGGCGGGAACGACGAACTCGACGTTCGCGCCGTGCTCGGGCTCCGGCTGCATCTGCGGGACCACGGTCAGATCGAGGGCGTCCAGATCCTCATCCGACGGCAGCGCGACGACGATGTGCGGGTTGCCGACATCCACACCCAGCCCCGGGCGCGGCACCGGCAGGCCGCGCACGCGCACGAGCGTCTCGCCCTCCTCGATGCGGAAGGCGCCCAGATCGACTTCGAAGCCCAGCGCGCTCCGGGTCAGCGGGCGGGCGCCGGCGCGGGTGCCGATGAGGACGGTCTCCCCCTCGGCCAGCTCGACGAGCCCGGCATCCAGCAGGTACCTGAGGTACACCCTGATGCCGTTCCCGCACATCTCCGCCACGGACCCGTCGGCGTTGCGGTAGTCCATGAACCACTCCGCGTCCGGCATGCCCGCGCCGTCGGCGATCGCGTCGGAGCGGACGACGCGCAGGATGCCGTCGCCGCCGATGCCGAAATGGCGGTCGCACAGCACGGAGACCTGGTCGTCGGTGAGCTCGAGATCGCCGTCGGGGTCGGCGACGATCACGAAGTCGTTGCCGGTGCCGTGGCCCTTGGTGAAGGGGATCGTGCGCGCCATGATCCCAGCCTACGGCCGCGTCAGTCGGCGATGAGGCGCCTGCCCTCTGCCAGGGCCCCGGCATCCGCCCCGGGTGGGACCCATTCGACGTCGGCGTAGCGACGGAACCATGAGACCTGCCGGCGGGCGTAGCGGCGGGTGAGCGCCTGCGCCTCGGCGATCGCCTGCTCCTGTGACATGACGCCGGTCAGCTGGGCGAGCGCCTGCGCGTAGCCGATCGCCCGGCGGGCGGTGGTCCCTCGCTCCAGCCCCTGCTCGCGCAGGCGGGCGGCCTCGTCCACGAGGCCGTCGCGCCACATCGCCGCGGTGCGCTCGTCGAGGCGTGTGACGAGCTCGTCGCGGGGGAGGTGCACGCCCACGATGCGCGTCGGCTCATGCCAGAGCCGGGGCTCGTCGGGCAGGGCTGCTCCGTGCGTCCGCTCCCCCAGCTCGAGCACCTCCAGTGCGCGCACGATGCGGCGCCCGTTGCGCGGGTCGACGCGCTCGGCGGTCGCCGGGTCGCGGTCGCGCAGGCGCGCGTAGAGCGCCCCCGGACCCGTCTGTTCGAGCTCGGTCTCCAGTCGTGCGCGCACCTGCGAGTCGCGCGGCGGGAACCGGAAGTCGTACAGCACGCTCGACACGTACAGCCCCGACCCCCCCACCAGGATCGCGTCGGCGCCGCGGCCGTGGATCGCGCGGATCGCGGCGTGCGCCGCCTCCTGATACCAGGCCACGGCCGCCTCGTCGGTGACGTCCAGGACATCGAGCAGGTGGTGCGGGATGCCTCGGCGCGCCGCCACGGGGAGCTTCGCCGTGCCGATGTCCATGCCGCGGTACAGCTGCATCGCGTCGGCGTTGACGATCTCGGCCGCGTGGCCGCGTGCCGCGAGCGCCTCGGCGAGGCCGAGCGAGAGCGCCGTCTTGCCGGTGCCGGTGGCGCCGACGACGGCCCACAGCATCGGCGTCGCCGCGACATCCGTCCCTTGGACTGTCACCGCATGCCGTCCGGGCTCGCGCTGCGCGACAGGTGAGCGCCGCGGCGTCCGCTCACACCTCGACGCGCCGGGTCGGCAGTCCGAGTGCGACGGGGCGCGCGGCGCCCGGCTCGGTCGGCAGCGCGCACGACTCGGCCTGCGTGCGATCCCACGCGTCACCGGCCCGGGTGCGGCGGATGCGCAGCGGTGCGGCGTCTGGCGCGTCCGCGAGGAGGTGGAACGGCGCCGCGTGCGTGACCCGCACCGCCACGACGTCACCGGGGCGCGGCGTCGCCGAGCCGGCGGGCACCTCGAAGTGCACGAGTCGGCTGTCCTCTGCGCGCCCGGTGAGACGGTGCGTCGCGGCATCCTTCTTGCCCTCGCCCGTGGACACCAGCACCGCGACGTCACGACCGACCTGCTTCTGGTTCTCCTCCAGCGAGATGCGCTCCTGCAGGGCGACGAGACGCTCGTAGCGTTCCTGCACGACCGCTTTGGGAACCTGATCGGCCATCGTCGCGGCGGGCGTGCCCTCGCGGATCGAGTACTGGAAGGTGAACGCGCTGGCGAACCGCGCCTGCTCGACCACCCGCAGGGTGTCCTGGAAGTCCTCCTCGGACTCACCCGGGAATCCGACGATGATGTCGGTCGAGATCGCCGCGTGCGGAATCTTCGCGCGCACGCGGTCGAGGATCCCGAGGAACCTCGCGCTGCGGTACGAGCGGCGCATCGCGCGCAGGATGCGGTCGGAGCCGGACTGCAGCGGCATGTGCAGCTGGGGCATGACCGACGGCGTCTCGGCCATCGCGTCGATGACGTCGTCTGTGAAGGCGGCCGGATGCGGCGAGGTGAAGCGGATGCGCTCGAGCCCGTCGATCTCCCCGGCCGCGCGCAGCAGCTTGCCGAAGGCCTGCCGGTCGCCGAACTCGACCCCGTAGGAGTTCACGTTCTGGCCGAGCAGAGTCACCTCGAGCGCGCCGTCGTCGACGAGCAGGCGGATCTCGTTGAGGATGTCACCGGGCCGCCGGTCCTTCTCCTTGCCGCGCAGGCTCGGCACGATGCAGAACTTGCAGGTGTTGTTGCAGCCCACCGAGATCGAGACCCAGCCGCTGTAGACGCTGTCGCGCTTGGTCGGCAGGGTCGATGGGAACACCTCGAGGGATTCGAGGATCTCCAGCTCCGCCTCGCCGTTGTGCCGCGCGCGCTCCAGCAGCGAGGGCAGCGAGCCCATGTTGTGCGTGCCGAAGACGACGTCCACCCAGGGCGCCTTGTCGAGGACGGCCTGCTTGTCCATCTGCGCCAGGCAGCCGCCCACCGCGATCTGCATGCCCTCGCGCCGGTCCTTGCGCGACTTCAAGTGCCCGAGCGTGCCGTAGAGCTTGCCGGCCGCGTTGTCGCGCACGGCGCAGGTGTTGATGACGACGACATCGGGGTCCTCCCCCGCGATCGCCGGCACATAGCCGGCGCTCTCCAGCGAACCGGAGAGCCGCTCGGAGTCGTGCACGTTCATCTGGCAGCCGAACGTGCGCACCTCGTACGTGCGGATGTGCCCGTCCGCGTCGTGCGCGGCGGGCGAAGGCTCGATGAGCGTGGGAGTGGGATCGAGAAGAGACATACGGGGCCATTCTACGAGGCGCATCCGGGCAAAGGGCGCTTGACTGGTCTCATGGCGACAGACGAGTGGCAGATCGATCGATTGGATGTCGGGGGCTACCTGGGCGCGCTCGGGATCGAGGCCCGTGAGCCCGCACCGACGGCCCTCGCCGAGCTGCACGAGGCACACGTGCGCACGTTCACCTTCGACAACATCGACGTGCTGCTCGAACAGCACCCCGGGGTCGAGCTGGATGCCGTGCAGGAGAAGTTCCTCGGCCGCGGCCGCGGCGGGTACTGCTTCGAGCACGTCTCGATCCTCTCCGCGGCACTGGAGCGGCTCGGCTACCGGGTTCGCCGCGGGCTGGGGCGCGTGCGCAGCCAGCAGACCGGCGCACTGGGCGGGCGCACGCACATGGTGGCCGAGGTGACCCTGGGCGACGAGCGGTGGCTCTGCGACCCGGGCTTCGGCATGAGTCTGCTGCGCCCGATCCGGATGACGGACGGCACGGAGGACGACTACCTCCCCGGCTGGCGCTATCGGATGCGCCGCACCGACGCGGGCGACTGGGAGCTGCTGAGACGCCGCGACGAGGGCTGGGAGCTCACGCACACGACAGATCCGCTGGCGGTGAAGCCGGTGGACGTCGCCATGGGCAACCACTTCACGAGCACCTACCCGGCGTCCCACTTCCGTGCCGGCCTCATGCTCGCCAAGCACCTCCCCGGTCACCACGTGACGCTCACCCACCAGACCGTCACGATCCGCACGCCCGGCGCCGCCACCGAGCATCGGCGGCTGCGGCCCGGCGAGCTCGAGCGGTGGCTGGACGAGCTGGAGGTGAACCTCACCGCCGACGAGCGGTCGCGGCTGCTCGCCTGGGTCGAGGCCGCGAACCGCGGGTCGTAGCTCAGCGGCCCTGTGCCTCCTGCTCGTCCAGTGCCCGGCGGGCGACGTCGAGGGCGCCGGGATAGCCCCTGCGGGCAAGCTGCCCGCCGAGCCGCCGAAGAGCCACCCCCCGGTCTAGGCCGCGCATCGTCGCCACCTTGTGCCGTGCGTACTCGAGCGCACGCTCGGCGTCGTCGTCCGGAAGCGCGTCGAGCGCGGCATCCGCCACACTCCGCGGGATCCCCCGCTGCGTCATCGTGATCGCGATCGCGCGGCGCCCCTGACCCTTGCGATCGACGCCGGTGTGGACGAGCTGCTCGGCCAGCCGCCCGTCGTCGAGGTATCCGCGGGAGCGGAACGCGACGATGACCGCGTCGATCTGCTCACGGTCGAGGCTGCGCTCGGCGACGACCGCCCGCGCCTCCTTCTCGGACAGCTGACGCGTCCGCAGCTTCTTGAGCAGGTTGGCCTCGGCGATCTCGCGCTCGATGCTGCTGCAGTCGTCCCAGCCCTCATCGACGGTCGCATCGCGGTCGTGCTCGGCGTCGTATTCCGCGTCGTCCTCCTCCCACGTCGTGTGCCAGGCGGCGTCCCGGGCGGACGGACCGTCACCGAAGAGCGGGACGACGGGGGCGAGCCGGCCATCCTGATGTGCGGCGGACATGTCAGGCCGGGCGTCGTGCGGCCAGCTCGTCCTCGACGTCGGCCGCTGCGCGCGGCACGCCGATTCCGAGCTTGCTCTTGATCTTCGACTCGATGTCGGCGGCGATGTCGTCGTTCTTGAGCAGGAAGTTGCGGGCGTTCTCCTTGCCCTGGCCGAGCTGCTCGCCCTCGTAGGTGTACCAGGCACCGGACTTCTTGACGATGCCGTGCTCCACCCCGAAGTCGATGAGCGATCCCTCGCGGGAGATGCCCGTGCCATAGAGGATGTCGAACTCGGCCTGCTTGAACGGCGGCGCCATCTTGTTCTTGACGACCTTCACGCGTGTGCGGTTGCCGACTGCGTCGGTGCCGTCCTTCAGCGTCTCGATGCGGCGGATGTCCAGCCGCACCGACGCGTAGAACTTCAAGGCCTTGCCGCCGGCGGTCGTCTCCGGCGATCCGAAGAACACGCCGATCTTCTCGCGCAGCTGGTTGATGAAGATCATCGTGGTGTTGGTCTGGTTCAGTCCGCCGGTGAGCTTGCGCAGCGCCTGCGACATGAGACGTGCCTGCAGCCCGACGTGCGAATCGCCCATCTCACCCTCGATCTCAGCCTTCGGCACGAGGGCTGCGACCGAGTCGATGACGACGAGATCGATGGCGCCGGAGCGCACGAGCATGTCGGCGATCTCCAGCGCCTGCTCGCCCGTGTCGGGCTGGGACACCAGGAGCGAGTCGATGTCGACGCCGAGCTTCTGCGCGTACTCGGGGTCGAGCGCGTGCTCGGCGTCGATGAACGCGGCGATGCCGCCGGCACGCTGCACATTCGCGATCGCGTGCAGGGTCAGCGTGGTCTTTCCGGATGACTCCGGCCCGTAGATCTCGATGATGCGGCCGCGCGGAAGACCGCCGACGCCGAGGGCGACGTCGAGGGCGATGGAGCCTGTCGGGATGACCTCGACCGGTGCGCGCTCGTCCGAGCCCAGCCGCATGACCGAGCCCTTTCCGAACTGCCGGTCGATCTGGGCGAGGGC
>DASSYC010000182.1:0-8238 GCA_035703465.1 Microbacterium sp. | reverse complement strand
CGCATACCACCCTGAGGCGCGCGTGTTCGAGGTGCGCAACGCCGACGGATCCGCGTTGGGTCTGTACGTGCTCGATCTGTACACGCGCGACACGAAGCGCGGCGGCGCGTGGATGAACTCGATCGTCAGTCAGTCGGTGCTGCGCGGCACGGCGCCGGTCGTCGTGAACAACCTCAACGTGCCCAAGCCGGCGGCGGGTCAGCCGACACTGCTGACGCTCGACGAGGTGACGACCCTCTTCCATGAGTTCGGGCACGCCCTGCACGGACTGTTCGCCACCGTCACCTACCCGCACTTCGGCGGCACGGCCGTCTTCCGCGACTTCGTCGAGTTCCCCAGCCAGGTCAACGAGATGTGGATCTTCTGGCCCGACATCCTCGCGAATTATGCGAAGCACATCGACACCGGCGAGCCGCTGCCCGGCGATGTCGTGGAGCGGCTGCGTGCCTCGGAGTCGTTCAACCAGGGCTTTGCGACCAGCGAGTACCTCGCGGCCGCGTGGCTGGATCAGGCCTGGCACTCGCTGACGCCCGAGCAGGCGGCGGCCGAGATCGACGTCGCCGCATTCGAGGCATCCGCCCTCGCCGACATCGGACTCGACAACCCCGTCGTGCCCACCCGGTACTCCTCCACGTACTTCGCGCACGTGTTCTCCGGCGGCTACAGCGCCGGGTACTACTCGTACATCTGGAGCGAGGTGCTCGACGCCGACACGGTCGAGTGGTTCCGCGAGAACGGCGGGCTCGATCGTGCGAACGGCGACCGCTTCCGCACGCGCCTGCTCGGCGTCGGCGGTTCGAAGGATCCCCTCGAGGCGTACCGCGACTTCCGTGGACGGGATGCCGAGATCGAGCCGCTGCTGAAGCGCCGCGGTCTGGCCGCCTGAGCCCGTCGCGGACCCCATCACGCACGCCGGTCGGCGTACCATGACGTGCAGGTGACTGCCATGACCGGGAAACGCGTTCTCGTGACCGGTGGAACCGGCTTCATCGGCGCTCATTGCATCGTGCGCCTTCTGGAGGCGGGTTTCACCGTGCGCACGACGGTGCGCACCGCTGCGCGTGCGGCGGATGTGCGTGCGTACGTGCGGGCAGGCGGCATCGAATCGCCGGAGATCGAGTGCGTCACCGCTGACCTCACGCACGATGACGGCTGGGAAGCGGCGGTCGCCGGAGTGGACTGCGTGCTGCACGTGGCATCCCCCTTCCCCACCCGGGAGCCGAAGAACCCAGCCGACGTCATCGAGCCGTCCCGCTCCGGCGCGCTGCGCGTTCTGCGCGTGTCGCGTGACGGCGGGGTTCGACGCGTCGTGCTGACCTCGTCGTTCGCGGCCGTCGGCTACTCCAGCCGTCCGGACCGCCCGTACACGGAAGCGGATTGGACCGATCCGGATGACGCGCGCCTCACGGCCTACCTGCGGGCCAAGACGCTCGCGGAGCGTGCCGCGTGGGACTTCGTCGCTGCCGAGGGCCGGGGGCTGGAGCTGGCGACGGTGAACCCGGTCCTTGCGTTCGGTCCGGCGCTCGGCCCCGAGCTTTCGACCTCGGTGGGGCTGCTGCGGCGCCTTCTGACCGGGAAGATCCCCGCACTGCCGCGCAGCGAGCTGGCGGCCGTGGACGCGCGGGACATCGCCGACCTCCACGTTCGCGCGATGGAGCATCCCGATGCCGCCGGGGAGCGCTTCCTCGCTGTGTCGGGGGATCCGATCACCTATCAGGAGCTCGCCAAGCTGCTCAAGGAGCAGTTCGGACCGCGTGCGCGCCGCGTGCCGACGCGGACGGTCCCGAACGGGGTGCTTCGCCTGATCGCACGGGTGGACCCCGAGCTTCGCGCTGCGGCTTCGGAGCTGCTCACCACGCATCGTGTGTCGAGCGCGAAAGCGCAGCGCGTGCTCGGGTGGCGTCCGCGCCCGCGCGACGAGGCCATCCTGGCGTCGGCGGAGAGTCTGTTCCGCCTTGGGCTGGTCCCCGCCTGAAGCGGCGTGAGATCAGCGCAGCAGGCCCAATTCCTGCGCGAACGCGCGCGTGCGCTGGGCCATGGCAGCGGGCACTTCGGCGACAGTGAAGTGCCCGCCCTCGGGTAGCCGCTCGAAGACGCGCAGGTCACGGTAGAACCGGCGGGCCACGGACTCGGGATTGTCGTGCTCGTGCCGCTGGATGAAAACCGCGGCGGGCACTTCGACCGGCGGCAGGTCGGCGTCCCCGCCGTCGAAGTACGGACGGAAGGATGTCGCGATGCTCTGCGTCGCCCAGTAGATCGTCGCTTCGGTGAGGATCCGATCGCGAGAGATCCGCCGCTCCACCTCGCGCGGCTGCCCTGCAGGCGTGTCGCTCCACTCCACGAGCTTCTCCGTCAGCCAGGCGAGCAGCCCTGCCGGCGAGTCGTTCAGTCCGGCCGCGAGGGTGTCGGGCCGCGTTCCCTGCGCGTGGGCGTACCCGCCCTGGTCGTACCAGCCAGCCTGCAGAGCACGGTAGAAGGTCTGCGCGTCCTCGTCGGCCACGGACTCGCGCTCGCCTGCCGGCAGGAAATGCGCGTGGGTGACGATGATGCCGGCCACCGCGTCGGGGCGGCTCGCGGCGATGAGGTCGTTCACGTTGGCGGTGACGTCCTCGCCGTAGGTCAGGTAGCGGTCATAGCCCAGCACCTCGGTCATCAGCGTGTGCTGCAACTGCGCCATCCGCTGCTCGGTGAGCGGCTCGTCCAGGGGCGGCGAGAAGGCGAAGCCGGGCAGGCTCGGCACCACGACATCGAAATCCGCGAGCAGATCGGCATAGTCCAGCTGCAGGGCGAACGTGTGCGGCCACCCGTGCATCACCAGCAGCGCTGGCGCGTCGGGATGCTTCGACCGCAGGTGTCCGAAGTGGATCACCGCGCCGTCGACGTCGGCCAGGAACTGGGGATGCCCGTTCAGCCAGGTCTCGCGCGATCGCCAGTCGAGATCGATCCACGACTCGACCAGCTCGCGCAGGTACGCGGAGGTCATCCCCGAGACGGGACGCCGGGGAGAATCCGGCAGGAAGCGGGTGCGGGTCAGCCGCTCACGCAGATCAAGGAGGAGCCCAGCGGGGAGATGGATGCGGAACGGCTGGACAGGCATCCGCTCACGCTAGCCGCGCCCTCCGACGTCAGGCGCTCTTGCGCTTCTGCCGCAGCACCAGGGTGGGCTCGGCACCCTCCTCCACGGCGGCGCGCGTGACGATGGCCTTGTCGACGTCTTCGGTGGAGGGGATCTCGAACATGATCGGGCCGAGGACGTCCTCGAGGATCGCCCGCAGGCCGCGCGCGCCCGTCTTGCGCAGCACCGCCATTTCCGCGATCGCCTCCAGCGCCTCGTCCTCGAATTCGAGGGCGACGCCGTCGAGCTCGAACATGCGCTGGTACTGCTTGACCAGGGCGTTCTTCGGCTCGGTGAGGATCTCCATGAGCGCATCGCGGTCCAGCGAGGACACCGAGGCCACGACCGGGAGCCGGCCGATGAACTCCGGGATGAGCCCGAACTTGTGCAGGTCCTCCGGCCGCACCTCGCCGAAGAGGTTCAGGTCCTCGTCCTTGCGGTGCAGGGAGGCCCCGAAGCCGACGCCGTGCCGCCCCACGCGTGCCGAGATGATGTCCTCCAGACCCGCGAATGCCCCCGCCACGATGAACAGGACGTTGGTCGTGTCGATCTGGATGAACTCCTGGTGGGGATGCTTGCGGCCGCCCTGCGGCGGCACCGATGCGACCGTCCCCTCGAGGATCTTCAGGAGCGCCTGCTGGACGCCTTCACCCGAGACATCCCTCGTGATCGACGGGTTCTCGGCCTTGCGCGCGATCTTGTCGACCTCGTCGATGTAGATGATGCCGGTCTCGGCGCGCTTGGTGTCGAAGTCGGCTGCCTGGAGGAGCTTCAGCAGGATGTTCTCGACGTCCTCGCCGACGTACCCGGCCTCGGTGAGCGCGGTGGCGTCGGCGACGGCGAACGGCACGTTCAGACGCTTGGCGAGGGTCTGCGCGAGATAGGTCTTGCCGCACCCGGTGGGACCGAGCAGCAGGATGTTGCTCTTGGCGATCTCGACCTCTTCGGCCTTCTGCTCCGCCGCCTGCAGCGTGCCGTGGGCGCGCACCCGCTTGTAGTGGTTGTAGACCGCGACAGACAGCGCGCGCTTGGCGTCGTCCTGCCCGACGACGTACTCCTCGAGGAACGCGAAGATCTCACGCGGCTTGGGAAGGTCGAAGTCGGAGACGACGCCGGCGCCCTGCTCGGCCGCGCGCTCGTCGATGATCTCGTTGCACAGCTCGACGCACTCGTCGCAGATGTACACGCCCGGGCCCGCGATCAGCTGCTGGACCTGCTTCTGGCTCTTTCCGCAGAACGAGCACTTGAACAGGTCGGCGCTCTCACCGATGCGAGCCATCGTGCCTCCTCTGATTCGGGTGCCCGGTGCCGGACGTTCCGAGCCTAATCGCTGACGGTGACATCGGCGGGCATTGCGCGCGCGTCAGCTAGAGATCGCCTGCTGTCCGCCGCGCTTGCGCGTCGTGAGCACCTGATCGACCAGACCGTACGCGACCGCCTCCTCCGCGGAGAGGATCTTGTCGCGGTCGATGTCCCGGTTCACCTCTTCGACGGGCTTGTCCGAGTGCTTCGCGAGGGTCTCCTCGAGCCAGGTGCGCATGCGCAGGATCTCGTTGGCCTGGATCTCTATGTCGGATGCCTGGCCGTGACCCGCTTCGCCCATGGCGGGCTGGTGGATGAGGATGCGGGCGTTGGGCAGCGCGAGGCGCTTGCCGGGCGCGCCGGCCGCCAGCAGCACGGCGGCGGCGGAGGCCGCCTGCCCGAGCACGACGGTCTGGATCTGCGGCGACACGTACTGCATCGTGTCGTAGATCGCCGTCATCGCCGTGAACGAGCCGCCGGGCGAGTTGATGTACATGACGATGTCGCGGTCGGGGTCCTGCGACTCGAGCACGAGCAGCTGCGCCATGACGTCGTCCGCGGAGGCGTCGTCGACCTGCACGCCGAGGAAGATCACGCGGTCCTCGAAGAGCTTGTTGTACGGGTCCTGGCGCTTGTAGCCGTAGGCGGTGCGCTCCTCGAACTGCGGCAGGATGTAGCGGCTTCCGGGGACCTGCAGGCCCTGTGCCGATGAGTGCAGGGGAACGCGGGGAGGTCCGAAGGTGGGGGTGATCATTGCGGGGTTTCTCTCTCTTTCGCCTTCGGTCAGTTCGCCGTGCCGCCGCCGCCGATGACATCGGTGGCGGATTCGCGGATGTGGTCGACGAAGCCGTACTCGAGCGCCTCGGCGGCGGTGAACCACCGGTCGCGGTCGCCGTCGGCGTTGATCTGCTCGACGGACTTGCCGGTCTGCTCGGCCGTGATCTCGGCGAGACGCTTCTTCATGTCGAGGATGAGCTGCGCCTGGGTCTGGATGTCGCTCGCGGTGCCGCCGAAGCCGCCATGCGGCTGGTGCAGCAGCACGCGGGCGTTCGGGGTGATGTAGCGCTTGCCCTTGGTGCCGGCGGTCAGCAGCAGCTGGCCCATCGAGGCCGCCATGCCGATGCCGACCGTGACGATGTCGTTGGGCACGAACTGCATCGTGTCGTAGATCGCCATGCCCGCGGTGATCGATCCGCCCGGCGAGTTCACGTACAGGTAGATGTCGCGCTGCGAGTCCTCCGCCGCCAGCAGCAGGATCTTGGCGCAGATCTCGTTCGCGTTGTCATCGCGCACCTCCGACCCGAGCCAGATGATGCGGTCCTTCAGCAGGCGATCGAAGACGCTCTGCGCGACAAGGGGTTCAGCCATGTTCACTCCTGAGTGGTTGCGTGGCTTCGAATCTACCGGCGCGGATTCGGGCGTTCGCGCGTGTTCGCCCTGGGCAGAGCCACGGCGGCACGAGTGCCGGAGACGACGGATGCCTCGGCGCAACATGCTGCCGAGGCATCCGATCTCGCGTGCGACTACTTGCCGGCGTCCTCGGCGTCTGCGGCCGCGTCGGCGATCTCCTCCGCCTCCTCGACGACGTCGGCCTCCGCCTCCGCCTCGCCCTCCTCGGCGATGAAGCCGGTGAGGTCGACGGGCGCGCCGTTCGTGTCGACGACCGTCACCCGGCTCAGCGCCACGGCGAGGGCCTTGTTGCGCGCCACCTCGCCGACGAGCACCGGCAGCTGGTTGTTCTGCTGGATGATCTCGACGAACTCGTTCGGCGACATGCCGTACTGCGCGGCCGACTGGATGAGGTACTGCGTCAGCTCGTCCTGCGAGACGTCGACATCGGCCTTCTCGGCGACGGCGTCCAGGAGGATCTGCGTGCGGAACTGCTTCTCGCTCGCCTCGGTCACCTCGGCACGGTGCTCGTCGTCCTCCAGCCGGCCCTCGGACTCGAGGTGGCGGTGCACCTCGTCCTCGATGAGCGCGGCGGGGACGGGGATCTCGACCGACTCGAGAAGCTGCTCGACGAGCTTGTCGCGCGCCGCGGCGCCCTGGGTGAACGTCGACTGCTGGGCGACCGTCTCGCCGAGGCTCGCGCGCAGCTCGGCGATCGTGTCGAACTCGCTGGCGATCTGGGCGAAGTCGTCGTCGGCCTCGGGCAGCTCGCGCTCTTTGACGCTCTTGACGGTCAGCGAGACCTCGGCCTCCTCCCCGGCGTGATCGCCGCCGACCAGGGTCGAGCGGAAGGTGGTCTCCTCGCCCGCAGTCAGCGACTCGACGGCCTCGTCGATGCCGTCCAGGAGCTCGCCCGAGCCCACTTCGTACGACACGCTCTCGGCGCGGTCGATCTCGGCGTCGTCGATGGCGGCGACCAGGTCGAGTTCGACGAAGTCGCCCGGTGCGGCGGGGCGGTCCACGGTCACGAGCGTGCCGAAGCGCGCGCGCAGGCGATCCAGCTCGGCCTCCACGGCAGCCTCGTCGACCTCCGCCGCGTCGACCGTCACGGTGATGCCCTCGTAGTCGGGGAGCTCGAAGTCCGGCCGCACGTCGACCTCGATGTCGACGATCAGATCGCCGGAGAAGTCCTGATCGCTCGGCCACTCGGTGATGTCTGCGTTCGGGCTGCCGAGCACCTTCACGCCGTGCTCGGCGACGGCCTCGCGATAGAAGCGGTCCAGGCCCTCATTGACGGCATGCTCGATGACGGCACCGCGCCCGATGCGCTGGTCGATGATCGGCGCGGGCACCTTCCCCTTGCGGAAGCCGGGCACCTGGACGTCCTGGGCGATGTGCTCGTAGGCGTGCGTGATGCTCGGCTTGAGCTCCTCCGGCGTGACCGTGATGTGCAGCTTCACGCGTGTGGGGCTGAGCTGCTCGACGGTGCTGTTCACCATGTGCGTTCGTTCTCCTCGGGGTGTGCCGCGCGCGCGAGCGCGCCGCGGGGTGAAGGTCTTCGTGTCTGGGGATCGTCGTCGGGGCGACAGGATTTGAACCTGCGGCCTCCCGCTCCCAAAGCGGGCGCTCTGCCAAGCTGAGCTACGCCCCGGATGCCGGAGCCGCGCATGCGCGCAGACGCCGAAACGACCCCGGCAAGTCTAGCCGACGCGGCCGGGGTGTCTTCTGCGGCATCGGCTATGTGCGCTGGACCCACTGCGCGCGCCAGTCCGGCGCAGGGAACGGCTTCGTCCAGTACGCCGTCTCACGAGCGATCCGACCGTCGCGCAGCTCGAAGACGAAGACCGTCTGGTACGGGTCGCCATCGCCGTAGTCCAGGTCGGCCTCGGCGACCCACAGGTCGCCCTCGCCGACGAGCCGGCGCGGGGTTATCGTCGGCAGCTGCGGGAAGGCACCATAGACGGCCCTGCGGTTGTCGCCGCCGACGATCCGCTCGCCCGATTGCGGCCATTCCATGACCGCGTCCTCGTGGAAGAGGTCGTCCATTCCCTTCACGTTCCCCGCGTTCAGCGTCGCGATGAGCGCCTCTACCGTGTCCTTGCCCGACATGATCGTCTCCTCCGTCAAGCCGCACGCGGACCGGCGTGGGAGGAGCGTCGTCGCCTGTGTATTACGATTGGGCGATGCCCGTCAGCGGGCGCGCGGGGATGTAGCTCAATGGTAGAGCCCCAGTCTTCCAAACTGGCTACGCGGGTTCGATTCCCGTCATCCCCTCCGTCTCCGAGCGTGTGCCATCCCGGTCTGGATGTCGAACCAGGGGATTCTCGCCGAACCCGGGGTCGACGACCTCGGGTTCGGCGATTTCGCTCGGGTTCGGCGACAGTCGGGGCCATTCGTGTCCCCCATTCGGCCTATACGAATCCCTTCATCGA
>DASSYC010000165.1:0-28832 GCA_035703465.1 Microbacterium sp. | reverse complement strand
CGCATCCATCGAGTGGAGCGGCGAGGCGATCCTCATCAAGGCCGGCACCGAGGAGCGGGCCAAGGCGGTGCTGGATGTCTTCCAGTCGAAGCTCATCAAGCGCGGCATCTCGCTCAAGTCACTGGAGACCGGCGACCCGGTGGCCAGCGGCAAGGAGTTCCGCATCACCTCGACGCTGAAGAACGGCATCTCGTCAGAGGACGCGAAGAAGATCTCGAAGATGATCCGCGACGACGGCCCGAAGTCTGTGAAGTCGCAGATCCAGGGCGACGAGCTGCGCGTGCAGTCGAAGTCGCGCGACGACCTGCAGGACGTGCAGCGGATGCTGAAGTCCGCCGACCTCGACGTCGACCTGCAGTTCGTCAACTACCGCTGACGCGCGAAGGCCCAATCACTCGCGCGCGAGTCCGTAGCGCGGTCTGGATCGTAGATTCGACCGGCCACGTGCGCTCGGTCGGGAGCAGTTCGACGATGAGCTTCTCCGTGCGGGCGCGGATCTCGTCGCGGATGCGGCGGACGGTGTCCGCGTCCTGCTCCGCGGGGTCTTCAAGCTGCCAGTCTTCGTAGCGCTTGCCGGGGAAAATCGGGCACGCATCGCCACAGCCCATCGTGATCACGACGTCGGACTCGCGAACGTCGGCCACGGTGAGCAACTTGGGGTTGTTCGCGGCGATGTCGATGCCTTCTTCTGCCATGGCTTCGACGGCGACCGGGTTGATCCGGTCTTTGGGTTCGGATCCGGCGGAGAGGACGTCGATGCGGTCGCCGGCGAGGGCTTGCAGGTAGCCGGCGGCCATCTGGGAACGGCCGGCGTTGTGCACGCAGACGAACAGGACGGTGGGCTTGTCGCTTCCCGGGTTGGCGTTTCCGCTGCGGGTGGAGCGGCGTTCGATCAGGATGGTGTCCCGCCAGTGCCCGGCGTGCGGGCCGAACTGGCTGCGGGCAATCCGTTCGCGATGGCCGACGACGCGGAATCCGGCCTGCTCGTGCAGGCGCAGGCTGGCGGTGTTCTCGGGGAAGACGCTGGACTGGATCGTCCAGTAGCCCGCGTCCTCGGCCGCGGCGATGAACGCGTCGAGGAGGTGGCGCCCAATGCCCTCGCCGCGGCGGGCGGGGTGGATGTAGACGGAGTGCTCGATCACGCCCCGATAGACCTCGCGCGACGAGACCAGTGACGCAGTCGCCCACCCGACCACGGCTCCGGTGTCGTCGACGGCGACCAATCGGGCGTTGGGGATCCTGCCGATATCGAACTGCTCCCACGTGGGGGTTGTGGTCTCGAAGGTGGCCTCGCCGCCGTGAATGCCGGCGGCGAAGATTGCCTCAACCTGCGGCCAGTCTGCCGCCGTCATGGCCCTGATGGTCGTCACGAGCAGCACGAGGTCGCGGTGCCGGGGTCGGTGGAGCAGACCCCGGTCGGGGGCAACGTCAATTTCACCTCGGTGGCGGCGGGCATGTCGCCGTCCAGCCAAGCGCTGATGGATCGGACCTGTTCGTAGCCGGTGGCGAGCAGGAAGGTCGGAGCGCGGCCGTAGGACTTCATGCCGACGAGGAAGAATCCCGGCTCGGGGTGCCGCAGCTCTGCGAACCCGTGCGGGGAGACCGTGCCGCAGGAGTGCAGATTCGGATCGATCAACGGCGCGAGCCGGCGTGGTGCTTCGACGATGTCGTCCAGTTCCAGACGGACCTCCCGAAGCATGCTCAGGTCAGGACGGAACCCAGTCGCGTTCACGACGAGATCCGCATCGAGAAGAGCCTCCTCACCACGGCATCTTCCTATCAAACGCACTCCCCCATCATGGACCTGAAGTTGCGTGATCTCGAATGAGTCGACCAGCGCGACCTGACCAGTGCGGACGAGCTGATCGACCCGCGACCCGAGCTTGGCGCGGTCGGCGAGCTCATCATCCGGCGAGGAAGACACCCGGGTAGCGGAGGGGTTGCGGATCAGCCAGGTCACCCGCGTCCCCGGTTCATCGTTCGCCAGCTGGGCGAGGGCGATCAGCGTGTTCGCCGCGGAGTGCCCCGCGCCGACCACCACGGTTCGTCTGCCCGCGACCGAGGCTCGGTCGGCACCGAGAACGTCGGGGAGGGCATGCAGCACGAGGCCTTCGACGTCGGCAGCGCCGATCGGGTCCAGTCCGCTCGAAGCCAGCGGGTTGGGGGTGGTGTAGGTGCCGGACGCGTCGATCACCGCCCGGCCGGTCAGCTCCTCCACACCACTGCAACAAGTCTGGAGGCGCAGCAGGAACGGCGCCTGGGCGCGCCCAGCGGTGCGGGTGCGGTCCATGCCATCCCGAGTCACCGCGACCACCCGGGCACCGAAGCGGATCCGCGTTCCGATCTCCGGCAGCGAGGCCAGCGGCTCCATGTACTCATCCACGAACTCTCGTCCGGTCGGCGCACGGCCCTCGTCGGCTGGGGCTGTCCAACCCGCTGCTTCCAGGAGTCGGCGGGAGGGAGGGTCGATCAGGTGCCGCCACGGGGAGAACAACCTCGTGTGACCCCAGAGCCGGATCGAGGCAGCGACGCGGTCGCCGGCTTCGAGGATGGTGAAGTCGATGCCGCGTTCGACGAGGTTCGCCGCGGCAGCCAGGCCGATCGGTCCGGCCCCGATGATCACCACCGGCAGGGTCGCGAGCCGGTCGCTCATTGCTGTGCGCGGTGTCAGGTCGAGCAACGTCATGAGCAGGCCTCCAGGAGGGTATTGACGAACGTCGATGTTCAGTATCACCCTATGTATCGAAGCCTGTCAATATCGATTAGAGTCGATCTATGGTCAGGATGCTGGAAGTCGTTGACATCACGTCCGCGGGTGCCTGTTGCACTCCCCTGGTGCACGAACTGCTCGAACAGGACGACGCCGAGCAGCTCGCTGCGACCTTGAAAGCGCTGGCCGATCCCGCCCGGCTGCGACTGCTCTCAATCATCGCCGCAAGTGGGGGTCAAGAGGCATGCGTGTGCGATCTGACCGCTCCCGTCGGGCTCTCCCAGCCGACAGTGTCGCACCATCTCAAGGTGCTCACCGAGGCTGGATTCCTCACGCGCTCCAAGAGGGGAACGTGGGCCTTCTACCGGCTCGTGCCGGACGCACTGCAGAAGATCTCCAGCTTGCTGGTCGGCCCGTGAGCGCAAGAAGTCCGCAGAATCTCCTATTCAGGCCCGAGTCCCTCATCCGCCGACCACTGAATTTCCGCAGTGACGCCTCGCGTACGGTTCAAAGGTGAGGATCTGGTCGCTGCATCCGCGGCATCTCGACCGCATCGGGCTGGTGGCGTGCTGGCGCGAGTCGCTGCTGGCGCAGGCGGTGCTCGCCGGGCAGACGAAAGGCTACCGGCAGCATCCGCAGCTGGAGCGCTTCCGTGACGGACCCGATCCGCTGGGTTCGATCGGCGCCTACCTCGCAGGTCTCGCTGACGAAGCGGCAGCGCGCGGCTACCGCTTCTCCGTCGCGAAGATCCAGCGACCCGGCGCACTCGCGGTGCCGCTGACGGTCACGAATGGCCAGATCGAGTTCGAGTGGGCGCATCTCGGTGCCAAGCTCGCGCAGCGCAGTCCCGCCGACGCCGAACGCTGGCGAGACGACTCCCCCTCGCCGCACCCGCTGTTCGCGGTGCGGGAGGGGGTCATCGAGTCATGGGAGCGACCGTGAGCTGCGGGCGCGCCCGCGCTTGGGCGCACGGGCGAGCTTCGACGGCCACCAGATCGCGGGGCCGATGTCGTAGGTGAGCGCGGGCACCAGCAGCGATCTCACCACGAAGGTGTCCAGCAGCACGCCGAACGCCACGATGAAGGCGATCTGGACGAGGAACAGGATCGGGATGATGGCGAGAGCGGCGAACGTCGCCGCCAGGACCAGCCCCGCCGATGTGATCACCCCACCGGTGATCGACAGCCCGCGAAGGATGCCTTCGCGAGTGCCGTGCACGAGCGACTCCTCTCGCACGCGGGTCATCAGGAAGATGTTGTAGTCGATTCCGAGCGCGACCAGGAAGACGAAGCTGTAGAGGGGCACGGCGGGATCGGCGCCCGGGAACCCGAGGATGCCGTTGAACACCAGCGCGGACACGCCCAGTGCCGTCCCGAAGGAAAGCACAGTGGTGAGCACCAGCAGCACCGGGGCCACGATCGAGCGCAGCAGGAGCATGAGGATCAGGAGGATCACGACCAGCACGATCGGGATGATGAGGTTGCGGTCGTGGATGGATGCGTCGTTGGTGTCGATGGACGTTGCGGTCACACCGCCCACGAGCGTTCCAGGCACGGCATCGGCCAGCAGTTCCCGCAGCTCCCGGACGGTGTCGGCGGCGGCATCCGAATCGGCGGCCACAGCGAGAGTTCCCTGCAGGAGGACGTCGCCGTCCACGACGGTCGGTGCCGGCGCGGGTGTCCCGGGAGGACCGAACGCGACGATCCCCTCGGCGGTCACCCCTGCAGTGCCGCTCGGGGAGTCGGCTGAGACGACGGCGACACTCTCGACGCCCTCGGTCGCGAGCAGGATGTCGGCGGCCCACTGCAGATCGCTCTCAGCGACGACCACCTGCACCGGACTGCCCGACCCGCCGGGAAAGTGCTCGCCCAGCACACTCTGCCCGTCACGTGCTTCGGAAGCCCCGAGGACAAGATCGGATTGCGGAACGCCGACGGCGTTGAGCTGGGTGATGCCGAGGGCACCGAGGATGAGCACGAGCGTGGTCAGCACCCAGATCTGGCGCCGCCGGCGGGCGATGAGCCGGGCGAGACGAACCCATGCACCCTTCCCGGGCACACCGTCTTCGGCTGCCACGACCTCGGGCTCGTACTTCGGCCGGCGTGGCCAGTACGCCGCGCGGCCGAATGCGAACAGCATTGCGGGCAGGAGCGTGAGCGCCGCCAGCATCGCGAAGACGATGCCGATCGAGGCGACAGGCCCCAGGGTGCTGTTGGATTTCAGGTCGCTGAGCAGCAGGCACATGAGGCCGGCGATGACGGTTCCGCCCGATGCGACGATCGGCTCGAAGGACCCGCGGATGGCTCGCATGGTCGCTCGCCACTTGTCGGTGGTGCCGCGCAGCTGCTCGCGATAGCGCGCGACGTAGAGCAGCGAATAGTCGGTGGCCGCCCCGATCACCAGGATGAACAGGATCCCCTGGGTCTGGCCACTCAGGAGCAGGATCTCCGCCTTCGCCAGCCACCACACCGTCAGAAGCGCGGCGCACAGCGCGAACAGACTGGTCGAGAGCACCGCGACCGGCAGCAGGAGCGATCGGTAGACCACGATGAGGATGAGGAAGACAGCGAGCAGCGCGACGCCCAGAAGCAGGCCGTCGATGCCGGCGAAGCCGGCCGCCAGGTCGGCGGTGAAGCCCGCAGGCCCCGTAACGTGGATCGTGATCCCCTCCGGAGCCTCAGCGCGCAGCTGGTCACCGACCTCGCCGACGATCTCGCCGATCTCCGCATCCGAGTCGATGGGCACGAATGCCTGCACGGCCAGACCGTCCTCGGACGGCAGGGCGGGCGACACTTCTGCGCCCACCCCGTCGATGCTCGGCAGGGCGGCGACCCGGTCGGAGATCGCCGCGAGCTGATCCTCGCTCAGCGCCGTGTCGCTGGAGAACACCACGATGGCGGGGATCGCATCCGAGTCGCTGAACTCGCCCAGCAGCGCCTGCACCTGGGTGGCGTCGGCGGATTCGGGCAGGTAGCTGGTCTGGTCGTTCGAGGAGACCTCTTCGACGCGCCCGAAGTACGGACCGCCCACTGCGGCCGCTCCCAGCCACACAAGGATCAGCACCGCGGGCAGGAGGATCCGCAGCCACCGGGGCGCGCCGCGCCGGAGCGACTCGGCGGGCGGCCCAGCCGTGGGCGCGGCCCCCCTGTCGTCGAAGCTGTCGGCGAGCTTGTCGTCGAGCTGCTGTGTCATGGTGCGAGGCTCCAGGTGAGGATCAGGATCATGGTGATGAGGAAGCCCGACACGTAGTTGAGCCAGATGAAGCGGCGCCAGGCGGTGTTGGTCTCCGTCGCGTTCGCGTCGGTGACGTTCCACCACCGCGCGCAGTTGAGGATGTAGGGGACGGCGATGATCGCGGCCAGCGGACCTGGCCAGGGCGCGACGAGCATCACCAGACCGGCGACCGCCCACAGCGCGATCGCGACGCGGACCGTGCGCCGGGCGCCGAGAGCGGTCGCGATCGAGCCGATCCCCGCCTCGCGATCGGGCTCGATGTCCTGCACCGCGCCGAAGGCGTGCGCAGCCATCCCCCAGAGGAAGAAGGCTGCCAGCAGGAGTATCAGACCGAGAGTCGGGACGGCGCCCGCGAGCGCGAACCCGACGATGGCCGGTGAGACGAAGTGCGTGCTGGAGGTGATCGAATCCAGCACCGGCCGCTCTTTGAAGCGCAGACCGGGAGCCGAGTAGGCCACGACCGCGAACGCGCTGACGGCGATGCTGATCCAGGCCGCGGGTCCGCCCGCCAGCGCGAGCACGATGAGGAACGGGATGTTCGTGGCCGCCGCGAGCCACAGCATCGGGCGGTGGAATCGTGGCGCCAGGAGGGCGCCTTCGATCCCGCCCTTTCGCGGGTTGCGCATGTCCGATGGATAGTCGAAGACATCGTTGATCCCGTACATGGCGAGGTTGTACGGGATCAGGAAGTAGACGGTGCCCACGATGAGGACCCCGTCGATCTCGCGCGTGGTGAGCAGCATCGCCGCGGCGAACGGGAATGCCGTGTTGATCCAGCTCACCGGGCGCGATGCGATCAGCGCCTGTCGCAGCAGGCCGTCGCGGCCGAAGAAGCGGTAGTCGCGGCGCGAACCGGTGAGGGCGATCCACAGTCCCGGCAGAAGCAGGGCGCACGCGAGCGGATAGGCGAAGTCCTCCACCGGGGCCAGTCCCACCTTGACTCCGAGGAGGTGTGCTGGATCGTAGTGGAACAGCTCTGCGGCGATCATGAGACTGTCGAAGATCGCGGTGAGCACGATCAGCACGAGCGCGGTGAGCCCCACGGCCGCCCAGTGGGCGCCCGGCCGACCGCCGGCGCCGGCGCGCGCACGTCGCATGCCGGCGAAGGCGAGACCCCCACCGAGGGCGACGGCGAGGAACACGAGCGACAGCCACAGGTAGGTCACGAGTCGCTCCGCTCGCGGCGGTGCTCGAGGATGCGACGCGCGCCCGTGTACAGCACCATCGTGCACACCACCAGGAAGATCAGGAACACCGGCTCCTCGATCGGCAGTTCGGGCGCGAGGAGCAGACCGGAGGCGATGACGCCCTCCCCGCGCAGGAAGATCCCGAGTCCGATGCCGGCGAGGTCCCAGGCCAGCAGGAAGGCGACACCGACGACGGTGACGATGGTCGCAGCGGCCGGGTCGCGCCAGAAGAACAGCCGGAAGCGGGCGTCGATGAGCAGGATGCAGGCGATCGCGACGAGCAGCGACGCGAGATAGACGAGATTCATGCCGCGTGCCGCCGCGCTCGCGGTCGCGCGGATGTCGGGCCCGCGCTGCGATCGCCTCGCACCCGCTTGAGGACGAGTTCCGCGCTGATGAGACACATCGGCAGCCCGACCCCGGGAGCGGTCGTCGCGCCGGCGTAGTAGAGCCCGTCCACGCGCTTGGAGGCATTCTGCGGGCGGAACATCGCGCTCTGAGCCAGCGTGTGCGCCGGTCCGAGCATTCCGCCACGCCAGGAGTGGTAGTCGCGCGCGAAGTCGGCCGGACCGATGGTGTGACGAACCACGATCCGCTCCCGCAGATCGCTGACTCCCGTCCACTGCGCAATCTGATCGATCGCGGCATCCGCGATCCTCTCGATCTGCGGATCGCCGGATCCGTCGGCTCCCCCCGCCCCCAGGTGCTCGTCGGCGGGCACCGGAACCAGGACGAACAGGTTCTCGTGCCCGGGCGGGGCGACGTCCGGATCGGTCGCGCTCGGCTTGCAGACGTACAGGGATGCCGGATCGGGAACCTCCGGGGTGGGGCCGAAGATCGCGTCGAAGTTCGCAGCCCAGTCGCGCGTGAACAGGAGCGTGTGGTGCGGCAGGCTGGGGAGGGCGCCGCGCACGCCCAGCAGCACGAGAACCGCACCCGGACCGCTGACGCGTCGCCGCCACCACGACTCCGGATAGCTGCGGCTCGGCTCGTCCAGCAGCCGGGTCTCGGTGTGATGCAGGTCCGCTGCGGAGACCACGATGTCTGCCGGGGTGTCGTGCCAGTCACCGCCGGAATCGCGCCACCGCACGCCGGTGACCTGGCGCCGCGGTGCGCGACTGCGTCTGTGCGTGCCGGCCCTGTGCGGGCCGGCCCTGTACACGCCGGCGCTCGTCGTGATCTCACGCACCTCGGCACCGGTGCGGATCACCGCTCCGGACTCGATCGCCAGGGCTTCGAGGCGCCGCACCAGCTCGCGGAATCCGCCCATCGGATACTGCACTCCGTCGCCGAGGTCCAGCGCGCTCATGAGGTGGTACATCGCGGGCGCCGCCGCGGGATTCGTGCCGAGGAAGACAGCAGGGTACCCGAGGATCTGGCGGAGAACGGGATGCCGGAACCGCCGTGCGACGTACGCGTCGAGCTTCGTGGTCAGCAGGCTCGTCAGCTTCGGCAGCGCACCCAGGATGTCGCGGTGCAGCAGTGAACGCAGGTCGGTGAAGGGGTTGTAGAGGAAGTGCCGTTCGGCCATCGCGGTGGCATGTCGCGCCGAGTCGAGGTATCGGTCGAGGTGCTTGGCACTGCCGGGCTCCAGCCGCTCGAACGCGTCACGGATGCGGGCACTGCCGCGAGGGACGGTCACCGGCTCAGGAAGCCACCGATCGGAGAACGGCTCGCTGAAGACACGGTAGGCGGGACTGAGGTCGCGCAGATCCAGCTGATCGGAGGTCCGCGTGCCCAGGAGCTCGAAGAAGTGATCGAACACCCCGGGCATCAGGTACCACGAGGGTCCGGTGTCGAAGCGGAATCCGTCGCGTTCGAGCGAGCCCACCCGGCCGCCGACGCGATCGAGTCGTTCGAGAATCTGAACGTCGTGCCCCTCGTGCGCGAGGAGCGCAGCCGTGGCCAGCCCGGCGACCCCGGCGCCGACGATGATCGTGCGGGTCATGCGGGTCGCTCGGTCCATGTGGTCACGAGCGCGCCGGTGACCAGCCGCGCCTTGGTCGGGTCGGGCACCCGCACGCGAGAGCGATAGAGCTCGTCGACGGTGGTGGCTGCGATCCGATCGGTCAGCGCGCCGAACAGCGCGTGCGCGCTGCGGACGGCGGCACGGGCATCCTTGGGCAGCAGCGGTATCGCGGCGGCCGCCGCGGCCAGCTGCGCGCGGATCGTGCGCACCCACCTCTCCCGATCGGCGTCGGTGAGCCTGTCGGCGGTGCCGAGGTAGCTGCGGCCGAGCCGTGCGGTGTCATCGCGAAGATCGCGCAGGAAGTTCACGTTCTGGAACGCCGCCCCCAGCATCCGAGCCCCATGCTCGAGCTGAGCGGACTCGGCGGCGTCCACGTGCTCGTCCCGCAGGAAGACGCGCAGGCACATCAGCCCCACCACCTCGGCAGATCCGTAGACGTACTCCTCGTGAGCCGCTGCGTCGAACCCGGCGACGCCGGCCGGCCCGGTGGCGCGCGCATCGAGATCGGTGCGCATCGATGCGAAGAAGGGGCCGGTGAGCGACGAGTCGATCCGCGACGCCCGCGCGGTCCGGGCGAAAGCGTGGATGATGAGGTCGCTGCTGCACCCGAGCCGCAGAGCCCGATCGGTCTCGGCCACCATGTGCTCGAGTGCCCTGCGCTGCTGCTCGACGGTGAGCCCGGCTTCGTCGGTGACGCCGTCCACGAGCTCGTCGGCGACGCGAACCAGCGCGTAGATGTTGCGCACGTGCTGGCGGTGACGGGTGCCGAGCAGACGGGTGGCGAGCCCGAACGACGTGGAGTACGCGCGGATGATCTGATTCGCAGCGCGCTCCGCCGCCCGGGTGAACTGTGTCAGCGACGCACTGTCGCTCATGTGCGCCGGCCTTCGAGCCGGGCGATGAGATCGAGGAGCACCTGTCGCGCGCGCAGCGGCATCCCGCGATCGGCATCGGCGGCGACCTCTCGGCAGGCCTGGAGCTCGCCGTCGATGAGGTCCTCGACGAAGGTGCGGGCGCCGCATTCCGCGAGGAGCTCCCGCACCGCGACGCCCTGGCCGTCGGTCAGATCGGAGCGGCCGAAAGCCGGCTCGACGGCGCGCCACGCACTCGTCTGACGCGCGTACGCGATGATCGCCGTCTGCTTCCCCTCGCGCAGATCCGAGAAGGAGTCCTTGCCGTGCCGGTGCGGATCGCCGAAGGTCGAGAGCAGGTCGTCCTGCAGCTGGAACGCCAGCCCCAGATGACGACCCGCCGTCGAGAGCGACGCGTCGATGTCCGCATCGCCGCCGGCGAGCACCGCTGCGGCTCGCAGAGGCAGCTCGAACGTGTACGCGGCGGTCTTGCAGACGGACATATCGAGAATGGTGGCGAGATCCGGCGCGACGACGCCGGCGCTCAACCCGACGTCCAGGTCTTCGCCGGCGACCGATTCGGTGATCGTGCGATCGAGCAGGTCCAGCAGCGCGAGACGCTGCTGGTGCGGCAGCCGTGCGCGTGCGAAGAGCTGGTGGACGCCGGCGAGCAGGAGATCCCCCATGAGGATGCCGCCGGTGCGAGCCCAATGCAGGTCGGCGTCCTCGCCCGCCCGCGCGTGGCCGGAGCGCACCTCGGACAGCAGGGCGCCCACGAGGTTGGAGCGTCCGCGGCGGGTCAGATCGCCGTCGATGACGTCGTCATGCATGAGAAACGCATAGTGCAGCAGTTCCACCGCCGTCGCGATCTCGGTCAGCGTCTCGCCGTCGCAGTCGCCGGACTCGGGCCCGCGCAGCGCGTGGAACATCTCGACCAGGAGCAGGGGGCGTACGAGCTTGCCGCCCAGCACGCTCTCCCCCGCGATCGTCCACAGTCTCGTGAAGCTGGGTCCGTACGACGCGGCGGATTCGGCACGGGTCCGGAAGAACCTGCGCAGCTCGGCCTGGACCTCCGCCTCCGCGCTGCGACGGCGATCCGACGGGGATGCCGTCTCGAGGATGTCGACGCTCATGATCAGAACAGCCCCTTCTCGACGAGCTGGGGGAACTGCAGCGCCAGCCAGGGGCTGAACACGAAGGGTGCGCCCGCCAGGGCTGCCCCGAGCGCGTCCGGTGAGACCCACGCCCACTCCGCGACTTCGTCCGGGTCGGGCACAGGCGACTCGGCGAGCCGCGCGATGTAGACGGGGCAGACCTCGTTCTCGACGATCCCGCTCGCGTCGGTGGCACGGTATCGGAAATCGGGCAGCGCCGGGCGGACGTCGGTGAGTGCGACTCCCAGCTCCTCGCGGGCGCGCCGGATGATCGCATCCATCATCGGCTCACCCGGAGCGGGATGACCGCACACGCTGTTGGTCCACACTCCCGGCCACGTCTGCTTCACGAGGGAACGACGGGTGAGGAGGATCTGACCCGCGTCGCTGACCGCGTAGCAGGAGAACGCGAGGTGGAGCGGAGTCCGATCCGTGTGGACGGCGCTCTTGGCGGCAGCGCCGATCGCGTCGCCTGCGGAGTCGAGGAGCACGACCTGCTGTTCCACTTCCCGACCCTCCCTTCGTGATATCTCTAGCCGAGTGAGATATCACAGTATCACGAAGAATACATGGCTAGGATGTTGTCATGCCCACTCCCACCGAGGACGGCGGATCTCCGTTCTCGAATCTCTACGACGTCGATGCGAGCGACCCTCGCAGCGAGCTGATCGATCGCACGGCGATGACGCCCGCCGACGTCGCGCAGATCGGGGAGCTGATGGCCGCACTGAACAGGCTGAGGGAAGCCGAGCAGCGGCTGTCGGACGCTTCGCTGCACTACATGAAGCTCAACCGGACCGACATGCGCGCGCTCCATTACCTGATCGTGGCTGGCCACACCGGAGCGCTGGCCACCCCGGGGGCGATCGCCGAGCACCTGCACATTTCCACCGCGTCCACGACCAAGCTGCTGGATCGACTGGAACGGGCCGGTCACATCACACGCCGGCCCCACCCGACCGATCGTCGCTCGCTGGCCATCGCGATCACGCCCGAGACCCGCGAGGCGGCGATGAACACCGTGGGGCGGCAGCAGGCCAAGCGGTTCTATGCGGCGGCGCGCCTGACCGCGGATGAGCGCAGCACGGTGATCAGGTTCCTCGACGACATGACCGATGAGATCAGCCTGTCGGACGAGTCATGGGCTCAGCAGTGACGGCCTGTCCCGCATCCCGCTGAGGCGCCCTCACTCCGCCGCGACGAAGACGCCGACGCGGGAGCCGTCGAGCACGAACCGCAGCCCTGTGCCGACCGGGAACTGCTCGAGCAGCTCCTCGGGCATGGCGTCATTGACCCGCACCTGCAGCACCGCGGAGAAGCCGCCCGCCGAGCACCCCGTGTACAGCGGCCCCGACAGGGAGTCCGAATTCGGGTCGACGTCGTCCTGCCGCATGATGACGAGGCACTCGTCCACGGTGTCGCCGTACCAGGTGTCACGTACGACGAGGACTGTCAGCCCGTACCAGTCGCGGTTGCCGCGCGAATCCGCACGCTGCTCCATGCCGAGGAACCGCGGCGCGAGGAAGTCGGAGCCGAGCTCGATCACCGCGACCTGCCGCGCCTCCGCGTCGGGCACCGGCCTCAGCACCGCCGCTGTCGAAGTGAATGTCATCGTCGCCGCCACTGCGGCGACCACGAGCAGCGAAACCGCCCACAGCGCCGGCAGCCAGCGGACGATCCGCGGCGGCCGCCGAGCGGCATCCGGCTGCTCTCGATCGGGCTGAACCGTCTCACCCGTGCCGCTCTCCTCGCCCGACTCGGCCCTCTCCTGCGGCTCCGGCGGCCGGGCGTGTGCCGGCTCGGCCGGCTCGGCCGGCTCAGCCGGCTCTGCCGCATCCCGCTGCTGCGCCTCGAGCTCTGCCAGGCGGCGCACCGCCGCCGGATCTTCGGCGATGTCGGCGTCGGGACCGTAGGCGCGGGCGCGCAGGCGCTGGAGTTCGTCGTCCATCACGAGCCCATCGCGGCGTCCGCCCAGCGGCCCAGCCGGGCGTAGGCGTGCGCGCGCACGTCGTGGCGGGACAGGAACACATCGTGCAGGGCGCCGGCGATGCGCTCGACGGTCACCGATGGGCCGAGCCTCAGCGACGCCCTGGCGATGTCGTCCACGACCAGCACGCTGTCAGCGCGGGTGAGGGCGTCGCTCCACTTCGTCGGCACGACCGTCTGCGACGACAGGAGCACGCAGACCGGCGCGTCGACCGCAAGACCTGCGGCGACGCGGGCGTGGCCGGCGACCACCGCGTGGATCCAGCCGACATGCACCGTCATGGAGCGCTCGGGGCGCCACTCCTCGACGATGTCCATGGGGTCATCGGCATCGGCGACCTCGGACTGCGCCTGCGAGTAATAGCCGAAGTCGACCTGCGGCCAGTTGTCCAGGGGGCGCAGCCGCGAGTGCAGCTCGAGCACCGGCGCGATCGCCATCCGGGTGATCCCGGTGAGCTGGAACTCCAGCCAGGGGCTGTTCAGCACGAGCGCGGATGCCGCCTCCGGGTGCCGATCCGCCCACAGCGAGAGGATGAGCCCGCCCGTGGAGTGGCCCACCAGGATGAGGCGGCGTGCGCCGGTGCCGTCGGCATCCCTTCCCATCGCCGCCATCGCCGCTCCGATCTCGGCGTCGTACTCGCCGAGGTCCGAGATGTAGCCGGGCGTCTGCCCCTCGCGCAGGCTGCGCCCGTACTTGCGCAGGTCCAGGGCGAAGAACCGCGCACCTCGGCCGGACCAGAATCGGGCGAAGCGGCGGTTGAAGAAATAGTCCGACCAGCCGTGGATGTAGAGCACGTCGACGCCCTCGAGCGAAGCAGGTGCGAGACGCGGGCGCCGCGACGGCAGATGCCGCACCAGCGTCGCGACGAGCGGTCCCTCGTGGTCCTCGCCCAGAGGCAGGGTCAGCTGCTCGAATCCCTTCCCCAGGATGTCGGGCTCCCAGCTGTCCACGCCCCTCATCCTAGGCAGGCCGGCTATTCGCCCCGGGAGATCTCCACCATCTCGTCGCGGGGCACGACCTTCACCCGCAAGCGGCCGTGCGGCTGGCCGAGGGCGATCTCGTGCGCGTCGAGACGGTGCCAGCCGTCAAGGTCGGTCCAGCGCACTCCGCGCGACGCCAGCAGCGCCGGGATGGCCTCCTCAGACGGATGCTCCGGCTGCCACCAGGTGCCCTGGTCGTTGATGAGATGGCGGACGGTCTCCATCGCATCAGACTTGGTGTGCCCGATCAGACCGACCGGCCCGCGCTTGATCCAGCCCGTCGCATAGACGCCCGGGACGCGCTGGTTCGAGTCCTTCGCGAGCACCTTGCCCTCGCGGTTCGGGATGATCCCGTGCCGCTTGTCGAACGGCACACCCGGCAGCGGCGACCCGAAGTATCCGACTGCCCGATACAGCGCCTGCACGGCCACCTCGCGGATCTCGCCGGTGCCGACCACGCCGCCGGCGCCGTCCGATCGGGTGCGCTCCCAGCGGAACGCGCTGACCCGCCCCGCGTCGTCGGCGACGAGCTCGAGCGGCTTGGCGTAGAAGTGCAGATGCAGACGACGGGATGCCTCGCCCGGCGCGTTGTCGACGGTCGGGCGCTTGCGCCACGACTGCAGCACGCGGTCGATCACCATCACCTGCTTGTTCGACGCGATGGCGTCCATCGAAGCCTGGTCGTAGTCGAAGTCCTCGTTGTAGACGACCATGTCGACGTCGCGCATCTCACCGAGCTCTCGCAGCTCCAGCGGTGTGAACTTCACGTTCGCCGGCCCGCGCCGGCCGAAGATGTGCACGTCGGTGACCGGGTTGGCGGCCAGCGCCTCGTACACGTTGTGCGGGACGTCGGTGGGCAGCAGGTCCTCGGGGTGCTTGGACAACATGCGCGAGACGTCGAGCGCGACGTTGCCGTTGCCGATGACGGCGACCGACTGCGCGTCCAGCGGCCAGGTGCGAGGAACATCGGGATGCCCGTCGAACCAGCTCACGAACTCGGCGGCGCCGTACGAGCCGTCCGCGTCGATGCCGGGGATCTCCAGCAACGAGTCGCGGACCGCGCCGGTCGCGAAGATCACCGCGTTGTAGTGCCGCTTGAGGTCGTCGAGGGTGATGTCGGTGCCGTAGCGGACGTTGCCGAAGATGCGGATGTCGCCGCGGTCGAGGATGTCGCGCAGCGCCGTGATGATGCCCTTGATGCGGGGGTGGTCGGGGGCGACGCCGTAGCGCACGAGACCGTACGGCGCCGGCAGCTGCTCGAACAGATCGATCGACACGCCGAACTTGCGCTCGGCCTTCAGCAGGATGTCGGCGGCGTAGATGCCTGCGGGGCCCGCGCCCACGATGGCCAGCCTGAGCTTGGTCATGTGCTCCTTCTTCGTCTGGGTCAGCTCGACCGATCGGCGACGGCCTGCGCGAACCGGGTGAGAGCTTCGCGCACCGCGCCGTCCGGCAGCGGTTCGAGCGCGGCGATGGCATCCATCGACCAGTCTCTGGCCAGCTGCCGGGTGGCATCCGTCGCCTCGTGCTCGCGCAGCTCGGCGAGCGGACCGTCCAGCAGCTCGGGGTCTCCCCCTTCCGCGACGCGCGCGACGCCCTCGTCGATGCGGCGCCGCAGGGCGGCCGATCCAGCGTCCTCGCGCTGGCCGAGCAGCAGATACGGCATGGTGGGCACACCGGCGCGCAGATCGGTGCCGGGCACCTTCCCGGTCTCACCGGCGTCGGCCGACAGGTCGATCACGTCGTCCAGCAGCTGGAAGGCGACGCCGGCCTTCTCGCCGAAGGAGACCATGGCCGGCACGTAGTCGTCCGGGCCCCTCGAGAAGACGAGGCCCGCCTCGGCGGCGGCGGAGATGAGCGAGCCCGTCTTGTCGGCGAGCACCTGCAGGTAGAAGGCCACCGGATCCTCGCCCGGCTCCACGCCCATCGTCTCGTGCAGCTGGCCGAGCACGAGGCGCTCGAACGTGTCGGCCTGCAGGCGCATCGCGCGCTCGCCGTGGCGGGCCATGATCTGGCTCGCCCGCGAGAACAGCAGATCGCCGGTGAGGATCGCCACACTGTTGCCCCACACCGCGTGTGCGGCGGGGACGCCGCGACGCACGTCCGCGTCATCCATGACGTCGTCGTGGTAGAGCGAGCCGAGGTGGGTGAGCTCGAGGGCGGTGGCCGCCTCGATGACCCCGTCGCCGGTGCCCTCGCCCAGCTGGGCGGTCAGCAGCACCAGCATGGGGCGCACTCGCTTGCCGCCTGCCTCGTACAGGTACCGGCTGGTCGTGTCGGCGAACACGTCGGCGAACGAGAGCTCGGCGGCGAGGTTCGCCTCCACGAGTGCGAGCCCGTCCTCGACCGTGCGCAGCAGCCCGCGCGAGCGCGCGCCGGCGAAGATGCGCTCGGTCAGGCCGAGACGGCTCGCCAGGCGCGGTGCGGAGCGGCTGGAAGTCACCTCACCAGCCTACCCAGCCGCCTCGGTCGCGGACTTGCGTCCGCGGTGAAGCGCCACGATTCCGAAGGACAGGTTGCGGTAGGCGACATCCGCCCATCCGGCCTCACGCAGCCAGGCGGTCAGGGTCTGCTGATCCGGCCAGTCGGCGATCGACTCATTGAGGTACTCGTAGGCCTCGGCGTTCGAGCTGACGACCCGGGCGACCGCCGGCAGGACGCGGCCGTTGTAGAAGCGGTACAGGCCCGCGAACGCGCGCGACGGCGGGTGGGAGAACTCGCAGATCACGATCCGGCCACCGGGCCTGGTCACCCGCAGCAGTTCGGCGATCGCCCGCTTCGGCTCGTTGACATTGCGCAGCCCGAACGACATCGTGACGGCGTGGAACTCGTCGTCGCCGAAGGGCAGGTCGGTCGCGTCCGCCTCGACGAAGGAGAGATTCGGGATGCCGCCGCCCGCCGCACCTGCCCCGTACCGTCGCTCGCCTTCGGCGATCATCCCCGGCGAGAAATCCGCGGCGACGATCTCGGCGCCGCTGCCGGCGAGGGCAGCGCTGCTCGCGCCGGTGCCGGCGGCCAGGTCGAGGATGCGCTCGCCCGCCTGCGGTGCGACCGCCCGCCGGGTCGCAACCCGCCAGAGGCGGTCGTTGCCCAGGCTCAGCACGTCATTGGTGAGGTCGTAGCGGCGGGCGACCTGGTCGAACATCCCGCTGACCCGCTGCGGGTCCTTGCCGAGGTCGGCGCGATTGGGGTCTGTCATGCATCGCCCTCGGGTGACAGCTGAGCGAGCCGCTCGAGCCAGCGGTCGGCGGTCTCGCCGTCGAAGGGCGCCTCGCCGGCTCGCACCCGCTGCTCGAGGTCGACGGCGAGGCTCTCGAGCTGTTCGACGATGTCGGGCGGGTAGCCCATCGCGACGCGGTGCTCGTCCCACTCGTCGCGGTCCTCGATATAGACGTCGCCCGGCTGGCGCAGGACGCCCTCGCGATCGACGTACGCCTCGGCGGGATCGCGGCGCACGACGTCGAGGTCCATGTCGGTGCCCACCGGCATCCCGTCCCCCGCGAACCCGACGTCCCACGCGATGTCGATGTAGACGGAGGTGCGGTGCGGCGGTGCGTTGTGCGTGAAGGCGTGGTCGCCGCTCGGCGGGACCAGCGTCACGCAGGGCTCGGTCGGCAGGATCTCGCGGCCCGGGCGCGAGCTGGGCCAGCCGGCGGGCTGGCCGAACCAGTCGCCGAACTCGTCGGAGCCGAGATACAGGCACTCGTGCCGCCAGTGCGGCGATCCGTCCCACTTGCGCCAGCGGAACACGAGCCGGGTTCCGGGCACGGGGCGGGCAGGAGCGGTCACCCGCCAAGTCTAGGAGGACCTTGCACCGCCGGCTCGTGCACAACTCAGTCAGAACCGCGCCGGCTGCGGTGCACTCCCGCGGAATCACGCGGGTGTCGCCCCAGGCGGGCGGCGGATGGGAGGAGTTGTGCGCGCAATAGGCTGGAGAGGTGACCCGCTCTGCCCGCCTGCTCGTGGAGACCCGCGAGTTCGACGCGGTCGAGGACCTCCTCCCGTACACGTCTCCCGATGCGCCGCTGGCCTGGCTGCGCCGCGGCGACGGCATCGTCGGCGTGGGCGAGGTGCGCCGATTCGTGGCCGGCGGAGGGACCGGCTCGGGGGAGATGCCGCGCACCGCTGCCCTCGCGCAGGACTGGCGCGAGACGGCGCAGGGTGCGATCGTGGACGACCCCGTGGGGCTGCCCGGCACCGGCCTCGTGGCCTTCGGCGCACTGTCGTTCGACGAGACCTCGGCCGCGCCCAGCACGCTGATCGTGCCGCAGCTGGTGATCGGGCGACGCGACGGCCGCACGTGGATCACGCGCATCCGCACGGAGCTCACCAGAGACACGCAGCTCACGAGAGACACGGAGCTCACGAGAGACACGGAGCTCACGAGAGACACGCAGCTCACGCAGGACCCGGAGCCCGTCGAGCCGGACGAGACGGCGCTCGGGCCGTACTGGTCGGGGACGCTCGGGCCCGGTGCGCTCGGCCCCGACGGGTACCAGGATGCGGTGCGCCGCGGCCTCGCGGCGATCGCCGCCGACGAGGTGGGCAAGGTCGTGCTCGCACGCGACCTGGTCGGCTCGGTGCCTGCCGGCGCCGACCTGCGGCGCCTGGCCCGGTCGCTGAGCACCGGGTACCCCGACACCTGGACGTATGCCGTCGACGGCATCATCGGCGCGAGTCCGGAGACGCTCGTCACCGTGCACGGGGGCACTGCCACCGCGCGGGTGCTCGCCGGGACGGCGCCGCGGGGTGCCGATGCGGACGGGGATGCCGCGGCATCCCTCTCCCTCGCCACGAGCGCGAAGGACCTCGACGAGCACCAGTATGCGGTCCAGAGCGTGCTGACGGCGCTGCGCCCGTTGGCGACCGCCGTTGCCGCGGCCGAGCAGCCGTTCACCCTCAAGCTCCCCAACCTCTGGCACCTGGCGACCGACATCGAGGCCGAGCTCGGCAACGGCGCGTCCGCGCTCGACCTCGTCGCGGCGGTGCATCCGACGGCCGCGGTCGCCGGGACGCCGACGGACGCCGCGATCGCGCTGATCCGTCGCATCGAGCCGTTCGACCGCGCTCGCTACGCGGGCCCCGTCGGCTGGATCGACGCGCACGGCGACGGCGAGTGGGCGATCGCGCTGCGCTGCGCACAGTTCGGGACGGCGGGGGCCGACGGCATCCCGGTCGTCGCGCACGCCGGCGCCGGCATCGTCGCCGGAAGCGACCCGGAGGCGGAGCTGCTCGAGACCCGGGTGAAGTTCCGGCCCATCGTCGACGCCCTCGCCTGACGGCCCCGAGCGTCCGGGGTCAGAGGAGTACTCTCGCTTCATGGTGTTCGAGGGCGTCGCCGCCGCGGACTACGACCGGTTCATGGGCCGGTACTCGGCCCCCCTGGCGGCAGTGTTCGCCGACTTCGTCGCACCGGGCGCTCCGGTGCTCGACGTGGGGTGCGGGCCGGGTGCGCTCACGGCGATGCTCGCACGGCGACTGGGTCCGGCATCCGTCACCGCTGTCGATCCCGCTCCCGCCTTCATCGCCGCCGTCCGCGAGCGCCTGCCCGGGGTGGACGCACAGGTCGCGTCGGCGGAGGGGCTCCCCTTCGAGGACGACCGGTTCGCGGCGACACTCGCCCAGCTCGTCGTGCACTTCATGTCCGATCCCGCTGCCGGCACGCGCGAGATGGTGCGCGTCACCCGTCCGCGAGGGGTCGTGGCGGCGTGCGTGTGGGATCTGCAGAACGCCCGTGCCCCGCACGCGGTGCTGCTGCGTGCGGCACGCGCCGAGACCGGTGGGCCGCCCGAGCCCCCTCGGGCCGGCACGAGTCGCGGCGACCTCGCGCGGCTGCTCGCCGACGCCGGGTGCCGCGAGGTGTCGGAGGCAGAGCTCACCGTCACCGCCGAGTTCGCGTCGTTCGACCAGTGGTGGGCGGCGACGAACATCCGGGTGGGCGTGGCGGCGTCCGCGCTGGCCGGACTCGACGACGCCGGTGTCGAACGGGTCCGCGCCCGCACGCGCGAGCATTGGGGCGAGGGCCCGCTGCAGGTGAGCGGCACGGCGTGGGCCGCCCGTGGCCTGGCGCCCTGACCCCGGCGCCCTGACGGCTCAGGTCGCGGCGAGGCGCGCCTTCTCGGCGGCGATGTCGTAGTCGGCTGCGGGCCAGTGCGGGTCGATGTCATCGAGCACGTCGAGCAGGAGGTACTGCACGGCCAGGCGCGCGTACCACTTGCGGTTCGCCGGCACGACGTGCCACGGCGC
Organism: Microbacterium sp.; assembly: GCA_035703465.1. GTDB lineage: Bacteria > Actinomycetota > Actinomycetes > Actinomycetales > Microbacteriaceae > Microbacterium. The sequence goes on along the minus strand of DASSYC010000165.1, from coordinate 8,514 downwards.
CCAGTCTGTGGAGGTGCGCTCGAACACCGTCTGGTACGCCGCCATATAGTCCGGCCACAGCTTGCGCTCGTCGACATCGCCCGGGTTGTACTTCCAGTGCTTGTCGGGGCGATCGAGCCGCTCCATGAGCCGGGACTTCTGCTCGTCGGCCGAGATGTGCAGCATGACCTTGACGATGCGGGTGCCGCCGTCGACGACCTCCTTCTCGAACTCGTTGATCGCGCCGTACCGCCGCTCGATCTCGTCGGCGGGAGCGAGCTCGCGCACCCGTCCGATCAGCACGTCTTCATAGTGCGAGCGGTCGAACACTCCGATGATGCCCGGCTCGGGCAGGCGCTTGCGGACGCGCCACAGGAAGTCGTGCTCGAGCTCCTCCGGCGTCGGCTTCTTGAAGGCCGCGAGCTCGATGCCCTGCGGATCGACCGAGCCCACGACGTGCCGGAGGATGCCGCCCTTGCCGGCCGTGTCCATGGCCTGCAGCACGAGCAGGACCGAGGTCTGCGTGGCATCCACCCGGCTCTGCGCGTACAGCCGCTCCTGGAGCTCGTCCAGCTCGCCGGAGCCGGCGATCAGGTCGTCGGCGGCGTGCTTCTTGCTGCGCCCGTACCCCGGAGTGGCGTCGGGATCGACCTTCGACAGCTGGAAGCCCCTGCCGACACGCAGCAGGTCTCGCACGTTCTTGGTCCAGTGCTTCTGGCTCTTGGCGGTCATGATGACCATCATGGCCTGTCAGCGCTCCAGGGGCACCTCGATCAGCTGACGTCCTCCGACAGGCGCCACGAGCACCTGATCGAGCGCCGCCCGGGTCGTCACCCGCGTGTACTCCCAGCCGTATGCCGTCGCCAGCTGCTCGAGCCGCACCGTGTGCGGCGTGTACAGCACCCGGTCGAGGTCATGCGCGTTCGCGAGCCGGCTGACTTCGAGGGTGTCGAAGATCGTGCCGCCGCCGTCGTTGCCGACGATCACCTGGATGCGCGGCTCGACCTCCTGAGGCGGCAGGTGCAGCGCGCCGACGTCGTGCAGCAGCGCGAGATCGCCCAGGAGCACGCGTGTGACGCCGGGCCGTCCACCGGCCTGGCTGGCCAAGGCGATGCCGGTGGCCGTCGCGATCGTGCCGTCGATGCCGGCGAGCCCGCGGTTCGCGTGCACCGGCACCTTCTTGCCGGCCAGCACGTCGTCGGCCACGCGCACGAGCCTGGACGAGCCGAACATGAGCCGGTCGTGCGGCCACGTCGCTCGCCACACCGCGTCGACCAGAGCGGCGCGGTCGACCGGGCGGCGCACGACGGCCAGCTCGGCTGCGACGGCCTCGAGCCGGTCGTGCGGCTCGGCGGAGGACAGGCCGTCCAGGTCGGGGGCCGGGGGGTCGAGATCGACGGATGCCTCCTGCCCGGCACGCAGCCACGCTCCGAGCCACTCGCGTTCAGCATCGCCCGGCGCAGCGGTCACCGCGTCGACGACGGCCGTCGCATCGTTGAGGCCCAGGGGCTCGCCGGGGCCGCGCACGGCGATGACCTCGACGTCGCGCCGCGAAAGCAGACCGACCATCTCGCGCGCGAGGGTGGGATGCCCGAACACGACGGCGCGCTCGACCATGCCGCCGAGGGCGGGATCGCGCAGCAGGGTTCGGTAGGAGCGGACCGCATGGCGGCCGAAGCGCGCCCCGCTGACGATCTCGGCCACCAGCGGCCATCCGCCCTCGTACGCGAGGGCCTCTGCACCAGCGCCGGCGTCGGCACCGGCGACGACGACGGTGCGCGGGCCGCGCTCGAGCACGCGCGGCTCGGGGTGCGCCGGGGCTTCGGCGGCGGCCTCGGCGGGGGCTTCCGCGGGGTCGGGGTCGTCCGCGACGCCGAGCCAGGCGGGAAGCTCACCCGCGAGCGGCTCGCGGAACGGCAGGTTCAGGTGCACAGGGCCGGCCCGTCGCGGAGAGGTCGCCGCGTCGTACGCGTCGGCCGCCAGCTGCCGCAGCATCGCGGTCTGCGCACCGCTGCCCGTGGCATCCGTCTCGTCCGGCACCGCGACGTCCCTCTCGAACCGCACACTCGGCGTGAACATGCCGGGCTGTCGGGTCGTCTGATTCGCGCCCACCCCGCGCAGCTCGGGCGGGCGGTCTGCCGTGAGCAGCAGCAGCGGCACACCCGAGTGATGCGCCTCGAGGGCGGCCGGCAGAAGGTTCGCCGCTGCTGTGCCGGAGGTGCAGATCACCGCCGCGGGCACGCCGGTCTCGCGGGCGATGCCCAGTGCCGTGAACCCGGCGACGCGCTCGTCGATGCGCACGTGCAGGCGCACGCGCCCCGCCGCCTCCAGCGCGGCCGCCACGAGGGCGAGCGACTGTGAGCGCGAGCCCGGGCTGACGACGAGATCTTCCACCCCGCGACGCACGAGTTCGTCGAGCAGGGCGGCCGCCGCGTCCGTCGCCGGCGATCCGGCGGCACGCGCGGGCTCTTCCACGTCGGAGCGTGTCAGCCCAGGGCCCCGCGCTGCCCGCGCAGGTCGTCGCCGTCGGTGTCGCCGCTGTGCGGTCCGTGGTTGTTCCAGCGGGGATCGTCGTCCTCCGCGTCGAGCTGTGCCAGCTCTTCCTCGAGCCTGCGGATCCGCTCGTCCTGCTCGCTGGCGCTGCCCAGTCCGCGCAGGAACGCGGGGTCGTCGTCCGGGGCCCGCACCGCTGCGACCGACGCCGCGCGGCCGCGGCCGATCACGAACCAGAGGATGCCGCCGAGGACCGGGAGCAGGATGGCGATGACGAGCCATGCGGGTTTGGAGACCCCGCGGTGGCGCGTCGGCGGCTGCATCGCGCAATCCACGATGCTGTAGACCCAGAAGGCGATCGCCACCGGGACCAGGATGAAGAGCAGCCGTGCCACACCCCCATCCTAGGCTGGCAGCCCGCGCAGGGCGCGGTCTTGACAGAACTGTGAGACACCCCACAGGCGGATCGTCGGTGCGGGTCGCGGATTAGGATGGCGGGGTGAAGGTCAAGTCCGCTCTCCTCTACTCCGTCCTGCGGATCCTCGCCTTCCTGGTGCCCTTCGGCATCCTCATGCTGTTCCCGATCTTCCGCGACCTCTATTGGCTCGCGGCCCTGTTCGCGGCGCTGATCGGCCTCAGTCTGTCGCTGCTGTTCCTGCGGCGCCCGCTCAACGACGTGACCACCGACCTCGCCGCCCGCCGCGAGCAGCGCCGGGCCGCGACGGTCGACGAAGAGGCCGAGGACGCCGCCGTCGATGACGGCAGGAGCTGACGGCGGGAGCCGACGGGCGGTCAGCCCACGAAGGCCCAGAACAACAGCGCGCCGTACGCCACCGAGGTCAGCGAGGTGAGGACCAGGGCGGTGACCAGCTCTCGCGGATCGCGGTAGAACCAGACGATGACGATCGCCGGCAGCGCCGCCAGGAGCGCGAGCAGCGTCATCCACGCGATCGGGTAGAACAGCGCCAGCAGGCACGCGATGAGGAACGCGGCGAGCACGAAGACGGTGAACAGCGCCTGCGTCGCCGTCTTCCCGATGAGCACCGACAGCGTGCGCTTTCCGGCAGCGCGATCCTGCGGGATGTCGCGCAGGTTGTTCGCCAGCAGCACCGCGCAGGCCAGCAGGCCTGCGCCCACCGCGCCGAACCAGGCCTCCTGCGGGAGGTACTGCACCTGCACCCAGGTGGTGCCGAGGGTGGCGACCAGGCCGAAGAAGACGAACACGAACAGCTCGCCGAGGCCGTAGTACCCGTACGGGCGCCGGCCGCCCGTGTAGAACCAGGCGGCGACGATGCAGACGGCACCCACCAGCAGCATCCACCACTGCTGGGTGCGGATGACGATGGTCAACCCGGCCGCGGCGGCGATCGCGAAGAAGACGAATGCGACGGTCAGCACAGCGCGAGGAGTCGCGCGGCGTGATCCGGTCAGTCGTGACGGTCCGACGCGGAAGTCGTCGGTGCCGCGGATGCCGTCGCTGTAGTCATTCGCGTAGTTGACGCCGATCTGCAGCGCCACCGCGACCACGAGGCACCCGAGAGCGAGCACCCAGTGCAGCTTCTGGTCGACGAGGTGTGCGGCACCGGTGCCGATCAGGACGGGAGTGATCGCGAGCGGAAGCGTGCGCAGGCGCGCGGCGCCGACCCAGTCGCCGAACGTCGCCTTCTCGGTCACGCGAGGGTCGCCCGACACGTGCGGCTTCTGCGGGTTGCCGCGCGGCTTCTGCTTGGTCGCGGTGTGCCGCTTGCGGTTCTTCCTCGGAGTTCCTGCCACGAAGGCATCCTAGAAGAGCCGCATCCTGGACCTGCGCCCGGGGCCTCCCCGTGCTTGTCGACGGGCCACATGGCACTCGATCGTATGCTCCCCTGTTGGGCTGTCGATAGACGTCGGAGCATAGAATGGATGTCGGAGGGTCCTGTCATGATGGAAGCATGCAGGAGCCACCCGTGATCCCCGCCGAGATCGAGGCGCTGCTGTGGGCCGAACGCGAACAGCGCGCCGCGGAGTGGGTCGACCCGTACGAGGTCGACCCGGACGCGGTGGAGCTGGCCGCCCTGGAAGCCCTGCTCACACCGACGCTCGTTCCCGCGACTGAGGCCGACCTGCTGCACCGTGAGCACCTGGTCGGCCAGTGGGAGCACGCGGTCTCCCAGGTGGCCCGGTGGGAGGCGGTGAAGCAGCGGGTGCTGGCAGAGTCTTTGGATTACGCGCTCGCGGATGGGACGCAGGGGGCGACCCCGGATCTGCGGGTGCGGTCGATGGCGGCCGAACTGGCCTGGGCTGTCGGGATGTCGGATCGCACCATCGCCGGGCATATGGCCGATGCCGCCGAGTTGCGGGACCGGTTCCCGTCCACGTTCGAGGTGTTCGCCGCCGGCCGGGTCTCCCGCGCCCAAGTGATGGTGATCGTGGACGAGGGACGCCGCATCGACGACGACGCCGCACGTGCCGAGTACGAGTCGCTGATCCTCGACCTGGCGACCGAGCCCACCACGACTGGGCGGCTGCGGGCGACCGCGAAAGCGGTCGCGGAGCAGCTGATCCCCACCACCCTGACCGACCGGCACCGGGCTGCCCGGGAGGACCGGCGGGTCGAGGTGCGTGAGGCGGACGATGCGATGGCTCAGGTCACCGCCCTGGTGCCGGCCGCGCTGGGGTTCGGACTGCACGACCGGCTCACCCAGATGGCCCGGGTCATCGCCGAAGAAGAGAAGACCGCGGCCGCGCGGGCGACGACCGATGGCGAAGCGGTGCCGTCGGTGCGGACGCTGGACCAGATCCGTGCAGACCTGTTCTGCGACCTGCTGCTGACCGGGCATCCCACCGCCGAGGCCGCCGACCGGCACGGCGGGGACGGGCTCGGCGCGATCCGCGGGATTGTGCAGATCACCGTCCCCATGCTCATCCTGATCGGCCAGCCATCCCGCACCCCGGCGACACTGGCCGGGAAGTGCCCGATCGACGCGGACACCGCCCGGCAGATCGCCGGAGCCGCGACCCTGTGGCACCGGGTGCTCACCGACCCGGCCACCGGGCACGTCGCCGCGGTGGACCGCCGGTTCCCCACCGGGGCGCAGCGCCGGCACCTGCAAGCCCGCGACGAGCACTGCCGAGCCCCCGGATGCCGGATGCCCGTCTGGCGGTGCGACATCGACCACACCATCGACCACGCCCACGGCGGCCACAGCAGCACCTGCAACCTCGAGCACCTGTGTCGTCGGCACCACATGCTCACCACACCGCCTGGCAGGTCGAACAACCCGACGACGGGGTGCTCGTGTGGACCAGCCCCACCGGCCGGATCTACACCGACCGGCCACCACCCACACTCCGCTTCATCCCCGACCCCGAATTCGCCGACGCGTCACCCTCGCCGTAAGCCCCTCAGTCCAGGGGCGGTCGACGCAGATGCTTGACGTCGGCGCGGTGCTTCTTCGCCTTCAGTCGCCGCTCCTTCGCACTCCTGCTCGGCCTCGTCGGTCGGCGCGGCGGTGCGGGCGGCCGCAGGGCGTCGGCCACCGCGGCGACCAGCCGAGCACGCGCCGCGTCCCTGTTGCGCAGCTGCTCGCGATGCTCGGATGCTGCGATCGTCAGCACTCCACCCACCAGGCGACCGCTCAGTCGCTCGAGGAGCCGCTCGCGCTGGAGCGGTGAGAGGACGGTCGACCCTGCGGCATCCCACACCAGCTCGACCCGGGAGTCGGCGGTGTTCACCCCCTGCCCGCCCGGACCGGACGACCGCGAGAACCGCCACGACAGTTCGGACTCGGGGATCGTGAGCTCAGCCGTCACCCGCAGGCCGGGACGGTGAGCAGCAGACATGGCTCCATCATGCATCGTCCCTGCGGACGCGACGAGGCGGCGTCAGAAGTGCCAGGGGTAGGGCGACCAGTCCGGCTCGCGCTTCTCCAGGAACGCGTCGCGCCCCTCGACCGCCTCATCGGTGCCGTACGCGAGGCGAGTGGCCTCGCCGGCGAACACCTGCTGCCCGACGAGCCCGTCGTCCACCGCGTTGAAGGCGAACTTCAGCATGCGCACGGCGGTGGGCGACTTCGTCAGGATCGCCCGTGCCATCGCCACTGCCTCGCGCTCGAGTTCCGCATGGGGCACGACGCGGTTGACGGCACCCATCTCGTAGGCGCGCTGGGCCGAGTACTCCTCCGCGAGGAAGAACACCTCCCGGGCGAGCTTCTGCCCGATCTGCCGCGCGAGGTACGCCGACCCGTACCCCGCATCGAAGGAGCCCACGTCGGCGTCGGTCTGCTTGAACCGGCCGTGCTCGGCCGAGGCGATGGTGAGGTCGCACACCACGTGCAGGGAATGCCCGCCGCCGGCGGCCCAGCCTGGCACCACGGCGATGACGACCTTCGGCATGAAGCGGATCAGCCGCTGCACCTCGAGGATGTGCAGGCGGCCGACTGCGGCATGCGTCATGCCTTCGACGACTGCGGTCTCGGCATCGGAGTACTTGTACCCGTCGCGGCCGCGGATGCGCTGATCGCCGCCGGAGCAGAACGCCCACCCGCCGTCCTTCGGGCTGGGTCCGTTGCCGGTGAGCAGCACGACGCCGACGCGCGGATCCTGCCGGGCCGCGTCGAGCGCGCGGTACAGCTCATCGACCGTGTGCGGGCGGAACGCGTTGCGCACCTCGGGCCGATCGAACGCGATCCGGGCGATGCGCCCGTCCTTGGAGACGTGCGCGGTGATGTCGGTGAACTCACTCGCGGCGCCACCGGCGGCATCCCACTCGGCTGGATCGAACAGCTCCGAAACCGTCATGGTCCCGAGCCTATCGACGGGCATCGCGGCGGGTCTTCAGCCAGCCGTCGACGATGTCCCACGCTGCGATGCCCGCGATGCCGAATCCGAGGAGGACTGCCAGGATGCGCAGCGCATCCGGTTCCACGCCGTTGTCGAGGAACACGGCCTGCAGGAAGGCCGGGTCCACGAGCTCGCCCCGCGCGAGCAGAGTGAGGAGCAGACTGGCCGCGAGGACGGCCAGGACGGTGTTGGCGATGGCCAGCCAGCGCGTCCACCGCCCGTTCGCGTACACCGCGATCGCCAGCGCCGCCTCGGCCGCCATGAGGATGAACAGCCCGGTGATCACCCACGGCCACATGCCCGGGTCGAGCACCGAGACCCACTCGCCGCCCGCGTACGCGAGTCCGCGGAAGTGATCCCACACGATCGCCGCGGCAGCCGCTCCGAGGAACACCAGCGACCCGATGAGCTCGGATCGCCCCACCCCGCTCGCCCGCGGCTCCGGAAGGTGGTCGACGTTCCACGCCGGCAGCCGCGCCGTGCCGGTCGTGCGCTCGAGGACGGCGAAGACCAGCGTCACCCAGAACGACACATGAACGATGGCCGACAGCGCGACGCCGAGCGCCTGGCCGATGACGTCCCCGATCGACGCCTCGGCGACCGCCTGCCCGATCGCGACACCGACGGCCGCGACCACCGGCACGATGACGAGCAGGAGCTTCAGCAGCCGCCACCAGGTGAGGAAGTAGCGCGGCCCGATCAGGTGCAGCGGGCGGTCGGCGTAGCCGGCGGCGAGCGCGGCCGGATCGCCGAGCCCGTTCAGCACGGCGCGCTCGGCATCCGCTCTGCCCTCGCCCTGGTCGACGCGTGCCTCGACGGCGTCATCGATGGACGTCTGCAGCTCGGCACGGACGTCGGCCTGCGCGTTCTGCGGCAGGCTCCGGACGGTCGCGGCGATGTATCGCTCAGTCAGGTTCGTGCGGATCATGTCAGTTCTCCGGATCGGTGAGACCGGCGATCGCCCGGGTGAGCGCGAGCCAGTCCTGCGTGAGGGAATCGGCGAGACGGATGCCGGCTGCCGAGGTGCGGTAGAACTTGCGGGGCCGCGCCTCGTCGGTGTTCCACTCGCTGGTGAGGAACCCCTGCTTCTCCAGTCGGCGCAGCAGGGGATAGAGCGTGTTCGCGTCGGTGGCGAACCCGCGCCGGTCGAGCTCCTCGAGCAGCCCGTACCCGTACCCGGGCGAGACGAGCAGGCGCAGGCACGCCAGCACGGCGGTGCCG
>DASSYC010000084.1:0-13476 GCA_035703465.1 Microbacterium sp. | reverse complement strand
GCCCTCGTGCACGAGGCCGTCGGCGACCAGCTGGTGTGCGTGTTCGTCGACCACGGGCTGCTGCGCAAGGGCGAGCGTCAGCAGGTCGAGAAGGACTACGTGGCAGCCACCGGCATCCGCCTGGTCACCATCGACGCACGGGAGCGCTTCCTCGACGCGCTCGCCGGGGTGAGCGATCCGGAGGAGAAGCGCAAGATCATCGGGCGCGAGTTCATCCGCACCTTCGAGGCGGCCGAGCTCTCGCTGGTGGAGGAGGCGGCCGCCGACGGCGAGCCGATCCGCTTTCTCGTGCAGGGCACCCTGTATCCCGACGTCGTCGAGTCCGGCGGGGGATCGGGCACTGCGAACATCAAGTCGCACCACAACGTGGGCGGTCTCCCCGACGACCTGCAGTTCGAGCTCGTCGAGCCGCTGCGCACGCTCTTCAAGGACGAGGTGCGCGCGATCGGACGCGAGCTGGGTCTGCCTGCCGCGATCGTCGAGCGTCAGCCGTTCCCCGGCCCGGGGCTGGGCATCCGGATCGTCGGCGAGGTGACGCTCGACCGCCTCGAGATCCTGCGCGAGGCCGACGCGATCGCGCGTGCCGAGCTGACCGCCGCCGGCCTGGACGGCGAGATCTGGCAGTGCCCGGTCGTGCTGCTGGCCGACGTGCGCTCGGTGGGCGTGCAGGGCGACGGTCGCACCTACGGGCACCCGATCGTGCTGCGGCCGGTCTCCAGCGAAGACGCGATGACCGCCGACTGGACGCGGCTGCCCTACGACGTGCTGTCGCGCATCTCGAACCGCATCACGAACGAGGTGCGCGAGGTCAACCGCGTCGTGCTCGATGTCACGTCCAAGCCGCCGGGCACCATCGAGTGGGAGTGATGGCCAGATACGTCGAGCCGACCGGATTCGATGCCGTCTTCAACGGCATCGTCGGATTCCTGACGCGCATCGGCCTGCCCCTGGCAGGCAGCCGAATGCTCGCGGTGCGGGGCCGGTCCAGCGGCGAGTGGCGCACGACGCCGGTGAACCCGCTGCGGGTGTCCGGTCGGCGATACCTGGTCGCCCCGCGCGGCCACACCCAGTGGGTGCGCAACCTGCGGGTCGCGGGTACCGGCCAGCTGCGCAAGGGGCGGCGAGTGGAGGTCTTCCGGGCATCCGAGATCGAAGATGCCGCCAAGCCCCCGATCCTGCGCGAGTACCTGCGCGCGTGGGCCTGGGAAGTCGGGCGCTTCTTCGAGGGCGTTGACGCATCCTCGTCCGACGATCGGCTGCTCGAGATCGCCCCGGGCTTCCCCGTCTTCCGCATCGAGCCCGAGTCCTGATCTCTTCTGGTCGGCCGGGTCAGGTCCTCCCAGCCCAGGGGTCGTAGTCGGCGATCAGCTCCTCCTGCGGAGGGCGGTCTGCCTCGGGCACATGCTGCAGGTTGATCCGCACGCGATACCAGAGCGAACTCGACCCGCGCATGCCGTCGACGAGGACGTCGGCGGGATGCAGGAGGGCCGCGGCATCCGGATGCTTCGCCTGCCACTGTTCGAGAGCCGCCTCCGCCTCGGGCTTGGTCTTGGTGCGGGCGATCTCGATGAGCGGCATCATCGAGACGCGTCGACCGGCATCATCCCCCTTCCGGGGCGGCTTCTCGGCGGGGCCGAGCTCGTCTGCCAGGCGCAGCAGGCCGTCGAGGCTGCCGACCGCGTCGTCGATGCCCGCGTGCGGGTCGCCGTGCTCGGCGTACCGGTCCGGGACGGTGCGCACCGTGAACTGCTCGGGGCGCGCGTCGCGCACCTCGCTCCACGACAGCGGCGTCGACACACGCGCGTCGGAGCGTGGCCGCACCGAATAGGCCGACGCCACGGTGCGGTCCTTGGCGTTCTGGTTGAAGTCGACGAAGACGCTCTCGCCGCGCTCCTCCTTCCACCATCGCGCGGTGGCCAGCCCCGGCGCGCGGTCCGCCACCTCGCGGGCGAGGGTCTCCGCCGCGAGCCGCACCTCGCGGAACTCCCACTGCGGCGCGATGCGCACCAGGATGTGCATGCCCCGCGATCCGCTGGTCTTCGGCCAGCCGACCAGGCCCATGTCGTCCAGCACGTCCTGGACGACGAAGGCGACGTCGACGATCTGGGCCCAGTCCACGCCGGGCATCGGGTCCAGGTCGATGCGCAGCTCATCCGGATGGTCGAGGTCCTCGGCGCGCACCGCGTGCGGGTTGAGGTCGAGGCATCCCAGGTTCACGACCCACGCAAGCCCGGCGGCGTCTCGGATCACTGCCTCCTCGGCCGACCGGCCCGAGGCGTAGTGCAGCGTGGCGGTGTCGATGTAATCGGGACGGTTCTCGGGCACCCGCTTCTGGAAGAAGGGCTCGGCGTCGATGCCCTTGACGAAGCGCTTGAGCACCATCGGCCGGCCGCCCGCGCCGCGCAGCGCCCCGTCGGCGACGGCGAGGTAGTACTGGACGAGATCGAGCTTGGTCAGCCCGGGCTCGGGGAACACGATCTTGCCGGGGTGCGAGATGCGCACCCGCTGCCCGTCGATGTCGAGGTGGGTCTCGTCGGCCATCGTCTCACGCTAGCCCCGAGCCACCGGCGCCGCGACGGGGTTGCGCCGGCGCCGCGCATGAGGAAGAGGCCGCCCGATCGGACGACCCCTCTCTCGGCACGAGGCTTACTGCGAGCGTGCGATCGCGATGATGCGCAGGATCTCGAGGTACAGCCACACGACTGTCACCATGATGCCGAAGCCGCCGAGCCAGCCGTACTGGCGGGGGGCGCCGTTGCGCACGCCCTGCTGGATCGAATCGAAGTCGAGCACCAGTGAGTACGCCGCCATGATGACCACGAGCACGCCGATGATGAGGCCGAGCGGGATGCCGAAGATCTCCTGACTGCGCAGGCCGAAGGCGCCCGGGGCGACCCCCGTCCACATCAGCACGAGGTTGACCAGCGAGAAGACCAGGTAGCCGATCATGGCGATCATGAAGATCTTCGTGGCCCGCTTCGACGCACGGATCTTGCCGCTCGCGAACAGGGCCAGAGTGACACCGACCACGACGAGCGTCGCCAGGGTCGCCTGCACGACGATCCCCGGCCACATGAACTCGAAGAACGCCGAGATGCCGCCGACGAACAGTCCCTCGAAGGCGGCGTAGGCGAAGATCAGTGCGGGCCGGATCTTCTTTCGCGAGGTGAAGATGACGACCATCGCGAGCACGAAGCCGCCGAGCGCGCCGACGATCCACGGCACGATCGTCGGGTTCGGGTTCGTCGCCGTGACCGGCAGCATCGTCCAGAACCAGCCGACGGCTGCGGTGACCAGGAGAACCGCGAACAGCGCCACGGTCTTGAGCACGGTATCCTCGACGGTCATCCGGCCGGTCTCGATGGCGCCGGCAGGCGGAGCCGCGAACGCCCCTTCGAGCTGGGCGTTGGCAGCGAGGTCCGTGGTGGCGCGCGATGTCGTGCCGCCGCCGATCCGGCCGGCCTGCTGTCCGCCCGGGTAGGTCTGGACGGCGCGCGGATCCTGGAACGCCGGGTTGTTGAATGCGGGGTTGTTGAGGGCCATCGCTCTCACACTCCTGATTTTCGCTGGGAAGCTGTCGGTCCAGCGTATCGGAACCGGCCCTCGCGGCGGCGGGGGAAACCTGTGATCACCCCATGAACTGCCGTTAACGTGGAACCGTGAGCCGCAGGCATCCCCTCGTCATCGGCCACCGCGGAGCCCCCGGTTACCGGCCCGAGCACTCCCGGTCGTCGTACGCGCTGGCGCTGGCCAGTGGCGTGGATGCCGTCGAGCCCGATGTGGTGGTGTCGCGCGACGGCGTGCTGGTGGTGCGGCACGAGAACGAGATCTCCGGGACGACGGATGTCGCCGACCGACCGGAGTTCGCCGATCGCCGCACCACGAAGACCGTCGACGGCATCGAGCTGACCGGCTGGTTCACGGAGGACTTCACGGCCGACGAGCTGGCGACATTGCGCTGCCGTGAGCGGCTGCCCGGGCTGCGGCCCGGCAGCGCCGCGTTCGACGACGTTGAGCCGGTGCTGCGTGTGCGCGACGTGCTCGACCTCGTATGGGCGGCTTCAATCGATCAGCAGCGCTGGATCGGAGTGGTGCTGGAGATCAAGCACGCGACGCACTTCGCGCAGCAGGGCTGGGATGTCGCGCAGCTGGTGGCCGCCGAGCTGCGCGAGGCGGGCTGGGCGACCGGGGAGCAGTCGCTGGTGATCGAGTCGTTCGAGCCGACGGTGCTGGGCGAGCTGCAGAGCCTGGGCGTGCCCGGCTCATACGTGCACCTGATCGAGGCCGTCGGGCGGCCGTACGATCTGGTCGTCGCACAGGGGCGTGCGGCTCCCTCCTATCGCTGGCTCACGCAGCCGACCGGGCTCGACACCCTCGCGGGACGGTTCGACGGCATCAGCGTGAACAAGCGGCTGATCCTCGGTGACAGCTCGCTCGTCACGGACGCTCACGAGCGCGGGCTGCAGGTCTACGTCTGGACCTGCCGTCCCGAGAATGCGTTCCTCGCGCGGCGTTTCCGGCTGCCGGGCGGACCGGCCGCGTTCGGCGACCACCAGCGCGAGTGGGGGGAGCTGCGGGATGCCGGGGTCGACGGCGTATTCATCGACCATCCCGATCTCGGGGTCGCGTTCTTCCGCTAGCTCGTACGCGCTCGTGCGCCCTCGCGCGCTAGTTCGTGCAGAGCACGGGGGTGTCGCTGCGCCCGAAGCGGTAGTCGTAGGTGGCGCCGTCGGCGGTGACGATCACCTGCATCCCGTCCACGAGCGCCTGGGTGTACGACTGACCGGGCTTGCCGCAGCCGAGGGCGCCGCTGGTCCACGTGACCGCCAGGGCGGTGACGAGCTCGGGGTCGCCGGAGACGCCGCGGCTCTCGAGGTCGGCGACGATCGCGTCCCAGCGCGCCGGCGGGACGTCTGTCGGGTCTCCCGAGGCGACCGGCTGGCCCGGGCCGAGGCCCGGGGCGAGCGACCCCGGCGTGACGGTGGGGAAGCGGGTGCTGGCGGGCTGTGTCGGCTGGGTCTGCTCGGTCACGGGTCCTCCTTCGCCCGGGGCGACGGTCGCGCACGCGGTGAGCGAGAGCAGGAGCAGTGCTCCGGCGATGGCCGCTGTGCGTCTCACTCTGTCTCCCGTCGTGCGTGGGCTCAGCGTAGGCGCGGCGCCTGCGAGCCAGCCGAGCGTGCGGGCCGCGGAAGCGATACCTTGGCGTCGTATGACCGATCAACCGAGCCTGCGCAGCGCGCAGTGGTACGGCGGCCGCGACCGCAACGCGTACCTGCATCGCGCCTGGATGCGCCGTGGCATGCCGGCGAACGCGTTCGAGGGTCGTCCGCACATCGCGATCGTGAACACCGCGTCCGACCTCGCCCCCTGCAATGCGCATCTGGTCGACATCGCCCGGTCGGTCCACGACGGGGTGTACGAGGCGGGCGGAATCCCGCTGGAGATGCCCACGATGTCGCTCGGCGAGACCCAGGTGCGGCCCACCGCGATGCTGTGGCGCAACCTCGCCGCGATGACCACCGAAGAGCTGATCCGCGCGAATCCCATCGACGGTGTGGTGCTGCTGGGCGGATGCGACAAGACGATTCCCGCACTGCTGATGGCTGCGGCATCCGTCGATCTGCCCGCCATCGTCGTCCCGGGCGGGCCCATGCTCACCGGCACCTTCCGGGGCGTCGCCCTGGGCTGCGGCACCGACGTGTGGCGTCTGAGTGAGGAGGTGCGGGCAGGCACCCTGAGCGAGGCCCAGTTCCTGGCGTCTGAGTCGTCGATGATCCGGTCGCAGGGGCACTGCAACACGATGGGCACGGCATCCACGATGGCGCTGGTGGTCGAAGCGCTCGGCGTGGTCGTGCCGGGTCTGGCAGGCACACCCGCCCCGGACTCGCGTCTGCGCGAGGGGGCGCACGAGACCGGCCGGCTGGCGGTTCGGCTCGTCGCGGAGGATCGGCGCCCGTCGACGTTCCTCACGGAGGGCAGCTTCCGCAATGCCATCGTCGCCCTGGCGGCCATCGGAGGTTCGACGAACGCGGTCGTGCACCTGCTGGCGATCGCCGGGCGACTGGGCATCGACCTCTCGATCGACGATTTCGACCGCATCGGCGCCGACGTGCCGCTGCTGGTGAACCTGCAGCCGGCAGGGGTCCATCTCATGGACGACTTCTTCCGCGCCGGCGGCCTGCGCGCCGTGCTGCGCGAGGTGCGCGACCTGCTCGACCCGACTGCGCTCACCGTCACAGGCCGGCCGCTCGTGGAGGGACTCGACGAGGCGCTGGTCTGGGACGCCGACGTGATCGCGGCGCGGGCGGCGCCGCTGCAGCCGCACGCGGGCATCACCGTGCTGCGGGGGTCGCTCGCTCCGGGCGGGGCGATCATCAAGCCCGCCGCCGCGTCGCCGCACCTGCTCACGCACAGCGGGCGAGCGGTGGTGTTCGACTCGATCGAGGACTTCCACGCGCGCGTCGACGACCCCGACCTCGACATCGACGAGAACAGCGTCATGGTGCTGCGCGGCTGCGGCCCGAAAGGCTATCCCGGGATGCCGGAGGTCGCCAACATGCCGCTGCCCAAGAAGCTGCTCGAGCGGGGTGTTCGCGACATCGTGCGCGTGTGCGACGGCCGTATGTCGGGAACGGCATATGGCACGATCGTGCTGCACGTCACGCCCGAGGCTGCGGCCGGCGGCCCGCTCGCGCTCGTGCGCGACGGCGACATCATCGCCCTCGACGTGCGGGGTCGTCGCCTTGAGCTCCTCGTCCCCGCCGAGGAGCTCGCCGCACGCGTGCCGAACGAGGCGACCGTATCGGCCTACGCTGCCCCGCGCCGCGGCTGGGAGCGGCTCTACGTCGACCACGTCATGCAGGCGGATCAGGGGGCCGACCTCGACTTCCTGGTCGGCTCGAGCGGATCGCAGGTCTCTCGTGAGTCGCACTGACACCTCGCCGGCAGCCGAGCAGGTCCCGCTCGATCCGGCGGACGCGCCGTCGCTGGGAACGGCCAAGCCGGCCACCGAGACCGCCTACTACCTTGCCGAGGGACCGACCTGGGATCCGGTGCGCCGACGCCTGCTGTGGGTCGACATCGACAGCGGCACGGTGCTGACCGGGCGCCTCGAGGGCGGTGCCATCACGGTGGAGGAGCAGTGGACTGTGCCAGGAACCGCCGGCGCCGTGGCTGTGTCGCAGGAGGGCGCCGTCGTCGTGGCCGGCACGCACCGCCTGCACTACCGCGACGCCGATGGCACGCTGCGATCGGGCCGCGAGCTCGTCTCGGGCGACGACCGCCGGTTCAACGACGCCCGGCCCGATCCGACCGGCACGATGCTGGCGGGCACGAAGGGCCCCGGTCCCGAAGTGCTGCTGCGGATCGACGCCGACGAGCAGGTGACCGTCGTCGACGACGACCTCACCCTGTCGAACGGGCTCGGCTGGTCGGTCGACGGGAAGCGGATGTATTCGGTCGACACGATCGCGCAGCGCATCTTCGTTCGCGACTGCGACCCCGCCACCGGGGCGACCGGGCCGCGGCGCCTGTTCGCGCGGATCGCGGACGGCTTCCCCGACGGCATGGCCGTCGATGCCGAGGACCACCTGTGGGTGGCGCTGTGGGGGAAGGGATGCGTCGTGCGCATCGCCCCGGACGGCGCGCTCGTGGGGCGGGTCGACGTGCCCGCCCCGCACACCTCGTGCCCGGGGTTCGCCGGCGACGACCTCGGCGCCCTCGTGATCACGACCGCGCAGGAGCACCTCGACGAGGCGGCGATGGCGCGGCATCCCCTCTCCGGCCGGCTCTTCACCTTCGTGCCGGGCGTGCCGGGTGCACCGCCGCGGCTGTGGAGCGGGATCGTGCGATGAGGGCACTCGTCATCACGGCGCCGCGTCGCGCCGAGGTGCAGCGGGTCGCCGAGCCGGTCGCCGTGCCCGGCGAGGTCATCGTGGACGTACGGCGTGCGGGGATCTGCGGCACCGATGTGGAGTTCTTCACCGGCGAGATGCAGTATCTGCACTCCGGGCACGAGCACTACCCGCTGCGCATCGGCCACGAGTGGGCGGGCGTCGTCGCGCAGGTCGGCGACGGCGTCGATCCGGCATGGCGGGGCCGGCGGGTCATGGGTGACACGATGCTCGGCTGCGGCTCGTGTCGCCGCTGTGCGCGCGGCCTGCAGCACGTGTGCGAATTCCGCGAGGAGATCGGGATCCGAGGCGGCCGCCCTGGCGCGCTCGCGGACCGCCTCGCGGTGCCCGTCCGCGCGCTGCACGCGCTGCCCGACTCCGTGGATGACACGGCGGGGGCGATGGTCGAGCCCGGCGGCAATGCGTTCCGCGCCGTGAGCGCGGCGCAGCTGCAGCCCGGCGACCGCTGCCTCGTGCTGGGCCCGGGCACCATCGGACTGCTCAGCGCGATGTTCGCCCGCGCCGCGGGTGCCGAGGTGCATGTGCTCGGACGCCCAGGCCGCTCCCTCGAGTTCGCGCGCAGCCTGGGGTTCGACGGGGTGTGGATGCTCGACGACGTGCCCGACCTGCCGTGGGACGCGGTCATCGAGGCATCCTTCTCGCCGGATCTTCCCGCGCTCGCGGTCGAGCTCGTCGAGCCCGGCAAGCGTGTGGTCTATGTGGGGCTCGCCGGCACACCGAGCCTGATCGACACACGCGAGCTCGCCATCAACGACGTGACGGCGGTGGGCGTCCTGAGCGCATCGCCGGGCCTGTCCGGCACGATCGCGGCGTACGCGTCGGGGGCGGTCGACCCGCGTCCGCTCGTCGCCGCGGCTGTGCGGCTGGATGAGCTGCCCGCGGTGCTCGCCGGAGAGCGCCCTGCCGGAGCCGGCCCGGGACCCAAGATCCACGTGGAGATCGGCCGCGCACAATAGCCTGCGCAAGAAGGCTCGGCCAGAAGGAGAAGTGACGTGAACGACCTCGAGGGACTCGTCGCCGTCGTGACCGGCGGCGCCAGCGGCATCGGCGCCGCCACCATGCGCGAGCTCGCCGGCCGGGGCGCGCGCGCCCTGGCAATCGACCGCGAGCTGGGCGATGCGCCCGGGGCTCGTGCCGACGTCACGGTCGATGCAGAGGTGCGCGCGGCCATGGAGGCGATCGCCGGCGAGACGGGGGGCATCGACATTCTCGTGAACAATGCCGGCATCGGCGCGACGGGGGATGTCGAAGCCAACGACGATGCCGAGTGGCACCGCGTCTTCGACGTCAATGTCGTCGGCATCGCCCGGACCAGTCGGCACGCGCTGCCGTGGCTGCGGCGGTCGCAGGCGGCGGCGATCGTCAACACGGCCTCCATCGTCAGTGTGAACGGCCTGCCGCAGCGCGCGCTGTACAGCGCGACGAAGGGGGCGGTCCTCGCTCTGACGTATGCGATGGCCGCCGACCATCTGGCCGACGGCATCCGGGTCAACGCGGTGGCGCCGGGCACCGCCGACACGCCCTGGGTGCGGCGTCTGCTCGACGCGGCCGATGACCCCGAGGCGGCGGCCCAGAATCTGCGGCAACGGCAGCCGATCGGGCGTCTGGTCACCGCCGACGAGGTTGCGTTCGCGATCGCCAACCTCGCCTCTCCGCGCGCCGCGTCGACGACCGGCACGGTCGTCCTGGTCGACGGCGGTGTCACGACGGTACGGGTGTCCGCTCGCAGCTGACACGCGGGCTATGGTCGGAGCATGACGACGGCCGGGCGCAGGGGGATCCTCGCCATCGTCACCGCTCTGGTGCTGCTCGGACTGGGCGCGGGGCTCGGGGTCGGCCTCGGCGAGGTGCTCGGCATCCGCACCGAGCTCGGGTTCGAACCCGGTGACCGCGATGCCGCGATGGCGTGGGCCGCGCGCGTGCTGCTGGCGCTCGCCTTGGCGTGGGTGCTGATCGGGATCCTGAGTGCCCGCACACGGCTGGTGCGCCGGCCGGGCGCCGCGGCGGCCCGGGCATCGTGGCTGGGCGCGACCCGGCCCTGGCGGGCACGCGAGTCGACCCTCGGGTTCCTGCCGCTGGACAGGTGGCTGATCATCGTCGTGCCGGTGGGGCTGCTGGTCGCAACGCGGGCGGTGCAGACATCCTTCCTGTCCTGGACGCACCTCGCCGTCGTCTTCGCCGCGTGGGTCGTGTTCGCGCTGCTGGTGCGGCTGTTCGTCGGGCCGCGCTCGCCCTGGCCGGTGATCGCCGCCGTCGGCGGGGTGGTCGTGCTGCGATGCATCGTGACGCTGCTCGCGCTGTGGTTCTCGGGCCCGGGCGGGTACTGGTACGCGTTCTGGACCGATCCGATCCTGCGAGGGATCTACATCACGGTGGCGTTCGCCCTGTTCGTCTGGGTGTTCGTGACGGCGGGGTGGGCGCTGGCGACGCAGCTGGGTGCGAGGCGGGCGACTGGGGCGGTGCTGGCATCGGCGGGCGGCGGGCTGCTCGTGCCGTCGGTCGTCGTCGGGTTCGTCGGGCTGGAGCAGGCACTGACGCTGTGGAACGACGAGATGGGGCTGCTGCCGTGGGGCATGGCGCGGATCCTCGGCATCACGACATTCCTCGAGATCCCGGATGCCACGGCGTGGTATGCCGCCGGATTCGGCGCGGTGCTGCTCGTCGTGGGGCTGGTGCTGGTGCTCGGGGGCACGCGGCGCTCGTCCTTGCGCGGCGACCAGTAGAGCATGGGTTCCTGACACATCGCGGGCTCGGATTCGTCGCGCGTCTGTCAACCCCCGGTGGGCCCGGGTGCGCGGCCACGTATCGTCGCCGCCATGTCCACTCCGGTACGGCGCACTTCCGGTGCGCTGCTCGCCGCGGCCCGTCCGGTCGTCGCGACAGAACGCCTGATCCTCGCGCTCAAGACCGCCGGCGCGGCCACGGTCGCCTGGTACCTTGCTCCGCTCCTGCCCTTCGCGGACGCCGACTACTCGTACTACGCCCCGCTGGGGGTGCTCGTGAGCATGCACCTCACCGTCGCTGACTCCCTCCGCGGCGGCGCACTCGCACTGGTGGGGCTCGGCAGTGGAATCCTGCTCGGCCTGGGGGGTCTGCTGCTGGTGGTTGCGGGCGCGCCCGGTGTCGTCGCGGTCGCGCTGGTGGTGGCGGTCGGCGCGCTGCTCGGAGGCATCCAGGCTCTGGGCGTCGGGCGCACCTGGATCGCCTTCGCCGGGCTGTTCGTGCTGCTGCTCGGCGGAAGGCAGCCTGACGAGTTCTCGCTGTCCTACCTGATCACGATGGCCTTCGGCGTCGTCGTCGGGGTAGTGGCGAACTACGTCTTCCCACCCGTGTACCTGCGTGAGGTGGGGCAGCGGCTTGCGGAGCTGCGCATACGCATCGCCGATGCGCTGCGGCAGATGGCCGACATGGTAGGCGAGGGGAGCATCCGCTCTGCGGAGCTGGCGCGGGTGGCGGAGGATCTCGCCGGCTTGTCGTCTGACGTGGCTGCCGATGTGCGACAGGGTGCCGAGAGTCGGCGGGCGAACCCGCGGGCTCGGCACACACGTGGCGCGCAGAAGCAGAACGACGATGACTGGTGGATGCTGGAGTGGTCGACATTCTTCGCCCGTGACCTCGCCGACCTGCTGGCCCGATACCCCGAGATCTCCGATGCGAGTTCGGATCGCGTGGACCTGCTCACGGTGGCGCTGCGTCACACCGCAGATGCGGTGGCCGGATTGCCGGGGGACGGGGACGGCGACGGGGACGGGGACGGCACGACGGCCGCGACGGCCGAGGCGGCCAAGGCGGCCAAGGCGATCGAGCGTTACCTGGCTGCACTGGATGCGAGCGGGGTACCGCTCGCTGAGCGGCGCCCGGCGCTTGCAGCGGTATCGGCGGTCGGCAGTCTGGTCGACATGACGCGAGGGGCTGCGCGGTCCGAAGGCTGAGTGGTGTCTCGGTTCAGGCGGCGAGGTAGTCGTAGCGTGCGCGTCCGCCGAGTCTGGGGGTTCGGTTGGGGTCGATGTGCGGGGGTGGGATGAACCAGACTCTGGCGCGGATGCCTGACCCGTCGATGCGGATCTCCCAGCCGTTGTCGTGGATGCGGTGGTGGCAGGATTCGCAGAGCAGGATCCCGTTGCTCAGGTCGGTGGGTCCGGCGTCTCTGGCCCACCATCTCAGGTGGTGGACTTTCGTCTTCCCGGGGGAGAGTCCGCACATCGCGCATCCGCCGTCGCGTTCGGTGAGGGCGAGCTTCTGGGCTTTGGTGAACAGGCGCTTCTCGCGTCCCCAGTCGAGGATGTCGCTGGTGGAGCCCAGCACGCAGGGGATGATGCTGCCGTCGGCGGCCATCCGGCGTGCTGCGCTGATGGTGACCGGCTGGGCGATGCCATCGATGGTGGCGTGCCCGGTGTCGGCGTGGAGGTCTTCGAGCGAGACGCGCACGACGACGGTGGCGCCGCCGGTGGGCAGGTCGGAGTCGCAGGCCAGGGCGTGGCTGCAGATCTGGGCGAGCGCGTCAGCCTGTCGCTGCGCGACCGACCGCAGGTCGGGGTCGGGGGTGTCGTTGGCGGCGGCGGCCCGGAACTCCGCGGTGACGATCGCTTCGATCGCGGTTTTGATCGGTGCGCCTGATTCGATGTCGACCGCGCCGTTGAGGTGCAGCATCCCGTCCCGCTCATACATGCGCAGGTGACGCTGCCCGCGGGCGTCGCGCTCTTTGGGTTCGAGCCCGTCCGGGTCGAGGTGGGCTTCGGCGCGGGCGATGACCTTCGCCAGCTGGTCGAGTGCGAGTCCTTCGGCCTGCCGGGCGAGCACCGCCTCGATCCGGTCCGCGGCCTCGCGATCGGCACGGATCGCCACCCGGTCGAGCATGCCGATGATGGCGGCCGCCGCATCGCGCCCGATGCGCCCCGCGTTGACGGCGTCTGCCACGTGCGGGTGGCGCGGGGGTGCGGCATCGCCGGTGAGGGTCGGCCGCAAGGCGATCGCCTCGCCGACCTTGATGAGCCGTACCGCCTCGCCGGGGGCGATGCCGCCGGTCGCCGAGATCAGGGCGACCGGGTTGCGGAAGCCCTGCTGTTTCGCCAGCGACTCGGCCCCCAGCTCCGGCCGCGACTCCCGAGCGATCTCGGCACTCATCGAAGCGCGCAGCGCGTCGACCTGGCGCTGGACGGCGGCCAGCGCGGTGTTCACCTCAACCAGCCGAGTCCGCCCCAGATCAGCCGGCGTCGTCGCGGGCGAACCGTTCACCCACCTGCCACGCAGCACCGCCACCGCGGTCTCGAGAGCGGTCAGCTGGTCCATACTTCAATAGTACAGAACTACGAAGAGAACGTCAACTAGGTCAGGAAGATGTTCGATAGGTCTTTCACTCGATCACACCGGCCGCGCGCAGCAGTTCATCGCCCAGCGGGGTCGGGTTGTGCGCGATCTCCCAGTCGGACACCCGCAGGGCATGTCGCACGGGCACTCAGGGAAGAGACAGCTCCCGCAGCTGCCGGCGCGAGCTGATGTCGAGTTTGCGGAAGATGCTGCGCAGGTGAGCCTCGATTGTGCGGGGGCTCAGGAACAGCTGCGC
>DASSYC010000203.1:0-2919 GCA_035703465.1 Microbacterium sp. | reverse complement strand
CACGGGTCGCCGCCCAGGAGCGAGACCTCACCGCCGTCGGCGTGCAGCAGGCCGAGCAGCACGCGGATCGTCGTGCTCTTGCCGGCGCCGTTCGGGCCGAGGAAGCCGTGCACCTGACCTCTCTCGACGGTCAGGTCCAGGCCCTTGAGAGCCTCAAAGCGCCCGTATGACTTGGTCAGCTGCCGAACGTCGATCACCGTGTCGTTCGCACCCATCTCGGGCCTCCTCGCCGCCGCGCCGGGACGGTACGCGGCCAGCATAGACCGCGGCATCCATGCGCACCTCGACGTCATGCGTGGCTGTGGCCGGGAAGGTGGGCCTGCTCGCCGTCATGGTCGAAGATGGTGAGGATCTCGGCGGGACCTCCAGGTGCGGTGACGGCATGGGGGGTCATGGTGGAGAACTCGGCGGCCTGACCCTCGTGGACGAGGATGCTGCGCTCGCCGAGCTGCAGATGGACGGTGCCGGTGAGCACGGTGAACCATTCGTATCCGGGGTGGACCTGCGTGCCACGGACGTCGCGGTCCGGGGTGATGCGCATCTTGGCGATGGTCACGCCGCGACGATCCCGCTCCCGGGACAGGAGCCATACCGTGGCGCCGCCGATCGGTTCGGGTTCGGGGCGGATCACGACGTCCTCGTCGCCCTCGGGTTCGACGAGCTGATCCACGCTGGTCCCCAGGGCACGGGCGATGGCGACCAGCTGCTCCAAAGCGATGCGGCGGCTTCCGGTCTCGATCCGACTCAGCGTGGAGGTGGACACGAAACAGCGAGCAGCCAGCGTGTCCAGCGTCCACCCGCGGGCGCGGCGGAGCCCTCGTATCCTCTGCCGGACGACCTCATCCAGTCTTTCTTGCGTCATACGCAAAAGTCTATGCCACTGCGGCAGATCCCGGTTAGTGTCGCCCTATGACTTCGCATGATGCCCATCACCCCGCTCACAACCACGGATTCTCGGAGGCCCTCGCCGCGCACTACGAGCGCGGGGCGCTGCTGTCTCAGGAGGTGACCGCGCGCGGGCTGGATCGCGTCGCTTCTGCTCTGGATCGTCCGGTCCGCACCGTGCTCGATCTGGGATCGGGCACCGGCGCAGGAGCGGTCGCTCTGGCACGACGGTTCCCGGAGGCGCAAGTGCACTGCCTGGACTCGTCTGCGGAGCTGCTGGATCGACTCAGGGCGGCTGTCGCAGCAGCGGGCGTCGCCGACCGTGTGCACGCCCACACGGTCGATCTCGACGAGGACTGGACGGCTGTCGTGCCCGAGGGCGTGGACGTGGTGTGGGCGTCGCTGTCGTTGCATCACACTGCCGACCCGGCTCAGGTGCTGCGGCGTGCGCTGTCGGCGCTGCGGCCGGGCGGTGTGCTGGTGGTGACGGAGATGAACGGGTCGGCCAGGTTCACTCCCGACGATCTGGGCACCGGGCGGGAAGGACTGGCGGGTCGTCTGGTCGATGAACTCGCAGCGCTCGGTCACCCCTCCACGGCCGATTGGGCCGCACTGCTGGCCGAGGCGGGTTTCGCCGGCGCACAGCGCGAGCTGACGGATCTGACCGTGGCAGGCGACACTTCTGAGGGGGCCGCGTACCTGGCCGCTGAGCTGTCGGGGTGGCAGGACCGACTCGCCGACCGGATGTCGAGCGAGGATCTCGTCGCGCTGAACGCGGCCGAGCGCGAGCTCAGGGCCGGATCGTCTTCGGTCAGCGAGACCGCCGGCCGCGCCATATGGGTGGCCGTTCGGCCGGATGTTGAGACCGGCGCCACGACGGCCTCCGCCGCCGCGCCCGCCACGCTCGCAACGACGAGCGTCGACGCCGACCCCGAGACGCTCGAGGCCGACGTCGTGGTCATCGGCGGAGGTGCGGCCGGCTTGGCCGCGGCGATCGCGATGGGCCGATCGCGCCGGCGTGTGGTCGTGGTCGACGCCGGTGAGCCGCGCAACGCGCCCGCAGACGGCATCCACAATGCGCTCGGAAACGAAGGCGTGCCGCCCCTGGAGCTGCTGGCCAAGGGGCGTGCCGAAGCGGAGTCCTACGGTGTGCGCATCATCCACGGGGCAGCCACCGCCGCACGCGGCACGATCGACGACTTCACCGTCGAGGTGGACGGAGGACTGCGCCGCGTTCACGCCCGCCGCGTCGTCCTGGCGACGGGCCTGAGCGACGTGCTGCCGCATGTGCCGGGGGTGCGTGAAGCCTGGGGTCGCACGGTGCTGCACTGTCCGTTCTGCCACGGGTGGGAGGTGCGCGACCAGCGCATCGCGATCCTCAGCCGTGACGAGATCGCCGTGCATCACGCCATGCTCTTCCGGCAGCTGTCGGAGAACGTGGTGCTCTTCCTCCATGAAGCTGCCGACCCCACTCCGGAGCAGCAGGCGCAGCTGGACGCCCTCGGCGTCGCCGCCATCCGTCCCCGGGTGGAACGACTCCGCGTCGACGGCACCCAGGTGCGCGGCGTCGAGGTGGAGGGAGGCGACTCCTACGACGTCGATGCCGTGGTCGTCGCGCCCCGCTTCGAGGCGCGCGCCGAGCTGTATGAGGCGCTGGGCGGCGAGGCCATCGCGACCGCGTTCGGTCGACAGATCGCTGCGGATCCTCGCGGGGCGACAGCGGTGCCCGGCGTGTTCACCGCAGGCAACGCTGGCGAGCCGATGGCCATGCTCGTCGCCTCCGCGGCCTCAGGAGTGACGACCGGTGCTGCGGTGCACGGAGACCTGGCCGTCGCCGACCTCAACCGTGCTGTACAGGCGCGCCGGCACGAGTCGGCAGATATGGCGAGGCCCCGATGAAGACGAATCCTCATCAGGGCTCTCTGCCGGGATGCGCCCCACCGCCACTCCACGCGCCGCTCCGCGTCGCGCGGAGCCTCCGGCGGCGTGGGCCCGCTTCGGCCCTCGCGAGCAATGCGAGAGGGCCGGCCATCC
>DASSYC010000100.1:0-4198 GCA_035703465.1 Microbacterium sp. | reverse complement strand
CGCGCAGAGCGCGCGTCCAGCTCGACCGCGTCGAAGGGATCGCCCACGCGGAATCCGGACGAACCGGGCCGGCCACCGGCCATCGCCTGCCACAGCTGCATCGGGGTGAACACGCCGCGGCGCTCCAGACGCAGTCGCTGATCCAGCTCCAGGCGCGCGGTCTCCTCCCAGGGGTCGGCGACCGCGTGCTGATCCGACCCGATCGCCAGGCGTGCCCCGGCGGCGAGCAGCTCGGGCGCGGGGCCGATGCCGTCGCCGAGATCGGCCTCCGTCGTCGGGCACATCACGATCGTCGCGCCGGAAGCGCCCAGAAGATCGATGTCGGTGCCGGTGAGGTGGGTGGCATGGACCGCGGACAGCCGCGGCGACAGGAGCCCGGCATCGGCGAGCAGCTCCACCGGTGTGCGGCCGTAGGCCTGCAGTGTCGCATCGTTCTCGGCACGCTGCTCGGAGACGTGCACGTGCAGCGGCACCTCGCCCGGCAGCCCCGCGGTGACGACGGTGAGGTCTCCGGGCGTCACCGCGCGCACGGAGTGGATGGCCGCGCCGAGTGTCACGCCGGGGGCATCCGGCCGATCAGCTTCCGAAGCGAGCGCC
Source organism: Microbacterium sp. (assembly GCA_035703465.1). GTDB lineage: Bacteria > Actinomycetota > Actinomycetes > Actinomycetales > Microbacteriaceae > Microbacterium. Next base: position 3,601 of record DASSYC010000100.1, on the reverse strand, counting down.
TCGCGCAGCCGATGCCAGCGCTCCAGCCACGCCTGTGCCGACCCGTCGCCGAAGCGGCGCTGCTCGGGCTGCAGTTCCTGACCGACTCCGCCGCGCAGGTAGCACGTGTCCAGCAGCAGCAGCCGGATGCCCGTGGCCTGCGCGGCCCGCACGAGCGCGCGCTCCATGTCGTGGTCGGGGTACGGCGACCCGTCGGGCCGGTGGTGCACGTAGTGGAACTCCGCGACGGCGGTGCACCCGGCATCCCGAAGCTCCCCGTAGACCTGCGTCGCAACGGCTTCGCAGCTCTCCGGCGAGAGGGCGGCGGCCTCGGCGTACATGCGCATGCGCCACTGCCAGAAGTCGCCGCCGTCGGCGTGCGTGCGGCCGCGCAGCAGCCGGTGGAAGGCGTGCGAGTGGGCGTCGACCGCGCCGGGCACGAGCACGTCGCACGCGTCGTCGGCGGGGCCGGGCGCGGCATCCGTCTCGATTGCCGTCACGACGCCGTCGCGCACCGTGAAGACCGCATCGCGGGCGAACGCGTCGTCCACGAGCGCCGCGGCGGCGCGAACCCGGCGGGCCGCCGTCATCCGCGGGCTCCCGCAAGCTCGCGCAGCACGGCCGTGAGCGCCCCGACCCCCGCCTCGATGTCTGCGGCCTCGGCGCTCTCGCCGGGTGCGTGCGAGACGCCGGTGGGGTTGCGGACGAAGAGCATCGCGCTGGGCACGTGCGCTGACAGGATGCCGGCGTCGTGCCCGGCACCGGTCGGGATCACCGGCACATCGCCCAGAAGCCTCGCCAGGCGCGCGCGCAGCACCGGGTCGAAGTCCACGCGCGGCGAGAACGACTCCTCGACGAGCTCGACGTCACAGCCCTCCGCCGCCGCGATCTCGGTGAGCTCGGCCGCGAGCCGGGCGACCGCCGCGCGCACCTCACCTTCCTGCGCGGCGCGCACGTCGACCCACACCTGCGCGCGAGACGCGATGACATTCGAGCCGCCGGGCACCGCCGCCACCCGCCCGACGGTTCCCCGCACGAGCGAGCCGGATGCCGCGGCGATCCGCCGCACCGCGAGCACGGCCTGTGCGGCCGCCACCACCGGGTCGCGCCGGCCGTCCATCGGCGTCGTGCCGGCATGATTGCCCTCGCCGGTGAAGGTGGCGCGCCAGCGGCCGTGAGCGAGGATGCCCTCGGCCACCGCGACAGGCGCGCCGCGGTGCGCGAGATCGAGCCCCTGCTCCACGTGCAGCTCGACGAAGACGCCGATGCTGGCCAGCCGCGCCGGATCGGCGCCGATCCGGTCGACGTCTCGGCCTGCGCCGGCCCAGACCTCGGCGAACGAGTGTCCCGCCGCATCGACGCGGTCGGCCAGCGCGGGCAGGCCGAGATCGCCGACCAGCAGCCGCGAGCCCAGGCACGGGGCGTTGAACCGCCCGCCCTCCTCCTCCGCGAACACGCAGACGGCGATCGGCCTGCTCGGTGCGAATCCCTCCTCGCGCAGCGCCTGCACGGCGGCCAGAGCGCTCACCACCCCGAGCGGGCCGTCGTAGGCGCCGCCGCCGGGCACCGAGTCGAGGTGGCTGCCGGTGACCACGGCGGGCGCTGCGGACGCGGTCGTGCCACCGGCATCCCACCACGCCCACATGTTGGCGTTGCCGTCCTGCTCCAGACGCAGTCCCTGCTCCTGCGCGCGATCTGCGAACCACTTGCGCAGCGCAAGGTCGGCGTCATCGAAGAGGTGCCGCGAGTAGCCGCCGCGCACCGGATCGCGGCCGATGTCGGCGATCTGCGCGAGCAGCTCGGTCGCGGTCACGACTCGTCCAGCATCGGCACCTTCAGGCCGCGCTCGCGGGCGACCTCCTCGGCGTGCGCGTAGCCCGCGTCGACGTGCCGCATGACTCCGGTGCCCGGGTCGTTGATCAGCACCCGCTCGAGCTTCTGAGCGGCCAGCTCCGTGCCGTCGGCCACGGTGACCTGGCCGGCGTGGATGGAGCGGCCGATGCCGACCCCGCCCCCGTGGTGCAGCGACACCCAGGACGCGCCGCTGGCGGTGTTCAGCAGCGCGTTCAGCAGCGGCCAGTCGGCGATCGCGTCCGAGCCGTCGGCCATGGCCTCGGTCTCGCGGTAGGGGCTGGCCACCGAGCCCGAGTCGAGGTGGTCGCGGCCGATCACGATCGGCCCCTTCAGCTCGCCCGAGGCGACCATCTCGTTGAACTTCAGCCCCGCGAGATGCCGCTCCTTGTACCCCAGCCAGCAGATGCGGGCGGGCAGCCCCTCGAAGTGCACCTTCTCGCTCGCCTGCGAGAGCCAGCGGTGCAGCGGCGCGTCGTCGGGGAACAGCTCCATCACGGCGCGGTCGGTCGCGGCGATGTCCTCCGGGTCACCGGAGAGGGCCACCCACCGGAACGGGCCCTTGCCCTCGGTGAACAGCGGCCGGATGTAGGCCGGCACGAAGCCGGGGAACGCGAACGCGCGGTCGCACCCGCCCAGCTGCGCCTCGGCGCGGATCGAGTTGCCGTAGTCGAACACCGCGGCACCGGCATCCTGGAATCCCACCATCGCGTCCACGTGCGCCGCCATCGACGCGCGCGCCTTCGCAGTGAAGCCCTCCGGGTCGGCGGCCGCGGCATCCTTCCATTCTTCGACGCGCACCCCGACCGGCAGGTACGCGAGCGGGTCGTGGGCGCTGGTCTGGTCGGTCACGATGTCGATGGGCGTGCCGCGCCGCAGCAGCTCGGGGAAGACCTCGGCGGCATTGCCGACGACTCCCACCGAGAGTGCCTCGCCGGCGTCCTTGGCGGCCAGGACGCGTGCCACGGCCGCATCGAGGTCGGTCGCGTACTCGTCGAGGTAGCCGCGTTCGGCGCGGCGGGCCAACCGCGATTCGTCGACGTCGACGATGAGCACCGCTCCCCCGTTGAGAGTCACCGCCAGCGGCTGCGCCCCGCCCATGCCGCCGCAGCCGGCGGTCAGAGTCAGGGTGCCGGCCAGCGAGTCGCGACCGAGCGAGCGGGCGACGGCGGCGAAGGTCTCGTACGTTCCCTGCAGGATGCCCTGGGTGCCGATGTAGATCCACGAGCCGGCGGTCATCTGCCCGTACATGGTCAGGCCGAGCTCTTCGAGGCGGCGGAACTCGGGCCACGTCGCCCAGTCGCCGACGAGGTTGGAGTTGGCGATGAGCACGCGCGGCGCCCACTCGTGGGTGCGGAAGACGCCGACGGGCTTGCCGGATTGGACCAGCAGCGTCTCGTCGGGCTCGAGCTCGTCCAGCGTGCGCACGATCGCGTCGTACGCCGCCCAGCTGCGGGCGGCGCGGCCCGTGCCGCCGTAGACGACGAGGTCTTCGGGGTGCTCAGCGACCTCGGGGTCGAGGTTGTTCATGAGCATCCGCTTGGCGGCTTCGGCGCCCCAGCTCTTCGCGGTGCGCTCGGGCCCGCGCGGCGCGCGGACGGTTCGGGGTCCATTCATCAGGCTCTCCTCCTGTTTCGGCGGCGATTCGACGCCTGAGCGTGTTCATTCGCGAGGAGATGGTCACTCGCGAGGAGCGTTTCGCGCTGCGGGCTCCTCACTTGTGACCATCTCCTCTGTTGTGGACGTCAGCCTCCGGGGATCTGTTGTGGAC
>DASSYC010000043.1:0-25966 GCA_035703465.1 Microbacterium sp. | reverse complement strand
CCGTGCGTCGATGGTGACCAGGCGGATGCCGGTGGCTGCCACGTAGTCCTTCTCGACCTGCTGACGCTCGCCCTTGCGCAGCAGCCCGTGGTCGACGAACACGCACACCAGCTGGTCGCCGACGGCCTCGTGCACGAGGGCCGCCGCCACGGCGGAGTCGACACCGCCCGACAGGCCGCAGATGACGCGCGCCGAGCCGACCTGCTCGCGGATGCGGGCGACCTGCTCGGCGATGACGTTGCCGCTGTTCCAGTCGGCGGGCAGTCCCGCCGCCTTGTGCAGGAAGTTCTCGATGACCTGCTGGCCGTGATCGGTGTGCCGGACCTCGGGATGCCACTGCACGCCGTAGAGCCGGCGCTCGTCGCTGCCGAAGGCGGCCACCGGCGTCGCCGCCGTGGTCGCCAGCACCTCGAAGCCCTCGGGCGCCCGGGCGACCTGGTCGCCGTGGCTCATCCACACGTTCTGGGAGTCGGGCTGGCCGCCCAGCAGCACTCCGCCATCGGCGCTGAGCGAGGCATCCGTCGCCCCGTACTCGCGCAGGCCGGTGTTCGCGACCTCGCCGCCCAGCGCCTGTGCCATCACCTGGAAGCCGTAGCAGATGCCGAGCGTGGGAACGCCCAGCTCGAACACGCCCGGATCGAGCTGCGGGGCGCCGGGCTCGTACACCGAGGACGGGCCGCCGGAGAGGATGATGCCGATCGGGTTCTTGGCCGCGATCTCGGCGGCGGTCGCGGAGTGGGGGACGATCTCGCTGTACACGCCCGCCTCGCGCACGCGGCGCGCGATCAGCTGCGCGTACTGTGCGCCGAAGTCGACGACGAGGACGGGACGGTGCTCTGCCGGGGTGTCGGCCGCCCCGTCGGTCTGCGTCGTCACCTGTCTCCTTCGATCGGGATGGTGGTGGTCAGTGTCGAGTGGTCGGACAGTGCGTGGGTGCCGTCAGGTCCGCCACCCGCTTCGCGCGACGCGAGGTACCGCTTGACGTCGCGGCCGACGATGGCCTCCATGATGAAGGAGAGGAACGGCACCACACCGCCCGCGGCCAGCAGCAGGAACCGCCAGAACGGCCAGCGCATGAGGCTCCACACCCGGAAGCACGAGAACAGGTACACGACGTAGAACCAGCCGTGCACGACGAGGATCGTCATCGAGACGTTGAGGCCGTCGCCGGTGGAGACGTGCCCGTCGGCGCCTTCGACCACTGGCGCCCACCACACGGCGCCGCCGGACCCGCCGATGAACAGCTCGTAGCCGAAGCCGTACTTGATGATCATCTCCGTCACCAGCAGCAGCAGGAACGTTCCCGTGATGACCGAGCAGATCTGGTAGAAACGCAGCGCCCCTCGGATCTTGGGGAACGAGGCGGGCTTGGGGGCGGGCATGCCCCCATTCTACGGCGGAGACGGACGGGAGTATCGTCGGAGGACGCCCGAAGGAGGCCCCCATGACCATCGCCAGCGAAGCCCCGAGCACGGCCTACGACGTCGTCGACCTGCAGGCGAAGGCGCGCGACCACCTCTGGATGCATTTCACGCGCCAGTCGACGGTGGAACGCGATGGGGTGCCGATCATCGTCCGCGGCGACGGCCATCACATCTGGGACGTCGACGGCAGGAAGTACTTCGACGGCCTCTCGGGCCTGTTCGTCGTCAACGCCGGTCACGGACGTCGGCGCATCGCCGAGGCGGCGGCGCGACAGGCTGAGCAGCTCGCGTTCTTCCCCCTCTGGTCGTACGCGCACCCGTCGGCGATCGAGCTGGCCGACCGCCTGGCCGGGTATGCGCCGGGCGACCTGAACAAGGTGTTCTTCTCCACCGGCGGCGGCGAGGCCGTCGAGACGGCGTTCAAGCTCGCCAAGCAGTACTTCAAGCTGCGCGGAAAGCCGACCAAGCACAAGGTCATCTCGCGCTCGGTCGCCTACCACGGCACGCCGCAGGGGGCGCTGGCGATCACCGGCATCCCCGACATGAAGGCGATGTTCGAGCCGCTGACTCCGGGCGGATTCCGCGTGCCGAACACGAACTTCTACCGCGCCGGCGAGATGGGGGGGCCGGCCGACGACCGCGAGGCGTTCGGGGTGTGGGCGGCCGACCGCATCGAGCAGATGATCCAGTTCGAAGGCCCCGACACCGTCGCGGCGGTGTTCCTGGAGCCCGTCCAGAACTCGGGCGGATGCTTCCCCCCGCCGCCGGGCTACTTCCAGCGGGTGCGCGAGATCTGCGACCGCTACGACGTGCTGCTGGTCTCGGACGAGGTCATCTGCGCGTTCGGACGCATCGGCCCGATGTTCGCGTGCGAGGCGTTCGGGTACCAGCCGGACATGATCACCTTCGCCAAGGGCGTCACCAGCGGCTATGCCCCGCTGGGCGGCACGGTGATCAGCGATCGCATCTACGAGCCGTTCGCCACGGGCGACACGACGTTCTACCACGGGTACACATTCGGCGGGCATCCCGTCTCGGCCGCCGTCGCGCTGGAGAACCTGGACGTCTTCGAGGAAGAGGGGCTGAACGCGCACGTGCGTGAGAACTCGCCTCTGTTCCGGGCGGCGCTGGAGCGGCTCACCGATCTGCCGATCGTGGGCGACGTGCGCGGTGACGGCTACTTCTTCGGCATCGAGCTCGTCAAGGACAAGGCCACGAAGGAGACCTTCGACGACGACGAGTCCGAACGCCTGCTGCGCGGGTTCCTGTCCAAGGCCCTCTTCGAGGCGGGGCTGTACTGCCGCGCCGACGACCGCGGCGACCCGGTGATCCAGCTGGCACCGCCGCTGACGATCGGTCCGGCCGAGTTCGACGAGATCGAGCAGATCCTCCGCGGCGTGCTGACGGAGGCCTGGTCCCGCCTCTGAGACCGCCGCGCAGTCGCTACGATGGGCGCGACCCGAGGAGCGCGCCATCGAGGAGACGACCCTGATCACCGCCGCCGTCGCGCTGTTCACGATCTGCAACCCGATCGGCACCCTTCCCGTCTTCCTGTCCGTCACCGAGGGCCGGACCCCGGCCCAGCAGCGCCGCATCGCGATCATGACGGGCGTGGGCGTCATGGCGATACTGACCGTGTCGCTGCTGCTGGGCGCCACGATCCTGCAGTTCTTCGGGGTCGGCATCCCGGCCCTGAAGATCGCCGGATTCCTTTTCGTCGCCTCGATCGCGTGGGCGATGATGACGCGGACCGGCGCGATCATACCGGCGCAGAACAACGGGGATCCGGCGATCGTGCCGCTGGCCATGCCGATCGTCGCCGGTCCCGGCGCCATCGCGCTGGTGATCGCGTTCGCGAAGGAGAACCCCGCCCTCACCGACTACCTCTGGGGCATCGTCATCGTCGCGATCTCGGCCCTGGCGACGGCGCTCATCTACTTCTTCGGCCCGTACCTGGCCAAGCTCCTCGGCGAGGCGGGGATGAACATCTTCCAGAAGGTGTTCGGGCTGATCCTGCTGGCCATCTGCGTGCAGCAGATCCTCACGGCGCTGCCGGTGGTGTGGCCGGGGCTGGTGAAGTGAGCGGGGCGGTGAAGTGAGCGGGGCAGTCGCCGGACCGGCTCATTGATCCGCGGCATCCTCGAATTCCTCGAGCTCGCGCTCCCAGCGGTCGCGCGCGAGCCGGTACCAGAGGTAGAACGCGAAGCCGGCGAAGACGGCCCATTCGACCGCGTAGAAGATGTTCAGCCAGTTGACCGTCGAGCCTTCGACCGGCGCCGGCGACGAGATCGCCTGCAGGCCTCCCGACGCCTCGGTGGAGGCGAGGTACGGACGGTACACGTCGAGCCCGTCGATGTCATGCCAGCGGCTGAGCAGCGCGGCCGGCGACATCCGCGTCATCTCCATGGGGTCCGCGCCGCGCGGCGGCACCGCGGGTCCCTCGTCGGAGATGAGGCGACCGGTCAGCGAGTGGCTCGCGCCAGGGTCGTTCTCGGCATGGATGGACAGGGCGGATGCCTCGGCCTCGGCCTCCTCCCGCGTGGCCGCCCACCCCACGGCGACGGCCAGCGACGTCGGCGTCGCGGTCTCCGAGCCGGTCTCCGAGCCGGTCTCCGAGCCCACCGAGGACTCGTCGACGCGCAGCTGTCCGGTCACCCAGTAGCCCTCGACGCCGTCGTTGAAGCGCGACGAGACGATGAGGAAATCCCCCGGGATCCAGCGGCCGGTCACCGACACCCTCTGCCCGACGTACGGTTCGGGCAGGTAGGCGCCGGGCGCGACGACGTCGGCGATCGGAACCACCTGCTCGGTCGCCCCCGGCGGCGTCGGGTCCACGTCGACCGCCCGGCCCAGCTGCCACTGGCCGAGCCACGCGAACACGGCCGCGACCACGAGGCACAGCCCGAGCAGAGCCAGCCAGCGCGGGCGCAGCATCACCTCCCGCAGCGTCGGCGGGAACACCGGCGCAGAGACGTCGGTCATACCTGGCCGTAGGGCGCCACGACGACCTCGACGCGCTGGAACTCCTTCAGGTCGGAGTAGCCGGTCGTCGCCATCGACTTGCGGAGGGCTCCGATGAGGTTCGCGGTGCCGTCGGCGACCGGCGCGGGTCCGTAGAGGATCTCGTCCAGCGAGGCGACCTGCGCGACCGAGACGCGACGACCTCGGGGAAGCTTGGGGTGATGCGCCTCAGGTCCCCAGTGGTGACCCCGGCCCGGGGCGTCGGTCGCGCGGGCCAGTGCCACACCGAGCATGACGGCATCCGCTCCCATCGCGAGTGCCTTGACCAGGTCGCCGGACGTGCCCACGCCTCCGTCGGCGATGACGTGCACGTAGCGGCCACCCGACTCGTCGAGGTAGTCGCGGCGGGCGCCGGCCACGTCGGCGACGGCGGTGGCCATGGGTGCGTGGATGCCGAGGGTCGCGCGCGTCGTGGATGCCGCGCCGCCGCCGAACCCGACGAGCACACCGGCCGCGCCGGTGCGCATCAGGTGCAGCGCCGCGGTGTAGGTGGCGGCGCCACCCACGATCACCGGCACATCGAGGTCGTAGATGAACTTCTTCAGATTCAGCGGCTGGTCGACGCTGGAGACATGCTCGGCTGAGACGGTGGTCCCCCGGATGACGAACAGGTCGACGCCGGCGGCCACGACCGTCTCGTACAGGTCCTGGGTGCGCTGGGGGGTGAGCGAACCCGCCACGGTCACGCCGCCGGCGCGGATCTCCGCGAGGCGCTGGGTGACCAGCTCGGGCTGGATCGGCTCGGCGTAGACCTCCTGCATCCGCCGTGTGGCGTCGCCGTCGTCGAGCGCGCCGATCTCATCGAGGATCGGCTGCGGGTCTTCGTAGCGCGTCCACAGGCCCTCGAGGTCGAGCACGCCCAGGCCCCCCAGACGGCCGAGCATGATGGCGGTCGCCGGACTCACGACGGAGTCCATGGGCGCCCCGATCACCGGGATGTCGAAGGGAAACGCATCGATCGACCAGGCGGTCGAGACGTCCTCGGGGTTGCGCGTGCGCCGCGACGGCACGACGGCGATGTCGTCGAACGTGTACGCGCGCCGGGCGCGCTTGGCGCGGCCCAACTCCATCTCCATGCTCACGGCCCCAGCCTACCCGCGGGTCCGGGAGCGTCAGGCGGCGGCGTAGCGACCGGACTTGATCGCGCGGGCACGGGCCTTCTCGGCCTCCTCCTCGCGGTTCTTCGGGGGCGCGGTGGTCACGAGATCGTCGAGCAGGTGCTGCGTGATGTGCGCGATCTCGTGCACGGCGCGCTCGAACGCGTCCTCGTTGGCCTTGGAGGGCTTGGTGGTGCCGGCGATCTTGCGCACGTACTGCAGCGCGGCGGCGTGCACCTCCTCGGAGGTGGCGGCGGGCTCGAAGTTGTGGAGGGTGTGGATGTTGCGGCACATGGCCACGACGATACGCCGCCTACCAGGCCTCGTCGACGCGGGGCGCCTCGTCCAGCACCAGGTCGATGCTGATCGGGAAGCACTGGTCGAAGAACTCGGTCATGCCCTCATCGCGGCCGTACTGCTCGGTCATCCGCAGACCCAGCAGCGTGTTGATGAGCATGCCCTTCGCGAGGAACCTGTGCGCCTCCTCGGCGGTGAACCCGGCGTCGCGCAGGAAGCGCCACACCGCCGCGAAGCCGGTGCGCGCGGCGGGTCCGATCACGGGGTGAGCCCCCAGCAGGAAGGCGTGCGAGAGGATCTGGTGGAGCCCGCGCACCTGCAGCAGGTGCAGGTATGCCTGCCCCATCAGGTCCGCCCGCTCGACGGGATCGTCGACGGGCGGCACCGCGCGGAACGCATCCAGCAGCTGGTCGAGAGCACTGTCGAGGGTCTCCAGGAAGAGGTTCTCCTTGGTTCCGAACAGGCGCACCACGTAGGGCTGTGAAACGGATGCCGCGCGCGCGACGTCATCGGTCGTCGTGCCGACATAGCCCTTGGCGCCGAAGATCGCGACGGCGGCCTCGAGGATCTGCTCGCGGCGCTCCTCAGAGCTCATGCGGCGCGACGTGTCGGCCGGGGCTGGGACGTCGTCTTCTCGTGTCTCCACGACTGATTCCTCCGCCATGCTTGACATGTTATCAGTGGATTACTACATTTGCTCGAGTCAAGTAATCATTCGATTACAACCCTCGGAAGAAGGACTCCATGAGTGACTCCACCGTCGTCTCCGTACGACGCCGGCCCTTCGGGCTCGTCGTGGCCGCGGCATCCGTCCCCATGTTCATGGCGACGCTCGACAACCTCGTGATGACCAACGCGCTCCCCGCGCTGCACGCCGAGCTCGGCGCGACCGTCGAAGAGCTGCAGTGGTTCGTCAACGCCTACACGCTCGCGTTCGCGAGCCTCATCCTCGTCGCCGCAGCGCTCGGCGACCGGTTCGGCCGGCGCACCGTGTTCATGGCAGGGATCGCGATCTTCGGCATCGGGTCAGTCTTCGCCGCGCTCAGCGCCGACCCGACTCAGCTCATCGCGGCCCGAGCGCTGCAGGGCTTCGGCGGGGCCGGCGTGCTGCCGCTCTCGCTCGCACTCATCTCGGGCGGAGTGGCACCCGAGCGCAGGCCGCTCGCGATCGGCATCTGGGGCGGCATCTCGGGCCTGGGCGTCGCGCTCGGCCCCCTCGTCGGGGGTGCCGTCATGGAGGGCTGGAACTGGCAGGCGATCTTCTGGATCAACGTGCCGGTGGCGATCATCGCCATTCCGCTCGTGTTCTGGGCGCTGAACAACGACGTCGGCCTGCGCGCCCGCATCGACGTCGTCGGCGCCGTGCTCGCCGGTCTCGGCGTGCTCGCCCTCGTCCATGCCATCGTGCGCGGCAATGACGACGGCTGGTCGTCGATCGGCGTCATCGGCGAGATCGCCGGCGGCGTGCTGCTGCTCGCGGCCTTCCTGTGGTGGCAGACCCGGTCGGCCGCCCCGCTCGTGCCGCTGCGGCTTTTCCGCAACCGATCGTTCTCGGTCACCAACATCGTCGGATTCGCCTTCAGCTTCGGCACCTTCGGCGCGGTGTTCATCCTCATCCAGTACCTGCAGGTCGTGCAGGGGTCCTCGCCGCTGGAAGCCGCGGTGCAGACCACGCCGTGGACGCTCGCGCCGATGTTCGTCGCGCCCCTCGCCGGCATCGTCGCGCCGCGCATCGGCACCCGCGCGCTCATGGTCACCGGACTCGCCCTGCAGGGAGCGGCCCTGCTCTGGCTCGGCCTGATGCTGTCGGCCGACATCGACTATGCGCTGCTGGTCACCCCGTTCATCATGGCCGGTGTCGGCATGGGACTGGTGTTCGCCCCCTCCGCGACCGCGCTGCTGGCGACGCTCAGCGTCGTCGACCACGCCAAGGCCTCCGGGGTCAACTCGACCGTGCGCGAGATCGGCATCGCCTTGGGCACCGCCGTCATGACCGCGATCTTCGTCGGCGCGGGCGGGCAGCTCATGCCCGACCTCTACGTCGACGCGGCGCGGCCCGCCGTCCTGGTGGGCGGGGTCGTGCTGCTCACGGCGATGGTCGCGGCGCTGTGGCTGCCCGACGGCCGGTCGCAGAGCCTGCGCGCCGCGCGTGACGCCGAGGAAGAGGCATCCCCCCTCGACCGCGAGGCTGTGCCGGTCCGCTGAGCCACCTGCCTCAGGCCGACTCCGGGTCGCCGGACGCGCGCCGGCCGACGAACAGGCGGGTGAGGAACGGGTCGAGGAAGAACAGCACGAAGCCGAAGGATCCCGCCCACGGCGAGATGACGACGACGGCGACGCTGATGACCAGAGCGCTCGTGCCGGCGCGGCTCATGTCGCGCGCGTCCTGCTCGGACAGGTCCGGCATGACGACAGTGCGCCGGCGCCGCGCCCACTCCCACTGCAGCCAGCTGAACATCACCGCGGCGAAGAACGTGACGGGCATCGCCATGCGGCCGATGAGGAACCCGGAGTAGTCGGTCGTGAGCGTCGTCGCGAACGGCACGATCACGATGAACAGCAGCCGCGCGTTGTTGAGCCAGATGATCGCCCCGTCGACGCGCGAGATGAACTCGAACTGCCGCACATGAATGGTCCACAGCAGCGCGAGCAGCACGAAGCTCACGAAGAAGTTGAAGAACAGCCCGCCCATGCCCGTCAGCGCCGCCCACAGCTCGGCGTCGGATCCGGCCTCGCCGATCGCATGCGTCGTCAGGTCGAGGACCAGAAGGGTGGCCGCGATGGCGAACACCCCGTCGGTGAATGCCTCCAGGCGCGTGGTCGAAAGCGTCGCAGCCGGGTGTCGCCGCTGTCGGATCATGCGCTCACATTAGCGATGTGCAGTGCAGCGCGCGGCCTACTTCTTGTAGTTCGGCGCCTCGACGACGATCTGCACGTCGTGCGGGTGCGACTCCTTCAGACCGGCCGCCGTGATGCGCACGAACCTGCCCTTGGTCTTGAGCTCCTCGACCGTGCGGGCGCCGACGTAGAACATCGACTGGCGGAGGCCGCCGACCAGCTGGTAGGCCACCGCAGACACCGGTCCGCGGTACGCCACCTGCCCCTCGATCCCCTCCGGGATGAGCTTGTCGTCGTTGGGGACATCGGCCTGGAAGTAGCGGTCCTTCGAATACGAGGTCTTCTTCCCGCGCGTCTGCAGAGCGCCCAGCGACCCCATCCCGCGGTACAGCTTGAACTGCTTGCCGCCCTGGAAGACGATCTCTCCGGGCGACTCGTCGGTGCCGGCCAGCAGCGACCCGAGCATGACGGTGTCGGCGCCGGCGACCAGCGCCTTGGCGATGTCGCCCGAGTACTGCAGGCCCCCGTCGGCGATGACCGGGACGCCCGCTTCACGGGCGGCCAGGGATGCCTCCCAGATCGCGGTGACCTGCGGCACGCCGACACCGGCGACGATGCGGGTGGTGCAGATCGAGCCCGGGCCCACGCCGACCTTGACGGCATCCACCCCCGCCTCGATCAGCGCCTGAGCGCCCTCGCGCGTGGCGACGTTGCCGCCCACGACGTCGATGTGGTCGAACGACGAGTCGGCCTTCAGCCGGCGGACGATGTCGATGACCCCCGCAGACTGGCCGTTGGCGGTGTCGACGACGAGCATGTCCACACCCGCGTCGCGCAGCGCCACGGCGCGCTGCCATGCGTCGCCGAAGAACCCGATCGCCGCGCCCACCCGCAGCCGTCCGTGGTCGTCCTTGGTGGCGAGCGGATACTTCTCGCTCTTGTCGAAGTCCTTGATGGTGATGAGACCGGCGAGCTTGCCCTCGTCGTCGATGAGCGGCAGCTTCTCGACCCGGTGCTGCGCGAACAGCGCGATCACCTCGTTCGCACCGATGCCGACACGTCCGGTGACGAGGCCCTTGGAGGTCATCACGTCGCGCACCTTGGTGCTCTGGCGCTCGAAGCCCGACACGAAGCGCATGTCGCGGTTGGTGATGATGCCCAGCAGCTGACCGTCCTCGTCGATGACAGGCAGCCCCGAGATGCGGTACTGAGCGCACAGCCCGTCGACCTCTTCGATCGTCGCGTCGGGCGTGGTGGTGATGGGGTCGGTGATCATCCCCGACTCGCTGCGCTTGACGCGATCGACCATCGACGCCTGATCCTCGACGGAGAGGTTGCGGTGGACGACGCCGATTCCGCCTTCCCGGGCGATCGCGATCGCCATGCGCGACTCGGTGACGGTGTCCATGGCGCTGGAGAGCAGGGGCGTCGCGACGGTGATGCGACGCGACACGCGCGACGAGGTGTCGGCCTCGCTCGGGATGACATCCGTGTGGCCGGGCAGCAGCAGGACATCGTCGTAGGTGAGACCGACGAAGCCGAAGGGGTCGTTGTGGTCCATTTCATTCGATTCTAAGGCCCGCGGATGCCTGGATATTCCCTGGCTCAGCGCGCGATCGGTCACGGGACGGACACGGTTCGGCGATGTCAGGTGGTCGAAACGCCGCGGACACATTACGCTCGTACCGTCGTTCATCACGGCCGATGCGACCCGGAGCCTCGGCGATGCGTGGTGCCGAACTGGAGGTTCTGTGGGGTCTACGACTGTCCATGCACGGGCTATCGCACCGTGGCTGACCGCGCTTCTGGGCGCTCTGCTGGCTGTGGCGATGCTTCTCACCGCGTCCCCCGCACAGGCGGCGCCGGGCGATGACCAGGAGCAGACGCCGTACTACTTCGGCGGCGTCGTCACCTTCGACGGCGACCCCGTCCCCGGCGTGACGATGTCGATCGAGGGGAACGGATTCGAAGCCGACACGGAGACGGATGCCGAGGGCGAGTGGCGCCTGTACGTCCCCGAGAAGGCCGAATACGTCCTCACCGTCGATGAGAACACGCTGCCCGACGGCGTCATCGTCGACCCCGAGCAGCTGCCCGAGGGCATCGCGCCGCGCGACGGGACGACCGCCTCGTTCGACGTCGAGTTCGGGTTGACGGGCACGAAGATCGTCAACCTCTTCCTCGGCGAGGGCGAACGCGTGACGACCTCGTTCTTCGACCAGTTCGTCGAGCGCCTCTTCAACGGCCTCAACTTCGGCCTGCTGCTCGCGCTCGCCTCGATCGGCCTGTCGCTCATCTACGGGACGACGGGCCTGACCAACTTCGCGCACGCCGAGCTGGTGACCTTCGGCGCCGTGATCGCACTCGTGTTCGCCTTCCCACTGTCGATGCCGATGTGGCTGGTGGTGCCGCTGTCGATCATCGCGGGCATCGTCGTCGGCTATCTCATAGACCTGACGATGTGGAGACCCTTGAAACGAAGAGGCCTGGGGATCATCCAGCTCATGATCGTGACAATCGGTCTCTCACTGGCGCTGCGCTACATCTTCCAGTTCTTCATGGGCGGCAACACGGTGCAGCTGCCCGGAGCGGGGTCGGCGAAGATCCCGCTGTTCGGCGCGGTGTCGCTGTCGCCGGTGGCGATGATCTCGATGGCCATCAGCGTCGTCGTGATCGTGGCGGTCGCGCTGTGGCTGCTCTATTCGCGGATGGGCAAGGCTACGCGCGCGATCTCGGACAATCCGGACCTCGCCTCGGCGTCGGGCATCAACGTGGACCGGGTGGTGCGGGTGGTGTGGATGCTGTCGTCGGGTCTGGCGGCGCTGGCCGGCATCCTCTGGGGCTACTTCCGCCCCGGCGTGCGCTGGGATATGGGCGTCCACATCCTGCTGCTGATCTTCGCGGCCGTCATCCTCGGCGGCCTGGGCACCGCCTTCGGCGCCCTCATCGGCGCGATCATCGTCGGCGTCCTGGTCGAGGTGTCGAGCCTGTGGATCGCGGCCGACCTGAAGTACGTGGGCGCGCTGGCCGTGCTCATCATCGTCCTGCTCATCAGACCCCAGGGAATCCTGGGCCGACGCGAGCGAATCGGCTGAGGGAGGCGACATGGACTGGGGTGGAATCTTCAACAACGCGGCCGGCTGGCTGATCAGCCCGACCACGATCGCCTACGCGCTCGCGGCAACGGGTCTGGCGGTGCACTTCGGCTACTCGGGCCTGCTGAACTTCGGTGTGGCCGGATTCATGGCCATCGGCGCCTACAGCTACGCGATCTCGATCCTGACATTCGGCCTGCCGTGGTGGGTCGGCATCCTCATCGGCATGGTGGGCGCCACGATCTTCGCGTTCATCCTCGGCATCCCGACGCTGCGATTGCGAGCCGACTATCTCGCCATCGTGACCATCGCGGCGGCCGAGATCGTGCGTCTGCTGTTCACGTCGACCGTCTTCGACGAGTACACGAACTCGGCGGACGGCCTGGCCAACTACCACGCCGGCTTCCGCGAGGCCAACCCGCTTCCACCCGGTGAATGGGGCTTCGGTCCATGGGTGTATTCGTCCGACGGGTGGTGGGTCCGCCTGTTCGGGCTGTTCCTCCTGGCGGTCGCGGTGTTCATCGTGTGGGCCACGATGCGCAGTCCGTGGGGCCGGGTGCTCAAGGGCATCCGCGAGGACGAGGATGCGGTGCGGTCGCTGGGCAAGAACGTCTTCAGCTACAAGATGCAGGCGCTCGTGCTCGGCGGCATCTTCGGCGGATTCGGCGGAGTCGTCCTCGCCCTCCCCTCGGCGGTGGTCCCCGCGACCTACATGACGAGCCTCACGTTCTACATCTGGACGATCCTGCTCCTGGGCGGCGCGGCGACCGTGTTCGGCCCGACGGTGGGAGCGGTGATCTTCTGGGTGGTGATGGCGCTGCTGGACGGCATCCTGCCGGGCCTGGCAGCCGCCGGCATCCTGCCCATCAGCGCGATCCAGGCGGGTGTCCTGCGGTACGTCTTCGTGGGTGTCGCCCTGATGCTGCTGGTGATCTTCAGGCCACAGGGCATCTTCGGAAACAAGAGGGAGCTGACCTTTGTCAAGTAACCTGTCAAGCAACGAGACCCCTCCCGTGACCGGTGACGTGCCCACGACGACCGGCAGCGTGCGCCGCCCCAAGGCGATGGGCCTGGCCAAAGGCGATCCCGCCCCGGGCGTCGCCAAGACCGATCCGATCCTGATCGCCGACAACGTGAGCCGCCGGTTCGGCGGCCTCACCGCGGTCGATGTGGAGCACCTCGAGATCCCGCGCAACGCCATCACGGCGCTGATCGGGCCGAACGGCGCGGGCAAGACCACGCTGTTCAACCTGCTGTGCGGTTTCGACAAGCCCAACTCGGGCACGTGGTCGTTCGACGGCACCCAGCTGTCGGGCATCCCCTCGTTCAAGGTCGCCCGGCTCGGCCAGGTGCGCACCTTCCAGCTCACCAAGGCGCTGTCGCTGCTGACGGTGCTCGAGAACATGAAGCTCGGGGCCACCGGCCAAGTCGGCGAGAGCTTCTGGGCGAGCATGCTGCCGTTCCTGTGGCGCAAGCAGGACAACGAGATCGAGGTGAAGGCGCAAGGACTGCTGGAGCGCTTCAAGCTCGATGCCAAGGCCGACGATTACGCGGCCTCGCTGTCAGGCGGCCAGCGCAAGCTGCTCGAGATGGCGCGCGCGCTGATGAGCGATCCGACGCTGGTCATGCTCGATGAGCCGATGGCCGGTGTGAACCCCGCGCTGACCGAGTCGCTGCTGGACCACATCCTGGACCTCAAGGACCTCGGAATGACGGTCCTTTTCGTCGAGCACGACATGCACATGGTCCGCCATATCGCCGACTGGGTGGTCGTGATGGCCGAGGGCCGCATCGTCGCCGAGGGCCCGCCCGAGACGGTGATGCAGGACCAGTCGGTCATCGACGCGTACCTGGGCAGCCACCAGGACGTCGACCTGGGCGTGGTGACCGGGCGCGTCGCCGGCGAGCTCGACACGTCCGCGATGGATCTTCTCGAGGAGATCAGGGAGTCGGAGGCCGAGGCGATCGCCGAGGCAGAGGAGGAGAACAAGTGAGCAGCACCGCTGCGGGCACCGTGCCCGCCGAGGAGTCCGCCCGGAGCGACCGCGTGGTCGTGAACGTCTCCGACCTCATCGCCGGCTACCTGCCGGGCATCAACATCATCAACGGCGCGAACCTGGTGGCGCACAAGGGCGAGCTGATCGGCATCATCGGGCCCAACGGCGCCGGCAAGTCGACGCTGCTGAAGGCCATCTTCGGGCTCGTCAAGGTCCGCGGGGGCGACATCACCGTCAACGGCGAGAGCATCCTGGGGCTGAAGTCCGACAAGCTCGTCGCGCGCGGCGTCGGATACGTGCCGCAGAACAACAACGTGTTCCCCTCGCTCACCATCGAGGAGAACCTGCAGATGGGCCTCTACCAGCGCCCCAAGGTGTACGCCGAGCGGCTGGAATTCGTCACCGAGATCTTCAGTGAGCTCGGCAAGCGCCTCAAGCAGCGTGCCGGATCGCTGTCCGGCGGCGAGCGGCAGATGGTCGCGATGTCTCGCGCCCTGATGATGGACCCTGCCGTGCTGCTGCTGGACGAGCCGAGCGCCGGACTGTCGCCGGTGCGGCAGGATGACGCGTTCATCCGCGTCTCGGACATCAACAAGGCCGGCGTGACGACGATCATGGTCGAGCAGAACGCCCGCCGCTGCCTGCAGATCTGCGACCGCGGATACGTGCTCGACCAGGGCCGCGATGCCTACCATGGCACCGGCCGCGAACTGCTCCACGATCCCAAGGTCATCGGCCTCTACCTCGGCTCGCTCGGCAAGACCGAGGCGTGATCCGGCGGCGCGTATCGGTCGTACATGGAATTCACAACCTGAGGGTGCTCAATTGGGAGTGGAAGGCCAGTGATGTGCTGACCTGCTGATCGAAGGATGATCGGCCATGGCGACGGATCTGATACCGAGCACGGATGCCGGCGGTCGAGCGGATGCCTCGCGCTTCGCCCTGCACCGGGTGAACTCGATCGAGTGGGACATCGTGGACACGACAGTTCCCGCGGCGAGTGCGGCGCACATCATCGCGTACATCTACAAGTACGACCGCCTCGAGTTCGGCGTGACATGGATGCGCGGCTTCGACCTGCGCGCGGAATACAGCTCGCCCCGCGAGGCGCTCGACGACGTGTCCCACGCCTGGGCGCCGACGCGGCGCGCGGTGCCGCCGGTGATGATCCCGCACCTTCCGCCGGTGACGACGCCCGGGTAGTCTGGCGGCGGCGCCGGACGAGGGGGTTCGCATGGATGAGTCGACGAGCGGGCCGAACGTGATCTCCTCGGCCGAGTTTCGCCGGGCACCGGGCGTGTCCCACTGGCGCGTCATGGGCAACGGCCCGCAGGCCGTGTACACCGCGGGCTCGCTCCACGAAGCGGCGAGCCTCGTCGCCCCGATCGTGGCCGCAGCCGAGCACTTCGGCATCCTGCCCGACATCGACGTGCGGCCCGAGGGAGTGGTGGTGCGCATCCCGTACGGCGACGCCGACGGCATCCCCAGAGCCGCCCCGGAGTTCGCCGCCGCAGTGTCGCAGGCTGCCGCCGAGCTGGAGCTGATGCCCGACCCGTCGCGCGCGCAATCGGTCGGCATCTACGTCGCCCAGCACTCCGAAGCCGACGCGCGGCCGTTCTTCCTCGCCGCTCTCGGCTACGACCCGCTCGGCGACACGGACGCCGTCGACCCGCTGCGCTGCGGCCCGCAACTGGCGTTCAACCCGATCACTGGCGACTCTCGGGCCCGGGGCCGCACGCACTTCGACGTCTACGTGCCCGCCGATCAGGCCCAGGAGCGAGTGGATGCCGCGCTCGCCGCCGGAGGCAGGCTGGCCGACGACTCGCACGCCCCGGCCTGGTGGTCGCTGGCCTCACCCGAGAACCACGGCGTCGACATCGCAGCCTGGCCCGACGCCGACAGCTGATCGGCTCGCGCCGCTATGCGGGGTGGACGCCCTCGCCGATCTCCTCGACGAGCTTGGCGTTGAACGCCGGCAGATCGTCGGGGCGCCGGCTCGTGACGAATCCGTCGTCGACCACAACCTCGCGATCGACCCACTCGGCGCCCGCGTTGCGCAGGTCGGTGCGCAGGCTCGGATAGCTGGTCATGGTGCGACCGCGCACCACGTCCGCCTCGACGAGCAGCCACGCGCCGTGGCAGATCACACCGACGGGCTTGCCCGCATCGAAGAAGGCGCGCGCGAAGCGCACGGCCGGCTCATCCATGCGCAGATGATCGGCGTTGACGACGCCGCCCGGCAGGACCAGCGCGTCGAACTCCGCGGCATCCACTTCGCTCGATACCCGATCCACCGCCTGACGGTGACCCTTCTTGCCCTCGATCTCGCCCGGTTCGGGGGCGATCATCACGAGCTGGGCCCCGGCGTCGATCAATGCCCGCCACGGCTCGGTGAGCTCGCTGTCCTCGTAGCCGTTCGTCGCCACGAAGGCGACCTTCTTTCCGCTGAGATCCGCCATGTCGCTCCTTCACGCTCGATCGACGAGTTCTGAATGCGTCGTCCTGCCACGGTAGGTCGGGGTCGGTCGAACCCGTGAGGGGGTTGAACTCCGCGAATCGCGGTGTTATCGGCCGGCTCGATGCGCACGACGATCCCGGCGGCGCGCCGCTGACGAGACGTTCGGGTGCCACGGCGGTTCCGTGATGAGATTGCTCATGACTTCAGTCCTCGTCTCCGATCGACGTGCAACACGACACGGCGTCGTCGCCCGGGTGCTGCATTGGCTCACCGTGCTCGTACTGCTGGCGCAGTACCTGGTCGGCTACGCGATGGCCGGTGCTGAGGGCCTGCTCCGGCCCTGGATCGAGGCGGCATACGACGGTGACGAGGATCTGCTGCTGCCGGTCCATGTCGCGATCGGATGCACTCTGCTCGTGCTGGTGACCGTTCGCATCATCTGGCGGCGCATCATCGCGCTGCCGCCGTGGCCTGAGACGCTCTCCGCGTGGGAGCGCCGATTCGCGACCGGCACCGAGCGTGCCCTCTATGCGCTCCTGTTCATCACCCCGGCCGCGGGGATCGCTTTGGTGCTGATATCGGGGGAGGACTGGGAGACCGGCGACCGCACGGAGTGGATCGCGCCGTGGAGCCTCGTGGACGGCGACCTCCTCGTCGGAGTCCACGTGACCTCACAGATTCTCCTCCTCTGCGCGATCGCGCTGCACGTCGGATTCGTCCTCAAGCATCAGTTCATCGACCGGGACCGGCTGCTGCGGCGGATGCTCTGAACAGCGCGTGCGAGCCGCGCATCACCCGGTTCGACGCCGGGCGCGTTCGAGCCCGTCCAGCAGAAGATCGAGGGTGAACTCGAACTCGCTGTCGGTGTCGCACCATCCGAGCCTGTTGTCGGCGGACGCGTGCACCTCCGATGCCACCATCGCGGTGATATGCGGTGCGCGGGCAGCCATCGCTTCGAGGTCTTGCTCCGTCGTGCCCGCATCAGTCTCATCGGCGGCCGCCGCCGAGAAGAGCTCCTGAACGAAGCCCAGCACGATGGGGCCGAGCGCGTGCAGCGCACGGTGCGCGAGGTGGTGGTCGAGGCCACCGCGCAGCATCGTCTCCAGCACCTCGTCGTAGTAGGACCACAGGCTGGGCGGCATGGCGGGGCGGCTGTTCAGGAGCCGAGGAGCCCATGGATGGCGCAGCATCACCGTCCGGGCCGTCAGGCAGCGATGCCGCAGCTCGGCTCTCCAGTCGACCGGCTCCGCCAGTCGGCTGCCAGCGAGCGCGACCTGGATCTCCCGGACGACCGATTCGGCCAGTCCGTCAAGAAGCTCCTCCTTGCCCCGGACATGGTGATAGAGCGACATGGCCTCGACGCCGAGAGCAGCCGCGACTCGGCGCATCGTCACCGCAGACAACCCGGACGTGTCGGCGAGCTCTCGTGCAGCGTCGAGCACGCGGTCTCGGCTCAGCACTTCGCGTGTCACCACTCGGTCTCCCCTCACTTGGCATGCCTTACAGTGTATGGCAGACTTACGACGTAAGGATCAGAAAGGGGCGCGCGTGAGAGCAGCAGTGGCCGACAGATACGGCCCCCCGCCGGTGGTTCACGTCCGAGACGTGGAGATGCCCACGGTCGAAGAGGGTGAGGTCCTCGTCAAGGTCTGCGCCGGAACGGTTAACCGCACGGACTGTGCCTATCGCGCGGCCCGCCCGTGGTTCATCCGCGCGCTCACCGGATTGCGCCGCCCGAAACGGACCGTGCTGGGAACCGAGTTCGCGGGAATTGTGAGGGCGATCGGGCAGGCTGTCACGACGTTCGGCGTCGGGGATCGGGTGTTCGGCTACCAGGAGCGAGGGGGCGCGCACGCGGAGTATGTCGCTGTTCCCGCGGAGGGGATGATCGCCGAGATCCCTGCGAATGTCAGCATGCGTGTCGCTGCGGCCGGCACCGAGGGCGCGCACTACGCGTGGTCGTTCCTGCGGAGGGCTGACGTCACCGAGGCCCACCACGTTCTGGTGTACGGCGCCAGCGGCGCCATCGGCTCGGCCGCCGTCCAGCTGCTCAAGAGTGAAGGGGTGACCGTCACCGCCGTCTGCGACACCCCCCACGTGGACCTGCTTCATGACCTGGGCGCGGACCGGGTCATCGATTACACCACCGAAGACTTCACGCGTGACGTGCACACCTACGACGCGGTGTTCGACGCCGTCGGCAGGTCCACATTCGGCCGCTGCAAGCGGATCCTCAAACCGGATGGACTCTATCTCTCCGCAGACCTCGGTCCCTTCGCTCAGAACCTCTACCTGCCGCTCATCACCCGGTTCTCCCGCGGCCCGCGTGTGCGCTTCCCGTTCCCGATCGAGAATCAGAAGCTCGTCCGCCACCTCGCGGGTCTGATGGAGTCGGGCGAGTTCCGGCCGGTGCTCGACCGCACGTACGGTCTCGAGCAGATCGTCGAGGCGCACCGATATGTCGAGACCGGTCAGAAGACGGGCAACGTCATCCTTGACATCGACGTCGCCGGCGCGGACATGCCGGAGCCGACCCCGCTGCAGCACGGCGCGTGAACCCGCGACCTCGCAGTGGATGTCGCGGACAGCGGTGCCCCCACGGGATCCTGCCTGCGCAGGTTGTTGAGCGCTTCACCGGCGATCTCGAGTTGACGCTCGACGGCCGACCGGCGCAATTCGTCGCGCCTGAAGCTCTCCTCATCCAGCCCCCGGATGAACTCGGCGATCTTGGTGCCCGCTTCACGCACCTCCCACAGCAGCGCGATGGACTCAGGCAGCATATAGACCCTCGGCGGTCGCCGCGAGCGCACCGGGCTGCGCCTCGCACAGCACGGCATTGCACGCGAGTCGTAAGGTGATTTTTTGAGGGCTGAGAGCGCGACTGAAGCGGGTGTGACACGACAGAACCCCCGGTGGAGCGGGGGTTCTGTCTTGTAGCAGGAGCGGGATTCGAACCCGCGACCTCACGATTATGAGTCGTGCGCTCTCACCAACTGAGCTACCCTGCCGCGATCCTCCGCGAGGAGGCTGCGAGCCCCGAGTCAGGATTGAACTGACGACCCCTTCCTTACCATGGAAGTGCTCTACCACTGAGCTATCGGGGCGTGCCACCCGCGCGCGGGCAACCACAACAGAATATCAGAGCCGAGGCATCCCACTGAATCGTCACCGTGCTCGATGCGCCCGCCGCCTGCGTCGAATTGCAGGCCCTGGCTGCCGCTTCCCTCCGCGATAGCGGCACGAAGGACCAGCTTTTCGCGAGGCTCCAGAAATCGATGGCCCGAGATGCCGCATCAGGCCCGGGTCGCGACCACAGGGGCCGGCAAGTCGGCTCCCCCGCCAGAGATGAAGGCGACCGGCCAGCGTCAGCCGAGGGAGTCGCGACCGGCGTTCTTGCGCATCCACGAGAGCGGGTCGACGATGGTGCCCTGCACCAGGATCTCGAAGTGCAGGTGGGCGCCGAACGAGTGCCCGGTGTTGCCCACGACGCCGATGACGTCGCCGACCTTGACGTGGTCGCCGGCGCTCACGCGCATCGATCCGTACTGCATGTGCGCGTAGTGGCTGGTGATGACCCGGCCATCGATGATGTGGTCGATGTAGATGTTGACGCCGTAGCCGCCGGTGGCGTTGCTCGCAGAGCGCACGACGCCGTCGGCGATCGCCTGGATCTTCGCACCGTTCCCGGGGGTCAGGTCGATGCCCTGGTGCATCCGGCCCCAGCGCATGCCGTAGCCGAAGCTCATCGGCACGCCGACCGGGAACGGCCACTGGATCGCCGCGGTCGGGTCGTTCCAGTACAGCGACGACGTGTGGTTGATCCCGTCGGCCTTCGCGATGTCGGCGAGCGACGCGATCGCGTAGCCCTCCTCGCGCTCGATCGCGGCGTTCTCGACCTGCTCGGAGGCGACGTACGCCTGGATGTCCTCGGCCTCGACCGCCGGAGCGGCCGCAAGCACAGAGGTGGCCGGGTTCGCTGGGTCGGCTCCCGCCGCCGCGACGGCTCCGGCGGGCGTCGTCATTCCGACCGCGAGCAGCCCGGCGACGGCCATCGCGCCGACCGAGAAGGATGTGGTGGCCATCCGCTTGAACGAAGAGCCCGCCGGCTTCACCCGAACAGGCTTGCTCTTGCCCGGCTTGCGCGGCACGGAGTGCTCGGCGGGTGCGTCATCCACAGGAGCGTCATCCACAGGAGCGTCGTCGGCGGCCGTCACGGACTCGGCCTGCACGGCGGTCTCGCCCGTGAAGCTGAAGAGCCGGGCGGCCGCGTCGAAGTCATCGGCGTCGAACTCGGGGAGGGGGAGGGATGCCTGGGGCGCAGCCGGCTGCTCGTCTGACCGTGCGGCGGCCTGCTCAGCCTCAGCGGACAGAACGTCGGCCTCGGGGACATCGACCGGCTCGAGCAGCTCGAAAGACTCGATGATGGTCGCAGCCTGGTCGATGGGCAGGATCTGCGTCGGCGTCTCGATGACGGGCGCGACCTCCGCGGGAGTCTCCACGGCCGGGGACATCTCGTCAGGGGTCTGCTCCACCACGACCGGTGTCGGCGCTGCGGGCGCGGCGACAACGAGAGAGGCGGCGCGGGCACGGGCCTCACGACGGGTCAGGGGTGCGACGGGAAGCGGCACAGCGGGTGCCGAGACGGGCGCCGTCGGCGCGGCGGGCGCGGCATCCATCATCTTCGTGAGAGGCGCGGCGGGCGCGGCATCCGCCTTCGT
Source organism: Microbacterium sp. (assembly GCA_035703465.1). Classification (GTDB taxonomy): domain Bacteria; phylum Actinomycetota; class Actinomycetes; order Actinomycetales; family Microbacteriaceae; genus Microbacterium. The sequence goes on along the minus strand of DASSYC010000043.1, from coordinate 5,021 downwards.
CCACACCGTCGCGGGTCGCATCGAGCCGTCTGCTGCACGCCGACGCTGCTCTGATCGGCCGCCGGTCGAATCCACGAGCGTCGCCGCGGAACTGCCGACGGTACGACGCGATCGGCGCAAGGGCGCAGACGTGTCCTGGGGGGTGTCAAACTGCAAGCGCAAGGCTTTCGGGTCTGGTCGCGCGTGGGGGCAACGGGCGGTCTTCTGCTTCGCTGTCACCTGCCCCGCTTCGGGGCGGAAAAGGTAACGAACGGGTAAACACTACCCCGGGCACTCTGAGAATGCCATGTGCGAAACCCGACTGACGGTGAGTTTCTTCTCACTCTTCGTGTGCCGGCTCCTGCGCGCCGTCCTGCGCGCCGTACAGAGCCTGCTCGATGGCGGCGAACAGCCCGGGCGCGGCGGCGATGGTCATCGTCGGGCTGGGCGCTGCTCCCCCAGGGCCGCCGAAGCGTCCGCCGGCCTCCTGCACGATGAGGCCCGCGGCGGCGTGATCCCACGGATTCAGCCCGCGCTCGAAGTAGCCGTCGAGGCGACCGGCCGCGACGTAGCTGAGGTCGATGGATGCAGAGCCCATGCGGCGGATGTCTCGTGCCAGCGGCATCACCCGCGTCAGTCGTGCGAGGTCGCCGGCGTGTGTGGCGGGGTCGTAGCCGAACCCTGTGGCGAGGAGCGCGCCTGCGCCTCCCGCAGGCTCGTGCACGGTGAGCCGTTCGCGTCCCAGTGCGGCCCCCGCGCCGCGGGCTGCGGTGAACATCTCGCCGAGCGCCGGGGCGAACACCGCGCCGGCCAGCGCCGTCCAGTGCGCGGGATCCGGCTCACCGCTCACGACGGCGATGCTCACCGCGTAGATCGGAATCCCGTACGCGTAGTTGACCGTGCCGTCGATCGGATCGACGACCCACGTGAACTCGGAGGCACCGCGCTCGGCACCGGACTCCTCGCCGAGGAAGCCGTCCTCGGGGCGCTCTTCGGCGAGCCGCCGCCGGATGAGCAGCTCGACCTCGCGGTCGGCGTCGGTGACGATGTCGGCGAGAGCCGACTTCGTCGCGGCGATCGCCACACCCTCCGCGCGGCGCCGGTGCGCGAGCTGGCCCGCCTCGCACGCGATGTCGACGGCCAGTTCGCGCAGGTCGGTCTCCAGGCTCATGAGGGCCACGCTACCCGTCTAGCGTGGGGGGATGGATGCCGCAGCCGCCACCCACGACATCGTCATCGTCGGCGGTGGTCACAACGCCCTCGTCGCCGCCGCGTACCTCGCTCGCACCGGCCTGCGCGTGGTGGTTCTGGAGCGACTCGACCACTTCGGCGGCGCTGCCGTCTCGGAGCGTCCGTGGCCGGGCGTCGACGCACGCCTGTCGCGCTACTCGTACCTCGTGAGCCTGCTGCCGCGCCGCATCATCGACGACCTGGGTCTGCGCATCGAGCTGCGGCGCCGGCGGTACTCCTCCTACACGCCCGACCCGCAGGATCCGTCGCGCGGGATCCTGGTCGACACGATGGATGCCGCGGCCACCCGTGCCGCGTTCGCGCGCGTCACCACGCAGCACGAGGCGGAGCGATTCGAGGCCTTCTACGCGCGGCTCGCCCCGCTGGCGCGGGCGATCTTCCCGACGATGACCGAGCCGCTTCCGCACGCGGACGATCTGCGGCGCCGGGTGGCCGACGATGAGCTGTGGCACGGCGTGGCCACCGCCCCGCTGGGCGACCTGCTGCGCGCGTCGCTGGACTCCGACCTCGTGCGCGGCATCGCGCTCACCGACGGGCTGATCGGCACATTCTCGCACGCCGACGACCCGAGCCTGCGACAGAACCGCTGCTTCCTGTACCACGTGGTCGGCGGAGGCACCGGCGACTGGGATGTGCCCGTGGGCGGCATGGGGCAGGTGACCGCCGAGCTCGAGCGTGCCGCCCGCGCCGCGGGCGCCGACCTGCGCACGCGGCAGCCGGTGACCGCGGTCTCGCCCGATGGGGAGGTGGCCGTGGAGGGCTCCCCCGCGCTGCGCGGGCGACTCGTGCTGAGCGGCGTGGGAGCCGCGGTGCTGCGCGAGCTCCTGCGCGCCGGCGGTGCGCAGGTCGCCGAGGCGCCCCGGCCCGAAGGCGCCCAGCTGAAGGCGAACCTGCTGCTGCGCCGGCTTCCCCGTCTGCGCGATGCGCACGTGGCGCCGGAGGCGGCGTTCGCCGGCACGTTCCACATCAACGAGACGATGTCGCAGCTCGACGACGCGTATGCCACGGCGGCGACCGGAGGCATCCCCTCTCCCCTGCCCGCCGAGATCTACTGCCACTCGCTCACCGATCCGACGATCCTCGGACCGCGGCTGCGGGCGACGGGGGCGCAGACGATCACCCTGTTCGGGCTGCAGGTGCCGCATCGCGTCGTTGCGGCGGGGGTCGATCGCGACGAGCTGATCGCCGCCGCCGAGCGCAGCCTCGACTCGGTGCTCGCTGAGCCGCTGCGGCCGCTGCTGTACGAGACCCCGGACGGCGAGCCGTGCATCGAGGCGCGCACGACCGCCGATCTCGAGCACTCGCTCGGCATGGTCGGGGGCGACATCTTCCACGGCGCGCTTTCGTGGCCGTGGGCCGAGGACGAGCTCGACACCCCCGCACGTCGCTGGGGTGTCGAGACGGATGCCGCGCACGTGCTGCTGTGCGGCTCGTCCGCGCGCCGCGGCGGCGCGGTCAGCGGGATCGGCGGCCACAATGCCGCAATGGCGGCGCTGGAGCTGCTGGGCTGATCGCTACTGCGGCGGCCGGTGCGGCGGCTGGTGCGGCGGCTGGTGCGGCGGCTGGTGCGGCAGCGGAGGCGGGGGCGGAGGCGGCGGGTACGCGCTGTGCGGCTCGGACGGCTGGGCCGGCTGGGCGGGATACGCGGGCTGGGCGGGGTACACGGGCTGGGCCGGGTGTGCGGCCTGAGCGGGCGGCATCCCCTGCTGCCCGCTCTGCGCCGCCTGCGGGATCGGCGTGAAAGCGTGTGCGCCCGGGCTCGGATAGCCCGTGTAATAGGCGTTCCAATCGGGCGTGCCGTCCGGGAAGGACGGCAGCGGCGTCATCCCGTCGACATAGGTCGGCCACGGCTGACCGGCCTGCGGCGCCGGGTGAGCGAGGTGAGCCGGCTGCCCCGACACGCGCGGCGAGTTCAGCGCATTGATCAGCGGCACGAGGGCGGTGCCGACCGCGGCGAGGATCGTGATGGCCACCACGAAGCGCCAGTACAGCTCGGGGTAGGTGAACTGATGGGTGAAGGTGAGCGGGATCAGCAGCATCACCGCGAGCACGATCACGAGCGCGATCGTCACGATCGCGACGATGCGCGTGAAGGGGGTCACGTTGCGCTCGTGCGCCTTCAGGAACAGCACGATGTGCAGCAGCGCCAGGCGGATCACCAGCACGATGGCGACGAACTCCGCGAACCGCCCGAACCCGAAGTCCCACATGTCCTCGAGGGGCAGCCAGATCTTGAAGGCGCCGGCCAGCAGCGCCACGACCCAGCCGACCATGCTCGCCAGCACGTACCAGGAGGGCCGGCGGGGTGCGGCGTGCGCGTCGTAGATCGCCGCGCCGGCGAACCCGGCCAGCAGCAGGATGGTGAGGAACGCGCGCCCGATGATGCCGTTCTGCGGTCCGACGAGCACCCAGATCACACACACGATCGCCGCAGCAATCAGCGCGCCGATGGCCACCCACACGGCCGACTTGAGCAGCGAGGGCGACGGAGGCTCGGTGGTGGGCGGGACGGAAGGCGGCAGTGTCATGACGGTCCTTTCGTGGGTCTTCGTTCATCCTGACACGCCGTGCAGAGCCGATGCATCGCACGCGCGCGACTGTGGAAACCCCGCTCGGCGGCTCCGCTGTGGAGAGAGCGAACTCGGCGCGCGATCAGATCGCCGCGAGGCATCCGGAGGTCACCGGACGCGGATGGCCGCAGGCTGGACGTTGACCCGGAAGCCTGTCGTGTTCCCGATCTCCTCGCCGTCGATCTCGAATGCCCGCGGCTCCGTGAGAGCGACCTCGATCCGGGTGGCGCGGCCCTGATCGACAGAATCCGTGCTCGTGGCCTCATCGGCATCCGAGATGAGCCGTTTCAGGCCGTTGTCCCAGACCATCGTCTTCATCGTTCCCAGCCACTCGCCGACGCCTTCGGCGCTGAGCAGCAGATAGTCCAGCTCGCCGTCCGACGGCTCGGCATCGGGAAGCAGCGCGATGCCCCCCTGCAGCCTTCCGCAGTTGGCGACCAGCAGGGTGTGCCCCTCGATGTCGCGAACGGACCCGTCGTCGACCGTGATGCGGAAAGGGATGACATCGCTCGCCGACAGCGCCCGACCCAGGGACTCGACGTAGGCGAGCCACCCCGCCTTGTCCTTCAGGTCGTCGTCGGTCTCCGAGATCATGTGCGCATCGATACCGAAGCCGACCATCACGACGAACGCGTGGCGTTCTGCCCCGGCATCCGTATCGACATCGACCCAGCCGACGTCGACAGGTGCGGCCTGACCGCTCAGCGCGCGCGTCAACGCGGCTGCCACATCGTTGATCGGCACTTCGAGGTTGCGCGCGAGCAGGTTGCCCGTGCCCAGCGGGACGATCCCCAGCTCGGCATCCGCTGCGCTGTCGGCCAGGCGCTCGGCCACCGCGCGCACCGTGCCATCGCCGCCCGCGGCGATGATGAGGTTCGCCCCGTCGGCGATCGCGCGTTCGGTCACGCCCTGGCCCGCGTCATCCGAAGTCGTCTCCCACCAGCGCACCTCGGGCACAGGGCCTTCTCCGATCGCCTCGGCCAGACCGTCCTCGAGGGTCTCCCGCTCGGTCTTGGTCGGGTTCCAGATGATCGCGATCTTCGTCGACATCGGGCACTCCTCAATTCGGCGGGGAGCTCTGTCTTCGTTCAGTGGCGAGTGAGGGATTCGAACCCCCGAATGCTGAGCAGTCTGATTTACAGTCAGATCCCTTTGGCCGCTTGGGTAACTCGCCAGGCGCACCCACCCGACTTGTGCAGACGACCGGAGGCGCGATCACAA
>DASSYC010000220.1:0-12593 GCA_035703465.1 Microbacterium sp. | reverse complement strand
ATGCCGGTGCCGTCGCTGGTCGTGACGTAGTCGTCGACGAGGATGCGCCACGCGTTCTGCGTGCCCCACTTCTCGGTGTCCGCGTAGTAGTCGAAGATCCGGTCGTAGGCGACATCCTGCAGCTCGGAGCCGAGGACCGTGGCCTCCACCGCGTCTCGCGCCGCGTCGGCCGAGTCGTAGCCGAGATCGCGCGCATAGTCGCCGAGGAGGTCTTCGGCGAGCAGGTAGCGGTGCGCGGCCGCCGACTGGGCGTCGTCTCCGGCCGGCACATCAGCCGCCCCGCCTGGACCGCCGGGCACGACGGCATAGCGGATGTCCGGCCCCACCGCGAGAGCGAGGTTGGTCGGCAGCGTCCAGGGTGTGGTCGTCCACGCCAGGGCGCGCACGCCGGTGAGCCCCAGCGCCTCGGCCTTCGCGCCGACGAGCGGGAAGGTGACGGTCACGGACGGGTCCTGGCGCATCTTGTAGACGTCGTCATCCATGCGCAGCTCGTGATTGGACAGCGGCGTCTCGTCGCGCCAGCAGTACGGCAGCACGCGATACCCCTCGTAGGCGAGGTCCTTGTCCCACAGCGTCTTGAAGGCCCACAGGACCGACTCCATGTAGGTCGCGTCGAGGGTCTTGTATCCGCGCTCGAAGTCGACCCAGCGAGCCTGCCGGGTGACGTAGTCCTCCCACTCGCGGGTGTACGCGAGCACCGACTCGCGCGCCTTCGCGTTGAAGGTCGCCACGCCCATGCGCTCGATCTCGTCCTTCTCGGTGATGCCGAGCTGCTTCATGGCCTCGAGCTCCGCGGGAAGACCGTGTGTGTCCCAGCCGAAGACGCGGTCGACGCGCATGCCGCGCATGGTCTGGAAGCGCGGGAAGACATCCTTCGCGTAGCCGGTGAGCAGATGCCCGTAGTGCGGGAGGCCGTTGGCGAACGGCGGGCCGTCGTAGAAGACCCACTCCGGCGCCCCGTCACGGTTCTCGATCGATGCGCGGAACGTGTCGTCGCGTTTCCAGAACGCGAGCGTCTCGAGCTCGATCTCCGGGAACCGGGGGCTCGGCGTGAGCGGCTCATCGGCGTTCAGCGGGTAGGTCATGTGTCTCTCGCAGGGTCTTGTCCACCTGCGAGGACGATCATGCGATCGCGGTACCACCCCGCTTGATGGATGCCGGCGGCATCCATCCCCTCTCACTGCGGCTGTGACGGGCCTGACCCGCTCGGTTCTAATGGGCTTGCGCTGTTCTTCCGAGAGCTCCCCGGTGATGGCCGGATCGTCGCCTGTCCCCCGATTGTAGCCGCCCGGGTGGGTGCGCTGGGTTCACAGAACAGGGTTCACACGAGAACAGGTTCACAAGTGAGGAGATGGTCACTCGCGAGGAGGTGCGGCGCAGCATCCCTCCTCGTTCATGACCATCTCCTCGCGAGTGAACCGGAATCAGCTGCGATTCACCGCGTGCGGTGCAGTCCGCGCGCGATCGCCTCCATGATCGCCGCCTGGACACCTGGCCAGTCATCGATCACCTGCCGGTAGCTCACGCGGATCACGTGATAGCCCGCCAGCCGAAGGAGCGCATCGTGACGATTGTCTTCGTCGCGCTGTGCCCCGACGTGCGTGCCGCCATCGATCTGCAGCACGAGCCGCGCGCCGATGAGGAAGTCGACGCGGTGGCCGAGGAGCCACACCTGCTGCACGATGCGTTCGCCGATCCACCGCAGCCGCGGCACGACCAGGGTCTCAAGCCCCGAGTCCGAGTAGGCGGATGCCGCATCGAGCACAGCACGGGCGCGGTGCTTCAGCGGGAGAGCTGCGATCACCTCTCGTTCGACGAGCTTCTTGCGCAACGCCGACTCCCAGACGATGAGGGCCTCCTCAAGGGGCCTGCACTCGGCCACCAGCCCCAGCACGTTCGTGATCGGATCCGCGAGGTTCTTCGGGTCACGCGCGACGAGCGGCTTCGCCCAGTGCACCGTGGCCTTCAGCTCGCCGATCTCGCCGTCGGCGCAGTCCTCGCGATCCACGCTCACGGTGCCGGCATGGCTGGGCGCGCCCACGTGCGGGCGCTCCTCCGCCAGCACCCAGAGTCCGAGTCGCCGGGCCTGGGTCACACACGTGAGCACGACACCCGCGCGTGCTGCCGCGAGCAGATACGGATCGACGGACGCGACCGCCAGCCATCCGCGGCGCGGTCGCCGCAGCACGCCGGATGCGACCGCCGCCGTGATCGCGCGACTGCTTGCCCCGGCGTTGCGCAGGTGCACGGCGCGCACAATCCCGCCTCGCTCCTGCACCCATTGCGCGACGTCCACACCGAGATCGTGCCGACGTTCGGACCGGCTCGTCGCGCACGGCGGCGAGATTGTGGAGGATGCCTCGCGCCGGCAGCCTGTGCAGGGCAGCGCCGCGCGGCGCTCCACGGTTCGTGGCCGCGCGCCGGTTCACAAGAGCGCCGGTTCAGCTGCGCGCCGGTTCACAAGAGAGGAGATGATCACTCCCGAGGCGGTTCCGCGCAGCATGCCTCCTCGTTTATGACCATGTCCTCGCGAACGAACGCGGCGGAAGGCACGAGGGAACCGGCTGCCACAGGGGCCCTCCGGTAGAGTGGGCCGACATCCCACATTCAGGCACGCTCACACAGTGCCGCATATATCGCATAGGAGACCCCGTGGCCGACGCGCACATCCCGGACAAGCCCGCGCTCGAAGGTCTCGAGAAGAAGTGGGATGCCGCCTGGCAGGCGGACGGAACGTATCTGTTCGACCGCGACACCGCCCTGTCGAAAGGCCGCGCCGGCGTGTACTCGGTGGACACTCCCCCGCCCACGGCGTCGGGCTCGCTGCACATCGGCCACGTGTTCTCGTTCACGCACACCGATCTGAAGGTGCGGTACGAGCGGATGCGGGGCAAGACGGTCTTCTACCCGATGGGGTGGGATGACAATGGCCTGCCCACCGAGCGGCGCGTGCAGAACTACTACGGCGTGCGCTGCGACCCGTCGCTGCCCTACGAGCAGGACTTCACCCCACCGTACGAGGGCGGCGACAACAAGAGCAGCAGAGCTGCCGACCAGGTCCCGATCAGCCGCCGCAACTTCATCGAGCTGTGCGAGCGGCTGACCGTGGAAGACGAGAAGCACTTCGAGGATCTCTTCCGCCTGCTCGGCCTCAGCGTCGACTGGACACAGACGTATCGCACCATCTCGGACGAGACGATGCGCACGAGCCAGTTCGCGTTCCTGCGCAACCTCGAGCGCGGCGAGGCGTACCAGGCGCTGTCGCCCACGCTGTGGGACATCGACTTCCGCACCGGCATCGCACAGGCCGAGCTCGAGGACCGCGATCAGCCCGCCGCGTACCATCGCGTCGCCTTCCACAAGACCGACGGATCCGGCGATGTCCACATCGAGACCACCCGGCCCGAGCTGCTCGCCGCCTGCGTGGCCCTCGTGGCGCACCCCGACGACGAGCGCTACCAGCCGCTGTTCGGCACGACCGTGCGCACGCCGCTGTTCGACGTCGAGGTGCCGATCCTCGCGCACCACCTCGCCCAGCCCGACAAGGGCACCGGCGTCGCGATGATCTGCACGTTCGGCGACGTCACCGACATCGTCTGGTGGCGCGAGCTGGATCTGCCCAACCGCACCATCCTCGGCCACGACGGCCGCGTCATGGCTCAGGCGCCGGATGTCATCGTCACCGACAGCGCAAAGGCCGCCTACGCCGAGATCGCCGGCAAGACCGTGTTCAGCGCGAAGAAGGCCATCGCCGAGCTGCTGCACGCCTCCGGCGAGCTCATCGGCGAGCCGAAGCCGTTCACCCACGCGGTGAAGTTCTACGAGAAGGGCGACCGGCCGCTCGAGATCGTCTCGACCCGTCAGTGGTACATCCGCAACGGCGCCCGCGACGAGGCGCTGCGCGACAAGCTGATCTCCCTCGGGCGGACGATGTCGTGGCATCCCGACTTCATGCGCGTCCGTTTCGAGAACTGGACCAACGGGCTCACCGGCGACTGGCTGGTCAGCCGTCAGCGCTTCTTCGGCGTCCCGATCCCGGTCTGGTACGCGCTCGACGAGAACGGCGAGCGCGACTACGACCGCGTGCTGACCCCGGACCTGGCGACCCTGCCGGTCGACCCCACCATCGACGTTCCCCCCGGCTTCGCAGAGGACCAGCGGGGCGTGCCGGGCGGGTTCGACGGTGAAGCCGACATCTTCGACACGTGGGCGACGTCGTCTCTGACCCCGCAGCTCGCCGGCGGCTGGCAGCGCGACGACGAGCTGTGGAACCTCGTCGCGCCCTTCGACATGCGTCCGCAGGGTCAGGACATCATCCGCACCTGGCTGTTCTCGACGATGGTGCGCAGCGCGCTCGAGGACGACCGTGCGCCGTGGACGGATGCCGCGATCTCCGGCTTCATCGTCGACCCGGACCGCAAGAAGATGTCGAAGTCGAAGGGCAACGTGGTCACGCCCGCCGACATCCTGGCCCAGCATGGGACGGATGCCGTGCGGTACTGGGCCGCGTCCAGCCGGCTGGGCGCGGACGCGGCGTTCGACCCGCAGAACCCCACGCAGGTCAAGATCGGCCGGCGTCTGGCGATCAAGGTGCTCAACGCGGCGAAGTTCGTGCTGTCGTTCCCGGTGCCCGAAGACGCGCGCATCACGCACGCGCTGGATGCCAGCATGCTGGCCACTCTCGACGACGTGGTGCGCGAGGCCACAAAGGCCTTCGACGCCTACGACCATGCGCGGGCGCTGGAGATCACCGAGTCGTTCTTCTGGGCATTCTGCGACGACTACCTCGAGCTCGTGAAGGAGCGCGCGTACGACCGCACGGATGTCGGCCAGGCCTCTGCCGCGCTCGCGCTCCACCTGGCGCTGTCCACCCTGCTGCGGCTGCTCGCGCCCGTGCTCGCCTTCGCGGCCGAGGAAGCCTGGTCGTGGTTCGAGGAGGGCTCGGTGCACACCGCCGAGTGGCCGAAGCCGCTGGAGATCACCGGCGACCCCGGCGTGCTGAGCACAGTCAGCGCCGCGCTCGTGGGCATCCGCCGCGCGAAGACAGAGGCGAAGGTCTCGCAGAAGACGCTCGTGACCACCGCGTCGATCACGGCCCCCGAGGGCGCCATCACCGCGCTGCGGCTGGCCGAGGGCGATCTGCGCGCCGTGGGCCGCATCGAGGAGATCGTCTACCTCAGCGGTGAGGAGCTCGCGGTGAGCGAGATCGTGCTGGCGCAGACGGAGGATGCCTGATGCAGCTGGGGACACGCTGGACCGCGCGCACCGCGCCCCCGGTCGCCGTGCCGGAGGCGCTGCATGAGCAGCTCGCCGCCGTCGAGGCCGCTCTGCCGCCCGGCGATCCCGCGCCGCGCTGGACGCTGACCTGGCTCGAGGGCCGGCCGGTGGCCGAGCTCGACACCGGGGTGATCGTCACCGTCGACCGCTCAGGGGCGGTCGTGGTCCGTCACGACGACGAGGACGAGTTCGCCTGAGCGCCGTGCGGCCCTCGAGCCCGCGACCCGAATCGCGGATGCACGGCGGCGAGCGTGCTGCATCGCCCACCGTGCATCGGCGGCGGGATCAACCGGCGGGCGGAATGTTCTGGTTGAACCGGAACACGTTCTCGGGGTCGTAGCGGCGCTTGATCGCGGCGAGACGGTCGTAGGTCGATCCGGGATACGCTTCGCGCACGCGGTCGGCCCCCTCGTTCTCGAGGAAGTTGACGTAGACGCCCGCTCCCTCCGGTCGCAGGAGGTCCCACATCGCCTTCGTCCATGATTCGTGGGGTGCCGGGTCCTCGTCGGCATCCATCCACACCGCGATGGGCGCCACGAAGTAGCGCCGCCGGCGATGCGCGAACGCGGTCGCATCGTCTGCGACCCGCGCCAGAGCGCCGCCAAGTCCGCGCAGGTGGATCAGGTTGACCGGCGACGGCCCGCGCTCGACGCCCGCGATCATCGCGTCGATCGCGTCGTCGCTGAGCGCGTCGGCGAACATCATCCGGATCGATGCCGCGTGGGGCTCGGCCAGATGCGCCGTGAACTCGTAGATCGCCGGGTAAGGGATCCAGCTCACGAGGTCAGCGACCGGCGTCGCGAGCGCCCGCAGCGGGGCGATCGCGCGCTCGCCGTCCTCGGCGGTGCCGCACCACGCGACGAGCACCATGAGCACCGGCCTGCCCACCCATTCCGGCGGCATGAACGGCAGTTCGGGCGCCGTGGTGAGGTCGGCGAGCGTCGTCAGCTCGTCGGGAGCGGACACCACGTGATCGAGGAAGCCGCGGACCACCTCGTGGGTGGCCGGGAGCACGAGCAGGCCCCCGAGGATGTGGCTGACAGGCGCCAGACGGTACGTGAACTCGGTGACCACGCCCATGTTCCCGCCTCCGCCGCGGATGGCCCAGAAGAGATCTTCGTTCTCGGTCGGCCCGGCGGTGATGATCTCGCCGTCTGCGGTGACGATCTGCGCCGACAGGAGGCTGTCGACGGTCAGGCCGTACTTGCGGACGAGGTAGCCGATGCCGCCGCCGGTCGTCAGGCCACCCATGCCGACGGACCGGGTGTCCCCGGTCGTGAGAGCCAGCCCGTGCTCGTGCGCGGGGCCGGCGAGATCGCCCGAGGTCACGCCCGGCTGCACCCGGGCGATCCGCGTGTCGGGGTCGATCTCGATGTGCTTCATCTGCGAGAGATCGATGACCAGGGCATCGTCCACCACGCTCAGGAGGGGGATGCTGTGACCGCCGCTGCGCACCGCGATGGGCAGATCGCGGGTCCGCGCGAACGTGATCGCCGCAGCGACGTCCTGTGCGCCTGCGGCACGCACGATCGCCGCCGGAAAGCGGTTCGAGCGCAGCGAGATGGTCCGACGCGCGTCGTCGTACTCGCGGTCGCCGATGGTGAGCAGATCCCCGCTCAGCTGCGACCGCAGGCCGGCGAAGCGGTCTGAGTCGGTCGCGCGGAACGGGTCTGCGAGGGAGGTGGCTGTATCGAACATGAGGGGTCGCTCCGATCAGGGTCATGAGGTGCTGCCGGGGCGAAAGCCCGGGTGATCCCAGTGTTCTTCAGGGTTGGGCGGCATCCCACCCACATGCCCCCCACATCGGCACACGTCTGGACCCACACACGACCACGACCGCCGTCTATCGTGTGTGCATGGTGGCCGGAAGGCGAGACGGCTTCGGCGAGCGGCTGCGACGCCATCGCGAGGCCGCGGGCCTGTCGCAGGAGCGTCTCGCTGAGCGCGCGGGAGTCTCGGCGAATGCCGTCGGAGCACTCGAGCGCGGCGAACGCACACGGCCGTATCCCGACACCGTCCGCCGGCTCGCCGACGCGCTCGGACTCGACGACCTGGCCCGCGCAGAGCTGGCGGCGACGCTGCGGGAGGACACCCGCTCGGCTGAGCCGGGAGCCGGGGCCGTGCCCGCCGGCGCGGAGCTGCCCGGCGAACCGACGCCGCTCATCGGGCGAGACAGCGAGATCGAGATGCTCAGCAGGCTGCTCGAGGACGGGGATGCCCGCGTGCTCACGCTGATCGGACCCGGCGGAGCGGGGAAGACGCGCTTGGCGCTGCGCGTGGCCCACCTGGTCGCGACGGAGCACCCGGGCAGTGTGGCGTGGGTCGAGCTCGCACCGGTGGCCGATCCCGGCCTCGTGCCCGCGACGATCGCGCGTGCGATCGGACTGGATGCCTCCGGGCCGGATGCCGCTGAGGCCGCGCTGCGCGCCTGGTTCCGCGATCGATCGTCGCTGCTCGTGGTCGACAATCTCGAACACCTCCTCGACGCCGTTCCGGGTCTGCTTCGTCTCCTGGACGCCTGCCCCGGCATCCGCCTGATCGCCACCAGCCGCGCACCCCTGGGCGTTCGCGGGGAGCGCGAGTTCCCGGTGCCCCCGCTCGCGGTGCCGCCCGCCGATCCACGTGCCCTCGACCGCGACCCGGCTGACTACGCGGCCGTCCGTCTCTTCGTCTGGCAGGCGCAGCAGCGGGATCCCGCGTTCGCCCTCACCGCGGATCGGGCGGCGGCAATCGGTGCGATCTGCCGTCGGCTGGACGGGCTGCCGCTGGCGCTCGAACTGGTGGCCGCGCGCACCAGGCTCCTGGAGCCGGAGGAGCTGCTCGGGCGCCTCGACAACCTCATGCCGCTCCTGGTGGGCGGCGCCAGAGACCTGCCCGAGCGCCAGCGCACGATGCGCGCAGCCATCGCATGGAGTGAGGAGCTGCTCGACCCCGCCGAGAGCGCCCTCTTCCGGCGGATGTCGGTGTTCGCAGGCGGCGCGACGCTGGAGGCGGTGATCGCGGTCGGCGGTGAGAGCCCGCCGGACGAGATGGAGGTCCTCGACCTGCTGGACGTGCTGGCGGCGCAGTCCCTGGTGACAGTGAGCCGAAGCGCTGATGCGACACGCTATGGGATGCTCGAGCCCATCCGGCAGTTCGCACGAGAGCGGCTCGGTGACGCGGGCGAAGAGGAGCCGACCCGTCGACATCATGCACGCCACTTCTGCGATCTGGCCGAACGCGCGGCTCGGGAGCTGGAAGGCAGGTCCGATCAGGCACTGTGGGCGGATCGGCTGGAGAGCGAACTGGACGATCTGCGGGCGGCGCTGGACTGGACCGAGCGCGCGCCGGACGGGGCCATCACCGGGCTCAGGATCGCCACTGCGCTCTGGAGATTCTGGGAGATGCGCTGGCACATCGACGAAGGGCTCGCCCGGCTGGCCACCGCCCTCGCGAGGAGCCGAGGGCTGGCACCGGCGCTCCGCGCGAACGCGCTGAACGCCGCGGGCAACCTCGCCCGCGATGCCCGTGCGTACGAGCTGGCCACGGCGTACCACGAGGAATGCCTCCGGATACGACGCGACCTCGGTGAGGTGCGCGGGATCGCGGTCTCGCTCAACAACCTCGGAGTGATCGCGCGGGACCGCGAAGACGCAGAGCGCACACGGGAGCTGTGCCAGGAGAGCCTCGCGCTGTTCCGGCAGGCAGGCGATCTGCACGGCAGTGCCATCGCCCTCATCAGCCTCGGGCTGGCAGCCGGCCTGATGGGTGACACTGCGACGGGACGCTCCCACCTGGAGGAGAGTCTCGAGCTGTTCCGAGCGGAGGGCGACCTCTGGCACACCGCCTGGGTCTCGATCTACCTGGCGGATCTGGTGGTCGCGGATGATGACCTCCCATACGCTCGGCGGCTCGCGACCGAGGCTCTCGAGATGCACCGGCAGACCCGAGACGCGTGGGGCGTCTCGGGCGCATTCACCGTGCTGGGAAAGGCCGATCGGGCCGAAGGCTCGCTCGCCTCTGCCGGCCGCCGATTCCTCGATGCGCTCGATGCCGCGCTCGAGGGGCGAGTGGAGCGCGCGATACCGCCCGCGCTCGACGACCTCGCCGGTGTGCTGCTCCAGAGCCGCGAACGGCAGCGGGCTGCGCGTCTGGCCGGCGCCGCCGACGCCTGGCGGGCGGCAGGACGACTCGCCCGCGTATCGACGCCTGCACCGGACGAGGTCGCGCACGCTCTTCGCGCACCGGAACTCAGCGAATCCTGGGACGAAGGCACCCGGCTCTCGCGGGACCAGGTCCTGCGGGAGGCGGCGGAGGCCGTACGAGCGATCAGCGCGCGCTGAGGGATCCGCGCACGTGCGACGCCACGTGCCCAGGCCGCCTAGTCTGCGGCGGCTTCCGCTGGTTCGACCACATCATCGCCGGCGGTATCGGCTCCGGCTCGCCGGGTTCCGACGAGGATGAGGTGAGCGGCGGCGATCGTCGCACCCAGCGAGAGCACCCCGGCGATGAGGAACGGCAGACGCAGGTCGATGCGCGCGACGAATCCGCCGATGATCGTCGCCAGCGGGAACATGCCCCAGGTCACCGTGCGGATGAGACCGAGCACGCGGCCGAAGAGATGGCCGGGAACCAGCTGCTGCCGCAGTGCGCCCCACGGCACGTTCCACACGGACACCGCGCACGCCAGCAGGGCGTATGCGAGCACGCCGGTGATCGCACCCGGCGCGATGCCCGTGAGCAGGAGTGCGACACCGGCGACCAGGTGCGCGCCGAACATCACGCGGGCGCGGCCGAAGCGGGACACGAGGCCCGCGGCGATGACCGAGCCGACCAGGGCGCCCGCGCCGATGCCCGCCGTCACGAAGCCGATGGCGATCTCGGGGATGCCGAACGTGTCGAGGAACAGCAGGATGCTCGCGGCCTGGGCGAAGGCGAACACGCTCCCGACGAAGGAGGTGAAGATCACCATCGTGCGCAGGTAGCGGTGGCGCCAGAGGAAGCGCAGCGCCTCGCGGGCGGGCGCCGGATCCGCCGCCTGGCCCGGATCGCGCAGCGGCCGGGCGGCGCTCAGCGGAAGCAGCAGGGCGAGAGCGACGGGCACGATGTAGCCCACGGCGCCGACCCAGAGGGGCAGCGCCAGGGACACGGCGAACAGGACGCCGGCGATCGGAGTGGCGATGAAGCTGTCGATCGTGACCTGCGCGGCCTGCATGCGACCGTTGGCCCTGTCCAGCTGAGCGCGGGTGACCAGGGTCGGCACCGCGGCGCTGGTCGCGTTGTCGAACAGCGTCTCGCCGAGACCGAACACCAGCACACCCGCGAACAGCCACCAGATGCTCAGGGCCCCGCTGACGGTGAGGACGGCGAGAGCGAGGGCGACCGCACAGCGGATGCCGTTCGCGATCGCCATGACCATGCGCCGGTCGAATCGGTCCACCAGCATCCCGGCCGGGAGTCCGAACACGAGCCAGGGCAGGAACGCGAGTGCGCCGATGACCGCGATCGCCATCGGGTCGCGTGTCAGCGTCGTGGCGATCAGCGGAACGGCTGTGCGGCCCACACCGTCGGCGAGGTTGCTGAAGGCGGCTGCTGTCCAGAGCTTGCCGAAGTCCCGGCCCAACGGTGCGCGACGCGGCGCCTCCTGCACAGCGGAGTCGCCATCGTCGCGCACCGGGGGTCCCGGTGGCGCAGTGGTCATCGCGGGAGGATCCCGACTGCGCCCAGTCCCTGCGCGTCGCGCCGGCGGTCGGTCGTCTCGATCTGCGCAGTGGCAGCCGCCTGCGCCGCGGCACGGCGCGCGAGGTGCGCGACCGCAAAGGACTCGATACCCCACGCGGCTCGCAGAAGCAGCCGCTCCATGGGGCTGGGTGCGGCGCCGCGCACCGGCACGACGTCGGTGAAGGTGGTCATGTCAGTTCCCTTCGTCTGGAAGCGGGAAGATGTCGGTTCGGATGGTGACCGGGCGCACGTTGTCGCCGATCTGGTCGCGGTAGGCGTCGACGGTCTCGTCGACGATGACCTGGATGCGGCGGCTGAGTGCGCTGAGCTGCTCCGGAGTGAGACGCGCCGTCGCCGTGGAGAGCATCGCCCCCTCGCGCCACTCATCGTCGTCCGGTGCCAGCATGCCCTCGTCGATGAAGCGGAACAGTTGCTGCTGGCGGCGATTGAAGAACTCGTTCATGACGAGCTGGGTGGCCGCGCGTCCCGACGGCGTCTTCATCGCCTCCGGGCTGGCGAACGTCACTCCGCCGACCGGACGCTCCCACCATCGCTCGCGGCCGGTCCCACGTCCCTCGACCTCGCGGATGAGATCGTGCCTGGCGAGGGCGCGCAGGTGATAGCTCGTCGACCCGGTCGACTCCCCCGTCATCTCGGCGAGCGTGCTCGCCGTCTGAGCGCCGTACTGGCTGAGGATGTCGTAGATCTGCACGCGCAGCGGGTGCGCCAGAGCTCGCAGTGCCCCTGCATCGAGGATGCGGTAGCCGTCCTCGGTGTGCGGAGTGACATCCTTCTCATCGGCCATGCATGCAAAGATACCTTTGCCGTGACTCTTTTGCAAGCATTTCTTTGCAAGCGATTCTTTGCCTAATCGTGTACGCCGATTACGCTGGCTTCATGACGGATGCCTCCAACCCGCTGCTGGCCCCCAGCGATCTTCCCTACGGACTGCCCCGCTACGACCTGATAGGCCCCGAGCATTACCTGCCGGCGTTCGAGCAGGCGTTCATCGAGCACCTGCAGGAGATCGCCAGCATCACCCGCGTGCGGTCGATGCCGACCTTCGAGAACACGATGGTCCCGCTGGAGACCAGCGGCGAGCGGCTGGACAGAGTCGCGCGCACGTTCTACACCGTGAGCTCCGCCGACGCGACGCCTGAGATCCAGGAGATCGAGGAGGCGCTGGCACCGCGCATGTCGGCGCACGAGGACGCGATCCGCCTCGACCCGCAGCTGTACTGGCGGATCAAGACGCTGCACGACCAGCTCGACGAACTCGACCTGACCCTCGAGCAGCGCTACCTCGTCGAGCGGCATCACCGCGAGATGACCCACGCGGGCGCGGCACTCGACGAGGAGCAGAAGAAGGCGCTCATCGACCTCAATCAGCGGCTCGCATCGCTGACCACGACGTTCGAGAAGCACCTGCTCGCCGACACGAATGAGCTCGCGGTCGTCTTCGACAGCGCCGAAGACCTCGACGGACTGGGCGAGGGCGAGCTGTCCGCCGCTGCGCAGGCGGCCACCGACCGCGGACTCGACGGCAAGTACATCGTCACCCTCACGCTGTTCACCGGCCACCCCTACCTGTCGAGCCTCACGAACCGCGAGAGCCG
>DASSYC010000142.1:0-11046 GCA_035703465.1 Microbacterium sp. | reverse complement strand
ACCTTGACCCCGCCGATCGCGGCGCCGTTGCCGGGCGCATGCGACAGCTTCGCCGTGATCGGCTCGCCGGCCAGCTCCGTGGCGCTCACGGCATCCGGCGACAGCTTCGCCAGCTCGGCCTTCTGCGCGGGCGTCGCCGGGGCGTCGACGCGCTGGTAGGCCGACGACCCGAACTCCGCCTCCAGCTCGGCGTACCGCTGCGACGGCGTCTTCCCGGTGACCGCGAGGATCTCGGCGGCCAGCAGGCACAGCAGGATGCCGTCCTTGTCGGTGGTCCACACGGTGCCGTCCTTGCGGAGGAACGAGGCCCCCGCCGACTCCTCGCCGCCGAACGCGATCGATCCGTCGAGCAGCCCGGGGACGAACCACTTGAAGCCGACCGGCACCTCGTACAGCCGCCGGCCCAGGGCCGCGGTGACCCGGTCGATGATCATCGATGAGACGAGGGTCTTGCCCACCGCGGCGTCGGCGGGCCAGTCCGGGCGGTGCGAGTACAGGTAGTCGATCGCCACGGCCAGGTAATGGTTGGGGTTCATGAGCCCGGCGTCGGGGGTGACGATGCCGTGCCGGTCGGCGTCGGCGTCGTTGCCGGTGAGGATGTCGTACTCGTCGCGCCGGCCGATGAGGCCGGCCATCGCGGACGGCGACGACGGGTCCATGCGGATCTTCTCGTCCCAGTCCAGCGTCATGAACCGCCACGTCGGGTCGACGTCGGGGTTGACGACGGTCAGGTCGAGCTCGTAGCGCTCGCCGATGAGCGCCCAGTACTCCACCGACGCTCCGCCCAGCGGGTCGGCGCCGATGCGCACGCCGGCGCTGCGGATCGCCGCGACGTCGATGATGTTCTCGAGGTCGGCGACGTAGCCCTCGCGGAAGTCGCAGGTGCCCAGCGAATCCTCGTCGATGTCCTTGAACGGCGTGCGCTTCACCTCGGCAAGGCCGGTCTCGATGAGCTCGTTCGCGCGGCGGGCGATCCAGCCGGTGGCGTCGGTGTCGGCCGGCCCGCCGTTCGGCGGGTTGTACTTGAAGCCGCCGTCGCGCGGCGGATTGTGCGACGGCGTCACGACGATGCCGTCGGAGCGGCCGGGGTCGGCATCCCCCCGCCCGCGGTTGTACGTGAGGATCGCGTGGCTGAGGGCGGGCGTGGGCACCCACGAGTCCCGGGAATCGACGCGCACGTCGATGCCGTTCGCCACCAGCACCTCGACCGCGCTGCGCTCGGCCGGCAGCGACAGCCCGTGCGTGTCGCGCCCGAGGAACAGCGGGCCCTCGATGCCCTGTGACCGCCGGTAGTCGACGATCGCCTGCGTGGTGGCGAGGATGTGGTCCTCGTTGAAGCTGCCGCTCAGTGCCGACCCGCGGTGGCCGCTCGTGCCGAATGCCACACGCTGAGCGGGGTCGGCCGGGTCGGGCTTGCGGTCGTAGTACGCGGCGATCAGCTCGTCCACGTCGATGAGATCGGATGCTTCGGCCGGCTGTCCTGCACGAGTCATGCGCCCAGTCTGCCTCCTGTCGCCGCCCCGCGCACGGGTTGGGGACGAGAGCCGTCCGCAACTCAGTCTGCGGCTCACCGCCCTCGCACACGGCCCCGCGGATTCGCGCGGCCGATGTGAGACGGCCGCACCGTGGAGACTGAGTTGCGAACACAAGTAGGCTGGCCCGCGTGAACCCCGAGCCCGAGGCATCCGATCTGCGCACCTACAGCTACCTCGGGCCGGCCGGAACCTTCACCGAGGCGGCACTGGCACAGGTGCCCGAGGCCCGCGGGCAGCGCTGGCATCCGGTCCGCAACGTCGGCGAGGCGCTCGCGGATGTCGTTGAGGGCCGATCGGATGCCGCGATGATCGCGATCGAGAACTCGATCGACGGCGGCGTCTCCACGGCGCAGGACGCACTGGCGACCATGCCCGGCCTGCGCATCATCGGCGAGTACCTGGTGCCCGTGAACTTCGTGCTCGTGGCCCGCCCGGGCACGCGGCTGGACGAGGTCTCGCTCGTCTCGGCGCACCCCGTCGCCTATGCGCAGTGCCTGCGGTGGCTCACCGACACCCTGCCGGCCCACGCCCATCTGCCGGCAGCGAGCAACGTGGCCAGCGCGGCCGGCCTGCTGGACGGCACGAGTGACGCGGACGCGGCGATCGCGGCTCCCGGGGTCGTGGAGCACGGCGAATACGAGGTGCTCGCCGAGAAGATCGGCGACAACGAGAACGCGGTGACCCGGTTCGTGCTGGTGGCGCGCTCTGTGCAGGCGCCGTCGCCGACCGGCGCCGACAAGACCTCGCTCATCGTCGAGCTGCCCGAGGAGTACCCCGGTGCGCTGATGGAGATGCTCGAGCAGTTCGCCACCCGCGGCATCAACCTGTCGCTGCTGGCATCACGCCCCATCGGCGACGCGCTGGGCAGGTACCGGTTCGTCATCGACGCCGACGGCCACATCCTCGACGAGCGGATGGCCGACGCGCTGCTCGGGCTGCGCCGATTCAGCCCGAAGGTGCTGTTCCTCGGGTCGTACCCGCGCGCCGACCGGGCCATCGTCCGCTACCCCGAGCGCTACTCGGACGAGGTGTTCGTCGAGGCCCGCGACTGGCTGCGCGGACTGATCTCCGGCGAGCCCGACGAGTGACGATGAGCGAGCACGGCGCCCATCTGCAGGTGCTGCAGGGCGTCGCGGAGCTCCGCCCGCTACAAGCTCATCGCCTGGTAACTGAGGTCCCGGCCGTCGTACTCTGAAGCATGCTCGACCGCCAGGAGCTGGTGGATGCCGGTCGACGCGCGTTTGCCGGGGCCGACTGGGCGGCTGCGCTCGACTTCTTCACCCGAGCGCGCGATTCGGGCCCGCTGGAGACCGAGGACGTCGTGAGCCTGGCTCGCTGCGCATGGTGGCTGGGCCGGGTGCCGGAGGCCCTCGCCGCCGCCGAGGAGGCGTTCCGCGCGTACTCGGCCACCGGCCGCGAGGAGCAGGCCGCGATGACCGCGCTGCAGCTGACCCTGCTGTGGGTGACGCGGGCGGATGTCACGGTCGGTGTGGCGTGGCTGAATCGCGCGCGACGACTGCTCGAGGGGCTGTCCGACCGGGCTGCGCACGCGTACCTCGCATACCTGGAGGCCGCCGTCGCGGTGGTCGAGGGCGATGCGACCTCGGGTGCGCACGTCTCGCGCCTGGCCGACCTCGCCATCCGGTTCCCCGAACCGGGTGTGCAGGCGCTGAGCCTTGTCGCGGCCGGACTCGCGCAGCTGCGCGACGGCGACACGCGCCGGGGCTTCGCACTGCTCGACGAGGCGATGCTGCCCGTGCTCGCGGAGGAGATCCCCGTCGAGTGGGCAGGAGACATATACTGCACGCTCATGCACGTGTGCCACGAACTCGCAGAGCACCGGCGCATGGAGGACTGGACCCGCGCCACCGAGCGCTGGTGCCGCTCTCTCGGCAGCGAGGCCGTCTACTCGGGCATCTGCCGGGTGCACCGGCTCGAGCTGCGCACGGCGCGCGGGGAGTGGGCGGATCTGGAGACCGACCTGTCCCGGGTGAGCGCAGACCTCGCCGGCGGCAGCCCGTGGGTCGCCGGGGAGGGCTTCTACCAGCTGGGCGAGCTGCGGCGACTGCGCGGCGACGCCCCCGGGGCGGCGGAGGCGTACGCGCAGGCGCGGGCGGTCGGCATCGATCCTCAGCCCGGTGAGGCGCTGCTCGCGCTCGGCGCCGGCGACGGCGCGGCAGCCTGGTCGGCGATCCGCGCCGCACTGGCGACGCGCGACGCGCTCGGCCGGGTGCGCCTCCTGCGCGCCGGCGTGGAGATCGCCCTGGCAGAAGGACACCGTGACGACGCCCGCACCCTGGCGGACGAGCTGCGCGCGGCCGCCCAGCGGTATGCCAGCCGCGGCTTCCAGGCCTGGTCCGACCACGCCGCCGGCATGGTGCACCTCGTCGAGGGTGACGCGACGCGCGCACTCGCGTCGCTGCGCGCCGCGGCCGACGCGTTCCGCCGCGAGCGACAGTCATACGAGAACGCGCGCGTGCTCGCGCTGATGGCCCGGGCGCACGACGCCGTCGGCGACCACGGGTCGGCCGCCGGAACGCGCGCGGCCGCGCACGAGATCGTGACGCGACTGGGAGCGGATGCCGCGACGCTCGACGGCTCCGCGGCAGCCGCGGCATCCACCGGTCCGCTCACCGTGCGCGAAGCCGAGGTCATCGAGCAGGTCGCGCGCGGCGCGAGCAATCGAGAGGTGGCCGCGGCGCTGTTCATCAGCGAGAACACCGTCAGCCGCCACCTGGCGAACATCTACGTCAAGGCCGGCGTGGGCTCGCGGACGGCGGCGGTCGCCTGGTGGCGCGAGCGCGCCTCCGGCTGAATGCACCGTTCGCACCAGCCTCGAGCAGATCTGCACGATTCTGCGGATGCGCCCGGGCGCACCGGATTCGTAGCGTCGGGGGAGCGACGGCACACCCCGTCGCCCCCAGATTGGAGCAGACATGTCCACCACGATGGAATCCGCAGACCTCGTGACCGACGAGTACGCCGATGCCGGAGCGTTCGCCGAGAGGATGCTGCAGGCGGCCCTGGGCTGGGCGGACCTCTTGTCCGCGTACCTCGGCGAGCAGCTCGGCTGGTATCGCAGCCTCGTCGACGACGGTCCGAGCACGCCGGATGAGCTGGCCGCGCGCACCGGGACATCGCCGCGGTATGCACGGGAGTGGCTCGAGCAGCAGGCCGTCAGCGGCGTGCTGCGCCTGGAGACCGCAGACGGAGGACAGCGACGCTACTCGCTGCCTGCCGGCGCCGCCGAGGTGCTCACCGACGACACGAGCCTGGCCTATTTCGCGCCCTTCGCCCGCATACCGTCCGTCGTCTCGGTCGACCGACTCGTCGAGGCCTGCCGCACCGGCGGCGGCGTCAGCTGGGCAGAGCTCGGTGACGTCGCCCGCACCGCGCAGGCGCAGCTGAATCGCCCGTGGTTCGCGCAGCTGCCGGGTGCCTTCGCGTCGATCGACGCCGTCCACGCGACGCTGTCGCAGCCGGGCGCCCGCATTGCGGACGTCGGAGCGGGCGGCGGCTGGTCGTCCATCTCCCTCGCGCAGGCCTATCCGAACCTTCGCGTCGTGGGCGTCGATGTCGACGGGCCGTCGGTCGAGCTCGGGCGCGAGAACGCCGCGTCGGCAGAGGTCGCCGACCGGGTGCGGTTTATCGAGGCGGACGGCGACGCCCTCGCAGAGCACGGCCCGTTCGACGCGGCCTTCGCCTTCGAGTGCCTGCACGACATGCCACGCCCCGTGGAGGTCCTCGCCGCCATGCGGGAGGCGGTTCCCACCGGCCCGGTCATCATCATGGACGAGGCCGTCGGCGAGCAGCTGGTGGCACCCGGCGACCCGGTCGAGCGTCTCATGTATGCCCTGAGCCTCACGATCTGCCTGCCCGACGGGCTCTCGCACAGCCCGAGCGCCGGCACCGGCACCGTGATGCGGCCCGGCACGCTGCGCGAGTATGCACGCGCGGCCGGCTTCAGCGCGGTCGAGGTCCTCCCGATCGAGGACTTCGGGTTCTTCCGGTTCTACTCGCTGGTGCGCTGAGCCGCCGCCAGCAGCTCGAGCGTCTGCGTGCGGCCGGGCGAGGCATCCATCGGCTCTGCCTCGTAGGCCGCCGCGACCGGCGAGATCATGACCTCGTCGACATCCCAGCGCTCGGCGAAGGCGCGCAGCTCGGCGGTGACGGGGTCCGGCTCGCCGACGAACCACTTCGAGCGGGTGCTCGCGATGATCGAGTCGCCGAGTCCGTCGAATTCGGCGGACCCTGCCTTCGCCTGCTCGACGGTCTCCAGCGGCCCCAGCGGCTTGTTCGTGCGCAGCCGGGCCATCATGCGCAGCTGCGGCAGCGTGCGCTCCTCGGCTTCGGCCGCGGTCGGTGCGACGACCACGTTCGCAGTGAGGAACGTGCGGGGCTCGGGATGCTCGGGGGTCGCCTGGTACTGCGAGCGGTAGAGCTCGAGGGCGCGCTCGAGCCCCTGGCCGGAGAAGTGGTTCGCGAACACGTAGGGCAGGCCGAGCGCTGCGGCCAGCTGTGCGGAGTAGTCGCTGGAGCCGAGCAGCCACACCTGCGGAGTGGTCGTGGCGGCGGGAGTCGCGTGGATGTCGTAGGTGCCGCCGCTGGCGAACTGCACGGTTGCACCCTCCGGCGAGGCGAGCCGGGCGATGTCGCGGACGTGGTCGGGGAACCGCTCGACATCGCTGGTCGTGCCCGACATGCGCAGCAGCTGGGTGATCACCGGGTCGCTGCCGGGCGCACGGCCGATGCCCAGGTCGATGCGGCCGGGCGCCAGGGCCTCCAGCGCGGCGAACTGCTCGGCGACCACCAGCGGCGAGTGGTTCGGGAGCATGACCCCGCCCGAGCCGACCCGGATCCTCTCGGTGCGGGCGGCGGCCGCCGCGACCAGCACCGGCGGGGTCGTGGAGGCGACCGCGGGCATGTTATGGTGCTCGGCGAACCAGTACCGGGTGAACCCGAGCCGCTCGGCCGTGCGGACAAGATCGAGGGATGCCGCGACCGCCTGCGCGCTGGTCTGGCCGGCGCGCACGGGGACGAGGTCGAGGATCGACAGCTGAGGTGAAGTGGTCATCGTCAGCCTCAACCTTCCGGTGCCGCTCGGCTATTCCGCGTTCACAGCCCGGTGGTGTCGTGGCCCTTCGGCACGGTCACAACCAGTGCGCCGGGCAGGACGCGGCATTCGACCCGCGTCGCCTTGCCGAACTCATCCCCGTCCAGCTGCACCGCGCGGGGGCCGTCGGCGGCGACGTCGATGCCGGCTCCGTGCAGGTAGCGCACCGAGGCATCCCGCCCCCGCCGCTGGAGCACGTAGCGCCCCGCGCGGAACCGGCGCAGCACGGAGTTGTCCCACCAGACCTTCCGCCACACTCCCAGCCAGCCGAACCACCCGCCCGGCTGGATCACCGCGACGTCAAGGGTGCCGTCGGTGATCGACGCCTGCGGCACGAGTGAGATGCCCGCAGGCAGGGCTCCGCAGTTCGCGAACAGGACGCTCTGCACCCTCGCGGTGTGCATCCGCCGGCCCACCAGCTGGTACACGACGCGGAACGGCTTGGCGCCGGGCAGCGAGCGGGCCGCACCGTCGACGTACGCGACCCAGCCGACGGCCCTCTTCAGCTGCGCGTTGGTGTTGGCGATCATCGCGGCATCCAGCCCCATCCCGCCCATCACGACGAACGCATGCTCCTCGGAGTTGCCGTCCGCCCGAGTGAGCGCGGCCATCCCGACGTCGATGGCGACCGTGTCGCCGTCGAATGCGGACTGGATCATCCGCTCGGATGCCAGCAGCGGCAGCTCGAGGTTGCGGGCAAGCAGATTGCCCGTGCCGCTGGGAATGATGGTCAGCGGCGTCTCGGTGCCGGCGAGCGCCTCGGTCACCGCGCGGACGGTGCCGTCGCCGCCCGCGACGAGCACGGCATCCACGTTCCGCGCGAGTGCCGCGCGGGTGACCTCCTGCCCGAGGTCGTCGATCCGGGTCTCGAAGAACAGCGGCTCGGCCCACCCGGCTCGCGCCGACAGCCGCGTCACCGTCGCGCGCAGTGACCGCTGGTCGACCTTGATCGGATTGCAGATGAGCGCCGCGCGCCGGTCGTCACCGTGCGCGCCCTCAGCCATGGACAAACCCTAGCGCCGGGAGGGCCCTGGCTAGACTGGGCGGGGTGATCGATCCTCTGGTGCTGCGTGACGACCCCGACCTGGTGAAGCGTTCCCAGATCGCCCGCGGGCAGTCGCCCGAGACGGTGGATGCCGCACTCTCCGCCGACCGGGAGCGCCGCGCCGCGATCGCGGCCTTCGAGGAGGTCCGCGCCGCGCAGAACGCGTTCGGCAAGACCGTCGCGCAGGCCCCGAAGGAGGAGAAGGCGGCGCTGGTGGCCGAGGCCCAGGGGCTGGCACAGCGGGTGAAGTCCGCGCAGCAGCGGGTGACGGATGCCGCGCTCGCCGCCGACGAGGTCATCGGGCGCATCGAGAACGTCATCATCGACGGCGTGCCTGCCGGGGGCGAAGACGATTTCGTCGAGCTGCGGCGGGTGGGAGAGATCCCCGCCTTCGACTTCGAACCGCGCGATCACCTCGCCCTCGGCGAGCTGCTGGGCGCGATCGACATGGAGCGCGGCGCGAAGGTCTCGGGCGCGCGCTTCTACTTCCTGCGCGGGGTGGGGGCGCGGCTGGAGATCGCCCTCATGACGATGGCGCTGAACAAGGCGATCGACAACGGCTTCACGCCGATGATCGTGCCGACCCTCGTACGCCCCGAGATCATGCGCGGCACCGGGTTCCTCGGTGAGCACGCCGATGAGGTGTACCGGCTCGAGGCCGACGACCTGTACCTGGTGGGCACCAGCGAGGTTGCGCTGGCCGGCTACCACAAGGATGAGATCATCGACCTGTCCGGCGGGCCGTTGCGCTATGCCGGATGGTCGACGTGCTACCGCCGTGAGGCGGGCTCGCACGGCAAGGACACCCGCGGGATCATCCGCGTGCACCAGTTCAACAAGCTCGAGATGTTCGTGTACGCCGACCCCGCCGACGCCGAGGCCGAGCACCTGCGGCTGCTGGCCTGGCAGGAGGAGATGCTGCAGGCGCTCGGGCTGAGCTATCGCGTGATCGACATCGCCGCCGGCGACCTCGGATCCAGCGCCGCCCGCAAGTACGACGTGGAGGCGTGGGTGCCGACGCAGGACGCATATCGCGAGCTCACCTCGACGTCGAACTGCACGACGTATCAAGCGCGGCGCCTCGACATCCGCCACCGTGGCGGGGGCGGCAAGACCCAGCCGGTGGCGACGCTGAACGGCACCCTCGCCACGACCCGGTGGATCGTCGCCCTTCTGGAGACCCATCAGCGCGCGGACGGGTCGGTCGTCGTGCCCGAGCCGCTGCGCCCGTACCTCGGTCTGGACGTGCTGGAGCCGTTGTCTTGACTCCTGGTGCGCATCTGCCCGAGACGGGCAGCGTCGAGGTCGTGCCGCCGGCCGAGGCCGTCGACGTCGTCGAGGGTGTCGCGCACCACGAGCTGACCACGCGCCCGCTGCTGATCGCGCTCGATCTGGACGGCACCGTGCTGCTGGAGGACGAGTCGCTCAGCCCCGGGGTCGTGACCGCGGTGCGGCACGCGCGCGCCGCGGGGCACGAGGTGATGGTCGCGACGGGCCGCAGCTGGGGGTCGACCCGAGGCATCCTGCGCGTTCTCGAGCTCGCGCCCGAGTATGTCGTGTGCTCGAACGGCGCGGTGGTGCTGCGCCGCGTCGACGCTGACGACCTGGCGTACGAGCGCGCGCATATCGAGACCTTCGACCCGAGGCCGGTGCTGCAGCTGCTGCGTGAGCACCTGCCGCAGGCCAACTTCATGGTCGAGCTGCCCGACGGCCACCGGCTGTACACCGACCACATGCAGGACTGGAATCTGGCCCAGGCCGAGCGGGTCACCTTCGACGAACTCGGGCGGTCGCCGGTCTCGCGCATCGTCGTCGTCTCGCCGGGGCAGGACGAGGACGACTTCTCACACCTGGTCGAGAGCATCGGACTCAATCAGGTCTCGTACGCGATCGGCTGGTCGGCGTGGCTGGACATCGCCCCGCACGGTGTCGACAAGGGAACCGCGCTCGAGCTCGTGCGCGGCTGGCTGGGCTTCGCATCCGAGGACGTGCTCGTGATGGGCGACGGCCGCAACGACGTCGGCATGTTCCGCTGGGCGCTGGAGAACGGCGGGCGTGCGGTCGCGATGGCCCAGGGTCCGCAGGAAGTCCTGGATGCCGCGGGCGAGATCACCACGTCGGTGCAGGACGGCGGCGTGGCCGCCGTCCTGCGGTCGCTCGGGGCCACCGAGCATGGGCCGCGAGCGGTGCTGGAGTAGCCGGTCGCCCGCTCAGTTTGTCCTCAGCCGGTCTTGGGAGGATGAGGGGTGGTCGATCGGTAGACTCGATCCGTTCGACGGCGCCTCGCGGCCCGTCGGGAGGGTTGTCCGAGCGGCCGATGGAGCTGGTCTTGAAAACCAGTGGGCAGCGATGTCCCGTGGGTTCGAATCCCACACCCTCCGCTGAAGCGGCGATCGTTCCGAGGAACGGCTGCCCGAGGCATCCATGTCCGGCTCTTCCCCCCGAGAGGTCCACGTGAGCGAATCGAGCCCCGCTCGCCCCTTGCGGCGCCCCGTGGCGCAGCATGGGCAGCTGACCTCGCCGAACCCGCTCGGCCAGATCGCGAGGATCCTCGCGGTCGTCCTCATCGTCGCGCTGGTCAGCAGTGTCAGCACGGCCGCGTTCGCGCTGTGGAACGCCACCCAGACCATCGCCGATCACGCGGTGAAGCTCGAAGACGACGTGCAGCTGCCGCCGGCGATCGGCGAGATCGAGGGCGGGGTGAACATGCTGCTCGTGGGCACCGACTCGTGCGAGGGGCAGGACGTGAAGCTCTTCCCGCGCTGCAAGCACGACGACGGCGGCGAGCGCAACGACGTCACGATGCTCGTGCACATCGGCGACAACCCGCGCCGGGTGACCGTCGTGTCGTTCCCGCGCGACATGCTGGTGCCGATCCCGTCGTGCCCGGACGGCGAGGGCGGCCGGTACTCGTCAATGAGTTCGCAGCCCCTCAATGCCTCCTATATGTACGGCGGCCTCGCGTGCACCGTGCTGACGGTCGAAGAGCTGACGGGGGTCGACGTGCAGTTCGCCGGCGCGATCCGCTGGACCGGCGTGATCAACATGTCGGATGCCATCGGGGGCGTGGACGTCTGCGTCGCAGGCCAGATCGACGACAAGCACACCGGGCTCCACCTCAGTGAAGGCACCCACACGCTCAAGGGCAGCAAGGCCCTCCAGTTCCTGCGTGTTCGCCACGGCATCGCGGACGGATCGGACCTCGGCCGCATCTCGAACCAGCAGCAGTTCATGTCGTCGATGGTGCGCAAGCTCCAGTCCGGCGCTGTGCTGTCAGATGCCGGCGTGCTCTTCAACCTCGCCACCACTGCGATGCAGCAGGTGACGAGCAAGCAGCTGCTGCTCAGCGAGTC
>DASSYC010000240.1:0-3798 GCA_035703465.1 Microbacterium sp. | reverse complement strand
GCCCGCACGATCTGGGGCACGATCACGGCGGTGAGGATGCCGGTGGAGACGATCATGTAGATCGTGTTGGGCAGCTGGTTGGCGACGAAGAACGCGTCGGCGGATGCCGCGGCCCCGATCGCGGTGACGAGCACGACCGATCGCAGCAGCCCGGTCACCCGCGAGACGAGGGTGCCGGCGCCGATGAGCACGCTGGCCCGGCCGATGCCGCTCACGGCTTCCCCTCCTCGGCACGGCGCTCGGCTCGCCGGTGCAGGATGGTGCGCACCAGCCCCAGCACGATCAGGCCGCCGACCAGGACCAGCACGATCGCGATGCCGATGCCCTCCCAGTCGCCGCGCACCGACACCTCGGCGAACTCGGGCCCGCCGATCTCCACCCCGGTCGGGCTGCGCAGCTGCAGGTGCACCGTCAGGTCGCCGCTGCCGATGCGCGCCTCCACGGGAACTGCGACTCGGGTGTTGCTGGCGGCGGTCGCCCCGTCGACCCGGGTCAGCCGCTGGACGTCGAGCCGCAGATCGTCGGGGGTGGACACGAGGATGACGTTGACCGGGTACGGCAGCGCGTTGCGCACCCAGAACTGCAGCGGCCCGGCCGTGTTGAGCAGGTTGATGTGGCTCGGCGGCACGATCGACACGGCGTTCAGCGTCGCCGTCGTCGCCTCGCGGTGCTCCATGGCGGTCTGCATCCATCCGGCGGGGTCGGCGACCCAGCCCACGCTGAGCAGCTGCAGCAGCTCGGCGCGCTCGCGGCCGGTCAGCAGGGAGGGGTCGTCGAGGATGGTCGAGAACGCGGCCAGGTCGTCCTCGTCGCCGAAGAGAGCGGATGCCTGAGCCACCCGGGCCGGATCGATCCCGGATTGGGCGACCGTGGTGGGGTGCGGCGTCGCATTCACGAGGTCTGACAGCGAGGACGGGCGGGTCGTGGGCAGGGCGATCGCGGCGTCGACCGCGGCGGACAGCGCGATGCGCGAGCGATCGGGGGCACGGTCGAGGGCGATCAGCAGCGGGGTGCCTGCCGCAGCTGCTGTGGCCACGGACAGGAGGGCGGTGGCGGCGGTGAGCGGCCGGCCGCGCAGCACGTTCTCGGTGGTGACGGATGCCTCGCTCAGCCAGGTCGAGACAGCCGAGTCGTACACGAGTGCGGCCGCCTCGCCCACCGTCGCGCGCGCCGGAACCGCCGCGTCGGCGTCGCCGGTGGAGGCGGAGGGGATGATCGTGATGGCGTCCACGTCGCCGGACTGCCGGGCGCCGAGGGTCTGCACCGTCTGCTCGTCGGCGAACCCCTCCGCCGGCCAGTACACCCCGGCGCGCTCGCCGCCGATCGACAGCAGGGCGTCGAGGTCGGGGTAGTCGGGTTCGACGGGCGCCGTGGTCTCCTCCGGCGTCGGGGAGGGGGACGGCGTCGTCTCGGGGAAGTCGGCCGGCGACATGTACGACAGCAGCGATGTGGGCTGCAGCGGGGCGGGCAGGCCGGCGGCGAGCTGCGTGGCCACGTCGGCGTCGCCGTACTGCAGGGCGAAGCGGGTGTTGGGGAGCAGCTCCAGCTCACGCAGCCACTCGGTCGCCACATCCGGCGCCGCGTCGCCGAGCACGCGGATCGACGCGGCGATGGCCGGGTCGACGGCGAGGATGGCGCTGGTTCCCTCGACGGCGTGCAGCTGCTCGGCCAGTGCGCCGCCGGCGGTGGTGAGCGCGGTCAGCTGGTCAGCTGAGAGCACCCCTGTGGTCAAGGTGCCGGCTGTGATCGGCACGACGATTCCCACGGGGGTGGTCGGGCCGGAGGCGCGGGGCACGATCAGGGCGCTCGTGGACACCACGTCGCCGCCGATGCGGTGATAGCGCCCCAGCAGCGGGTAGACCCCCGGCCCGCGGTCCTGCAGCGCAGGGTCGTCGGCGGGGAGCACCACGCCCTCGGTTACGGCGCTCGTCGCATCCAGCGCGGGCGCGGGTGTCTGCGCGACAGCGACCGTCGTCACACCGGAGTCGTCGCCGGCCAGCCACGCCTCCAGTTCGCCGCGGTCGGTGATCGGGCGTTCGCCGAGCTCGAGCGAGAGCGTTCCCGCGGGCACCGTCAGCGGAGTGTCGTTGGTGATCGTGAGCGACACCGTCAGCTGGCCGCCCTCGGGAACGACCCCGGCGTTCAGCGGCGACGCGGTGAACCGCACTCCACCGGGAGGCCCCGGAGAGGGAGAGGGCGTGGGTTCCGGCGTGGCGTCGGCGGTGGCCGGCACGACGGTGCCGAAGACCGCGCACAGCGTCACGGCGATCGCGGCGACCGTGCGCGCCGCGACCCGGCGGGGTCGCAGAGGCAGACCGCGGCGGGCACTGCGGTCGCGGCCTGCGGTCATGCCCGATGCGGGGGAAGTCACGGTCATGTGCATTCTGCTCGGTCGCGATTCACGACCGTGCGGTCATCTCGCTTCACCTGGCGGCACGATTCTACGAGAGGGCCCTGGGCGAAGCCCGCAGGCGGGCCGCTCCGCCTGCCGGCCGGTCTGCCGGAGCTGATGGCCCTTCGTGCCGTCTCGCTGGGGTACTGCGGCACTTCTGGCCGTCTGTTCGGGGATGCCTGTGCCCGCCCGATTAGGCTCGGAGGATGCTGAACATGGCCGAGGGCGTCGTCCGTCTGGGCACGCTCGCGGAGTCGGCGCCGGTCGCCGCCCTTGCCGGTGCGTTCGCCGCCGCCGGGCACGAGCTGGCCATCGTCGGCGGACCGGTGCGCGACGCGCTGCTGGGGCGCCCGACGAACGACGTCGACTTCACCACGGACGCCCGGCCCGACGAGATCCTGCGCATCGTGCGGCCGATCAGCACCGCCCAGTGGGACATCGGGCGCGACTTCGGCACGATCGGCGCGCGCGTTCCCGGGGCCGGCGGCGCCGCGGAGCAGGTCGAGATCACAACGTACCGCGCTGACAGCTACGACGGCGTCACCCGCAAGCCCACCGTGGAGTTCGGCGACACCCTCGAGGGCGACCTGGCCCGCCGCGACTTCACCGTGAACGCGATGGCGCTGCGCGTTCCGTCCCGCCAGCTGGTCGATCCGGCCGGGGGCGTCGAAGACCTCGTGCGCGGGGTGCTGCGCACGCCCGCCGACCCGCACGTGAGCTTCGGCGACGATCCGCTGCGGATGCTGCGTGCCGCGCGCTTCAGCGCCCAGCTCGGCTTCGAGGTCGACCCGGCGACCGTCGCGGCGATCGAGGAACTGCGCGGCACGCTGCGCATCGTGAGCGCCGAGCGCATCCAGGGCGAGCTCGTGCGACTGCTGCAGACCGACGACCCGGTCCGGGGCATCCGGCTGCTGGTCGAGACCGGTCTGGTCGACGTGTTCCTCCCGGAGATCCCGGCGCTGCGCCTCGAGGTCGACGAGCACCACCACCACAAGGACGTCTACGAGCACTCCCTGACCGTGCTGCGGCAGGCGATCGAGCTCGAGAAGGCGAGGCATCCGGATGCTTCACCCGACGTGCCGCTGCGCCTGGCCGCCCTTCTGCACGACATCGGCAAGCCGTCCACGCGCCGGCTCGAGCCGGGCGGTGCCGTCACGTTCCACCACCACGACGTGAAGGGCGCGCGCATGGCGCGCAAGCGCCTGAAAGAGCTGCGGTTCGACGCGGCGACGATCGACCGGGTCTCCAAGCTCATCGAGCTGCACCTGCGCTTCTTCGGCTACGCCGAGGGCGCCTGGACCGACTCGGCGGTGCGCCGCTACGTGCGCGACGCCGGCGACGAACTGGAGCGCCTGCACATCCTCACCCGCGCCGACGTCACGACCCGCAACAGGCGCAAGGCCGCG
>DASSYC010000163.1:0-2408 GCA_035703465.1 Microbacterium sp. | reverse complement strand
AGAACTCATTCAGGAGAAGGACATGCACACGAACATCAAGCGAGCGCTCCTCGGGGTGCTCATCGGAGGCGGGATCTCCCTCCTCGGAACGGTCGCCGCGCAAGCGGCCGAGACCAGCGGCGATGACGGCATCGGGTCAGGGACCCAGGCCCTCATCGACGTCGACCTGCCCGTCACGATCGGCGGCAACGCCGTCTCGCTGCTGGGCGACTCGTCCAGCAGCGGGGCGGTGACGACTGCGCCGGCCGCGGAGCCGGCGGCGGAGAGCTCGTCGGCGACGACGTCCGGCTCGGGCGGTCTGCTGTCGGGCACGCAGGGCATCATCTCGGTGTCGGTGCCGGTCACCGTCGGCGGAAACGCCGTCTCGGTCATCGGCGACTCGACGTCCACCGATGCCGTCACCCAGCCGGCCGCGACAGCGGAACCGGCGGCGGAGAACGGTGAGGCCGGCGAGGCCGGCGGCGTGCAGGCGGTGACGAGCGGGACCGATGCCGTGGCCTCCGGCACGCAGGTCGTCGCGCCCGTCTCGGTACCCGTGACCGTCGGCGGAAACGCCGTCTCGGTCATCGGGGACAGCACCACGACGGACGCCGCCACCACCGGCGGCTCCGACGGCATCACCGCACCGATCACAGCCGTCACCAGCGGTGACGACTCGATCCTCGGCGGCACCCAACTGGTGCTTCCGGTGTCGATCCCGGTGACGATCGGCGGAAACGCCGTCTCGGTCATCGGGGACAGCACCACCACCGGGCCGACGACCGGAACAGACCCGGGGACTGACCCCGGGACTGACCCGGGCACCGATCCGGGCACTGACCCGGGCACCGACCCCGGCACGGATCCCGGCACGGATCCCGGAACAGACCCGGGCACCGACCCGGGCACGGATGAGCCGCGAACGGTGACCGGGGCGCCGGTCTCAATCGGCGCCGCCGGCAGCCTCGCCGAGACGGGTGGGGGTGCGCCCCTGGGGGCCGCCGCGCTCGGCATCGCGCTGCTGGTGAGCGGTCTCATCGTCGCTGCGTCGCGCATGGTTCGGCCGCGCGCGCTGAGGCGCTGAGACGACGGATGCCGCAGGCCCTGTCCCAAGACAGGCTGCCTGCGGCATCCGTTCCTCGACTCCACTCGGGAACCGAGCGGGGTTACTTCGCTGCCACCACCTGCAGAGTGATCACGGCAGTGAGGTCTTCGCCGAGGCGAACGGTCGCCTCGTGCTCGCCCACTGACTTGATCGGGGAGGTGATGTGGATCTTGCGCTTGTCGAGCTCGCCGATCCCGGCGGCCTTGACAGCGTCCGCGATGTCGGCGGTCTTGACCGAGCCGAACAGCCGGCCTTCGGCGCCGGCCTTGACGGGCAGGCGCACCTTGTCGGCCTCGAGGGCGTTCTTGAGCGCCTCGGCCTCTTCGTGGTCGTGGATCGTGCGCGCGTCGCGGGCGGCGCGAATGGACGCCACCTGCTTCTCGCCGCCACGGGTCCACGCCACGGCGAAGCCCTGCGGGATCAGGTAGTTGCGGGCATACCCGCTGCGGACGTCGACCACGTCACCGGCGCTGCCCAGCCCGGCGACCTCGTTCGTGAGAATCAGCTTTGCCATCGTGGTGCTCCCTACCGGCCTGCGCCGGCATAGGGCAGGAGCGCCATCTCGCGGGCGTTCTTGATCGCGCGGGCGATCAGACGCTGCTCCTGCACCGAGACGCCGGTGATACGACGGGCGCGGATCTTGCCACGCTCCGAGATGAACTTGCGAAGCGTGGCGACGTCCTTGTAGTCAATGACGCCGACGCGGATCGCCTTCGCGGGAGCGGTGGGCTTGCCACCCTTCCGCGGCTTGCGGCGGTCGCCGCTCGACTTTCCAGCCATGGGATTTCCTTTACGTGTGAGTTCTAGAAGGGGGTGTCGTCGCCGTAGGTGCCGGGAGCGCTCCAGGCATCCGCCCCACCGGCGCTGCCGGCCTGGTTCGAGCCGGGCGTGGACCACGGCTCGTCGGCGGACTGCTGCGGGCGCTGGCCGCCGCCCCCGCCGCCGGACGCGGCGCGGGTGACCTGAGCGGTCGCGTAGCGCAGCGAGGGACCGATCTCGTCGATCTCCAGCTCGATGGCGGTGCGGTTGTTGCCCTCGCGGTCCTGGTAGCTGCGCTGCTTGAGCCGGCCCTGGGCCACGACCCGCATGCCCTTGGTCAGCGAGCCGGCCACGTGCTCGGCGAAGTCGCGCCACACGCTCGCACGAAGGAACAGCGCTTCGCCGTCCTTCCACTCGTTGGCCTGACGGTCGAAGGAGCGCGGTGTCGACGCGATCGTGAAGTTCGCGACAGGCAGCCCGTTCTGCGTGTAGCGCAGCTCGGGGTCGGCCGTGAGGTTTCCCACGACGGTGATGATCGTCTCGCCGGCCATCGCCTTACGCCTTT
>DASSYC010000112.1:0-4435 GCA_035703465.1 Microbacterium sp. | reverse complement strand
CGAGCCCGACACGGGTCAGTCGCAGGCGAGCTCTGACATCTTCATGGGGGAGGGTGTGGTCTTCACCGACAACACCTCGCCGACGGCGACGACGCCGATGCGGATCTTCTCGCAGTCGGTGGCCGGGTCGGGGTCGCCGCTCGCCGAGGTGCAGGCGTTCGACGGAGACGACCCCTCGTGGAACTTCTTCATGGTGGCGGGCGATCCTTACCGGACGGGCATGGTGATCGTCGCGGACCAGCTCGGCGGCCAGCTGGCCGGCTACCGGGCGTGTGCAGGCGGCGAGGAGGTGCAGCGTGTCTGGACCTCCTCGCTCGCGGGCTCTGCGGGTGTCGCCATCGACTATCAGCGTGGAATCCTCTACGCCGACGACCGGAGCTGCTCGGGCGATGACTGCGATCTGTTCGTCGTCGCGCTCGACCTGGAGACCGGTGAAGAGCTGACCCGCGTCCCGGTGGCGGGCACCAAGCCGTCGATCGGCCAGATCTTCATCGGCCCCGACGGCGCGGTCTACTATCCGGCGACCGAGACGGGGGAGCAGGCGGGCTTTCTCACGCGCGTGACGGTCGGGTGATGCGCGTTCGGCTGCCGGGCGCGAACGCGCGCAGCACGGCCGAGGCGAAACGCGTCGAACAGGATGTGCGGGTCAGGCGGCGGTGGCCGCGGTGGCGCCCATGCGCCAGGAGACCCGATCCGGCGGCGGGTCCCACAGCCATCTGAGCGGGGACTTCGAGGTCATCACGATGGGGCCGGTGCCGCTGCCGGCCGGTGGATGCAGGACGAACGGACCCATGCCGTCGCGGGTGATCCACCAGCCGTTGTTGTGCAGGGTGAGGTGGTGGTGTCTGCAGAGCAGGATGCCGCGGTCGCAGTCTGTGGCCCCGCCCGCACTCCACGGATCGATGTGGTGCACTTCGGTCATCTCAGGGGGACGATCACAGCCCTGCCACAGGCATCCGCCGTCGCGGGCGGCGATCGCTATCCGCTGCCGTTTGTCGTATAGCCGCGCCTCGCGACCCAGGTCGAGGGGATTCCCGCGCGTGTCGGTGAGGATGTCGATGGTCCCTGTCATGCAGAGCGCGTGCTCGAGCACCGATCCGGGCAGGGTGAGCTTGCCGTCCTCGCTGCACGCGGTGGCGACCAGGCGCCCGAACGCGTCCCGGCGGGTCGTGGCGCCCGTGACGGTGTCCTTCATGGTGATCAGGCGCACCCCGGCATCCTTCGACCCGTACACGTCGGCGTGGTTCGCTTTCGCCCCGGCGCGGATCAGATCGAACAGCAGGTCGTACGCGAGCTGCTCGTTCGTGCGGGGATCGGCCGCCAGCGCGTCCGCCGCCTGCTTCTCGTCTGCGGCGACGAACCGGGGACCGCCCCGGCGGGGCGACAGTGCGGTGGACAGCAGGTGCGCGAACCAGGCGCCGGCTTCCGGGTCGAACACGATGCTTCCGTGCTGCAACCCGTCGGCGTCGGTCCAGCCGCGATACCCGCGCTTGTCATACGCAGCCCGGTGGCGGGCTTCGGCGCCTTCGGGGTCGGCCGGGTCGCGGATGGTGCGGGCATGGCCGGCGAGGTCTTCCACCGTGCATTCGCCGGCGATCCGCAGCAGCTCCACCGCAGCGGCGCCCCACGCCGCGATCACGTCCCCGTCATCACGACCGGCGATCACCGGCGGGTCGCCCAGCCCACGGCGGATCGCGGCATGCTGCGCCGTCGTCAGCGTGCCGCGCAGCACCGCGTCGTCCAACGGCTGGTGCCAGGGCGCCGTCACCGCAACGGGCTCGACGCCCGGCACGCCGTCCGGCCCGTCGGCCGGTCCGGAGGTCGGGGCGGGCACGGCACTCTGCAGCAGCGACTGGCCCACCTTCACGGTGCGGATCGCATCGCCCCGGCTCATGCCGGTCACATCGCGGAGGAACTCCACCGTGTTGCGGTGCCCGGTCTCCTGCACCAGACCCTTGTGGCCCCGGTCGCGGCCCGATCGGGCGGCGGCGACGCCGGCCACCACCGTCTGCAGCGTCGTCGCCTTCGCGATCACATCACGAGTCAGGGCGATCACGTCGCGCACCGACCGGTCGGACAGTGCGGATGCCGATGCAGGCAGCTGCGAGGCATCCACATTCAGCTCTTCGAACACCGCGAGACGCGCTACCGCGTCGTTCAGAGATTCGAAGAAGGTCATGAATCCAGTATGACGGAGTGGTCCGACACTGGCGGTCGAGGCCTGTAATCTGTGGATAAGTCGCGGGGTATATCGTAGATGTGTATGAATCTGGGAATCTTTCCCATGAGGCTACGTGCGGCAGCCGACGGCACCCGGCTCGAAATCCTCCTCTGATCTGAAATAGCATCAGCCTCACCGAGAACTGCGTCGCCGTCCTGGGGAGATGGATCGATGGAGAGCGCACGACCGACGAACAGCGTCGAAGACCTGCAGCGCGAGATCCTGCGCGAGCAGCTCGAACAGGCCAAGATCGAGCGACAGGCCGCGAAGGACGCCGCTGACGAAGAGCGCCGCCGCCGCGACGCCGCCCGTAAACAAGAGCAGCAGGAGAAGGATGCCGCGGCCCAAGCCCCCGCGAAGTCCGACGACGCAGCGGCCAAGCGCAATAAGGAGCGCGAAGAGCGCAACAAAGCGGCGATCGGCGATCTTCAAGGCATCCAGGCCGGCATCACCAACCTCAAAGGCGCCTCGCTGACCCTGCCCGAGAAGACCGTCTTCCGCGAGTCCCTCGTCACGCGTGCCGCGCTCGATGGTGCGGCCACCAAGGCTGCCGCGGCCATTGCAAGCGCGGTGAACGAGCCCGGTCCGGTGCTCATCACGGCGCGCACCGATCAGGTCGAGACGGTGCTCGCCGCTCTCGCGTTTCAAGCCATGGTCTCCGTATGCCGCGCCGAAGCCGCCAAGCTGACCGGCCGGCGCGGGGCGGCGGAGGCCGAGCAACCCGACGAGGCGGAGACGGCAGGCGAGGCCGCCGCATCCCCCGGCTCGGTGCTGGGCGCGGTCGTCGGCGTCGGGGTCGCCGCGCTGAACGCGCTCTCGGTCGAGATGTCGGTCGATGTGGGCACGCCCGAAGCATCCGAGCTGGAGACGCATGTCGCAGTGATGGCGCGTCTGCTCCAAACGAAGGATGCCGCGGACAAGCCGATCGGCGTCGTGCACGACTCGCTCGGCATCCCTCCGCAGGAGAACACGCTGCTCGAGGACTTCCGGGGCCTGCAGAGTGACCTGATCGCCCTCGAGCAGCGAGCGAAGACTCTGCAGGCGCAGATCGACGCACTCGACGCCAAGAAGGACAAGGCCCAGATCGCCGGGCTCGAAGAGAAGAAGGCCGAGCTGACTGCTCTCGCCGCGCAGATCGCGGCGGTCATCGAAGCGGCGAACACGGTGGATGCCGCGACCGGCTCGACTCCGCTGCGCACGGCGCTGCGCGCCTATGCGCTGGTCAACGGCGGCGAAGGCGACCCGCGGTACATCGCGATCGTGCCGGTGGCGCGGCTGAACTCGCACCAGATCGAGCTGAAGCGGCGGCTGTTCGCGCCGCGGCTGGTCGTCTCCGCCTCCGCGGAGATCGATGTCGTCGTGATCGACGCGAAAGAGCGGCGCATCATCGCCGCCGGAACGCACGCCGACGAGGCGGCGTTCCAGGTGCGGTTCCCGATGGGCTGGACGAGCGACGACGGTGCGCTCGTGCCGAAGTACACGCGCATCGCGGGAACGCCCGAGGTGTGACGGCGCCGCCCATGCCTGACACGCCAGCCCCGCATGGACCGCCGCCCGGGTGGTACGCCGACTCGCCCGCGGCTGCACGACTGCGCTGGTGGAACGGCTCGAGCTGGACCGATCACTACAGCGCG
Organism: Microbacterium sp.; assembly: GCA_035703465.1. Taxonomy (GTDB): domain Bacteria; phylum Actinomycetota; class Actinomycetes; order Actinomycetales; family Microbacteriaceae; genus Microbacterium. The sequence continues at coordinate 580 of DASSYC010000112.1, read as the reverse complement.
GCGAGCCCCGCACCCGCCGCTCCGCCGCCGACAGCGGCCAAACCCGAGCCCGAGCCGAAGGAGTGGATGCCTGACCTCGTCCTCACTCGGGAGGCTCGAGGACTGGATCGGATGCCGCGGCCCGTCACCTACACTCCGCGCCCGTCGACGGGGTCGTCGCCGTGGGCTCCGCCGCAGCAGGGCACCTTCCCCGCACCGCGCGGTAACCCCGCCGCGACGCTGTCGCTCGTGCTCATCGCGCTCGGCCTGGCGGGCGGCATCGCCACGTTCTGGTGGCTCGACGCCGCCTATCCGCGCATCGCCGAGCTGGCGCGGGTCGCGGTGGCGGTCGTCGTGATCGCGGCGATGGTGCTGGCCGTCGTGGCGGTCGTCGCGGCGCAGCGCCGGAGCACTCACCTCGCGCCGGCGGTGATCGCGCTCGTGGTGTCGGTGCTGCTGGTGATGGCGCTCATTGCGTGGTTCGTGCTGCAGCTGCTCGATGCCGGAGCGGTGACCGCGATCCTCGACAGCGTCGGACTCTAAGTGTGAATCGTGGAGGCGTCTCGGCGCTTAGCAAGAGGCGGAGATTCCTGAGCGAATC
>DASSYC010000105.1:0-2552 GCA_035703465.1 Microbacterium sp. | reverse complement strand
GGCTGCGCGAGCCGGGCGGATGTCACCGGATCAGCGGCACATTCGACAACACATGACGACGCGGCCGGCCACCATGGTGCCGGCAGTTCCGTTCGCCTCCCAGGCGGACAGAGAGCGTGCGTCGTTCGTCATGTGCCTGATTATGTCGGATTGCGTCGGATTGCGTCAAATCGCACGGATGCGGCCGGTTCTCCATGACGAAATGTTGCAGATTGCTCAGTCCTGCCGTGGAGCGCGGGTCCCGGCCCATCGGGAGCGGAAGCGGCGTAGCCTGGCGGGCATGGGTTCACTCGAGTTCACGCATGAGCCGGACGCTTCACGCTGGGCCCTTCGCAAGGGCGGTCAGCTGGTCAGCGTGCTGGAGTATCGCGACGACGGCACGACCGTGGCGATGGTGCGCGCGTACACCGTGCCGACGTTCCGTGGCCACGGCTATGCGGCCGAGGTCGTCGGTCGCGCCGTCGCCGAGCTGGAGGAGCGCGGCGATCGCACGGTGCAGCCCGTCTGCTGGTACGTCGCCGACTGGTTCGACGATCATCCCGAACGGGCGGGCATCCTGCAGCAGCGCCGGATCGCGTAGCCCGTCTCCGACCCACTAACCTGCCCCCATGGAGTTCGCGGAGGTCTTCACGGGGGTCGCCGTCACGTTCGAGGTGATCGGCGCGTTCGCGATGTGCGTGGGGTTCGTCGTCGCGATGATCCTCGGCATCCGCTCACTGAGCCGCGGCGAAGGCGGCGTCGCATCGTTCCAGGTGCTGCGCACCACGCTCGGCGCGGCGATCCTGCTCGGGCTCGAGGTGCTCGTGGCCGCCGACCTCATCCGCACCATCACGTCGAAGCCGTCTCTCGAGGAGGCGGCGATCCTGGGGCTCATCGTGCTGATCCGCACGGTTCTGTCGATGTCGATCCAGATCGAGATCGAGGGGGTGCTGCCCTGGCGCCGGGCTCTGCTCACCAGCGGAGGGCAGCTGATTGCCGGCGCAGTCGTGCGGGACCGGGATGCCGCGAAGGCGGCGCGCGACGCAACGTCCCCGTGACTGCGGTCAGGCCGGCGGCGACCAGCTCTGGATGCTCTCGAGCTGCCGGCGCAGTGCCGACGCCGGTGTGGCTCGGACCACGAGGTCGCGGAGGCCGGCCAGGGCGCGCCCGCGGACGTGCGCGAGGCGGCCGACAGCGCGCGAGCGCGCCGCGACCGCCTGACTCCGCGGCCGGCGGAGGGCGTCGTACCGGGTCAGTGCCGCGCTCAGCTCGGCGCCGCCGGGGGACGGCACGGAGGCCAGCGGGGCCAGCAGGGCGGTGAGGGTCGCGGCATCCTCCATCGCCTGACCGCCGCCCTGGCCGAGGTTCGGGGTCATGGCGTGGGCGGCGTCGCCGACCAGCGCGACGCGGCCCTGCACATAGCCGGGCAGGCGCCCTGCGAGCTCGTCGATGGGGAGGTACTGGATGCGCGACGGCGCGGTGGCCGCGATGAGCTCGGGAATGGGCGCATGCCACGCACCGAAGAACCCGCGAAGCGCCGCCGCGTCGTCGTCGAAGTGCTGGGCGCGCGGGACGCTGAGCACGGCGAACCAGTACACGCGGCCGTCCGCGAGCGGCGCGATGCCGAAGCGCCGGCCGACGCCCCATGTCTCGCCCGCCTCGCCGTGCAGATCGACCGGGCCGTCGGTGATGCCGCGCCACGTCGAGTACCCCGAGTAGGCGATCCCCGGGTCGTCCGGCAGGCTCTGCCGGACGATGCTGTGGAGCCCATCGGCCGCGACGACGAGGTCGAACGCGTCCTCCTCGGGGGTCCCATCGGCGCCGACATGCGTGACGCGCCCCTCGGCCGTCGCCGCGATGACACGGCGACCGGGTCGCAGCGATCCGGATGCGAGCGCGGAGGAGAGCAGCTCGTGCAGCTGGGCCCGGTCGACCACACGCAGCTCGGTCAGGCTCTCGGCCGGGAAGGTCGCCAGCCAGCGGCCGCCCGGTCGGCGCTGACCGCCGCGCAGCAGCCCCGCCTCGGCGGAGGTGATCGCGCGGAAACCGTCGCCCAGCCCGAGCGAATCCAGTGCGCGCACGCCGTTGCCGAACACCGAGAGGGCCGAGCCTCCCGGCCGGAGGTCGGCGGCGCGCTCGTGGACCGTGACCTCCGCTCCCGCCCGCTGCAGGCCGACGGCGGTGCACAGTCCGCCGATCCCCGCGCCGATCACCGCTGCTCTCATCCGCGTCTCCTCTGCACGTCTCCAGCATGCCGTGTGGGCCTAGCTAGCCGCGGCATCCGGCTTCGTCAACCCCGCTGTGCACCCGCCGGAAGTGGGCGACGCTGGGATCGACGAGAGGGAGTCGTGATGTCGAACACGGGCAATGAGTACGAGCAGCCGGGAATCAACTACCCCGATCGCGAGGACATCGACGGCGTCGAGCCGGACGAGGACGAGCCGATGCGCGACGACGACGCCACGCAGCGGCCTGCCGGCGCGGACGCGGACCACCACGGGCAGGACGGCGGGCGCGACACGCTCACAGCCGGCGAGGCCCAGCACAGCGGCGGCCTGGGGTCGGCGGAGACG
>DASSYC010000023.1:0-15585 GCA_035703465.1 Microbacterium sp. | reverse complement strand
CGCCGGCGTCGAGAACACGTCGAGGAACGTCTCCACGGCCGCCCGCGGCAGCGGCGAGCGCAGGCTCTCGCGCAGGCCGGCGCCGGTCAGCGCAGCGCCCTTGCGCGCGATCGAGATGCCCGCCGCCACGGTCTTCGCCGTGACGCGCACCTTCGCGGCATCCCCTCCCTCGCCGGTTCCGCGCGCCCGTTCGCGCACCAGCTGCTGGAACACCGGGTCGCTGGTGTACTGCGCGATGCCGAGCCCACGCGTGAAGGGCAGGTAGGCGAGGTCGAGATCGCGGGTGCGCCAGCCGAGCAGGTGCGTGTCGAGGGTGACGACAATGGCTTCGCAGCCGGATGCCTCGGCTCGCTGCAGCAGCGACGCGTTCAGGTCATCGGAGGCCGACCAGTACAGCTGAAACAGCCGCGAGCCCCCCGGCGCGGCCGTCGCGGTCTCCTCGATCGGGAAGGACGCCTGGTTCGAGAGGGTGTGCGGGATGCCGAGGGATGCCGCGGCGCGAGCGACCGCAAGGTCGGCGTCGGGGTGTGCGAGCTCCATGACGCCCAGCGGCGCGAGCAGGAGCGGTGTCGGACGCCGCACGCCGAGCAGCTCGACGGACAGGTCGCGGCTCGACACGTCGCGCAGCGGCCGCGGCCACACCTGCCACCGCTCGAAGGCGGCGCGGTTGGCGGCGACGGTGCGCTCGGCCCCTGCCCCGCCGGCGATGTACGCGAACGCCTCGCGGCTCAGCGCCTTGCGCGCTGCGGCCTCCAGCGCCGCAGGGTCGACGGGAACCCGTGTCCGCTGACCGCTGATGCCGGCGCGGTAGATGTCGGACTGCGCTCGCCGGCCGGCGCCGCGGGAAGACGCGGCAGGGTCGTCGGGAGCGATGCTCTCTGCCATACGCGCCAGCCTACGACCCGGTCGCCGCCCGGCTCACGGTCCATACCCGCACCAGTGGGCGACCCAGGCCAGCAGCCGTCCGCGCATGACGTCGTCGGCCGCGATCTCGACCTGACCGGCGTCGCCGTCGATCACCGTCTCGAGGCGGAACACCGTGCCGCGCTTGTCCTCCATGACCGCGTGCGCATCGCAGCGCAGCGGCTCGATGGGCAGCCGCACGACGACCGGGGCGGTGTCGCCCTGGGCCACGGTCACGTGCAGCGGCCACACCCCGCCCGACTCGCCCGGCAGCACCGGCCGCAGCAGGTTCGTGGCAGAGAGGCCGGTGAGCTCCATCGCGGCGGCACCGGTGGGTGTGACGGTCAGCGTGAGCTCGCCGGGGGCACCGGCATCCGACGCCGTGAAAGCGGTGAAGGCGACGTCGGCCGCCTGGGCCAGTGCGGCCGCACGGCACTCGCGCTCGTGCAGAGGCGGCAGGAACGAGAGGCGGTCGGGCAGGGGCGCGGTGGCGGATCCGTCGACGCCGTCGAGCGTGTAGGCGATCGTGGCGGTGGCGGTCGCATCGTCCGGCGCCGGGCACGTCATCGGCGGAAGCTGTACGCGGATGTCGGCGATCGCCCCGGCGGCGACGGTCGAGGTGTGGTCGAGCACCCGCTCGGCGAGCCCGTCGAAGCGCGGATCGGCGACGCTCACCGACTCCACGAGCAGCGGGTGGGTGCTGTCATTGCGGATGCGCACCTCAGCCTGCCGGGCAGCGACATCGGAGCGGAGCTGCTCGAACGAGACCGTCACGCCGTCCGGGAGTCCGGCCGATGACACCGACGGGACGCACCCGGTCAGCGCCGCCGCCACGACAGCGAGCAGGGCGCAGACGCGCAACGACACCCTGCGCATGCGCTCAGGGTACGCGCGCGAGGCTCAGGCCGCGAGGCCGCGCACGCTGTCGGCGCACTGCGGCACGTAGGTCGATCGGCTGACCCGCGGACGAAGGCGCCGCGGAATCCGCGTCTGCGCGTGGCGGCGGGGCGGCAGCGCCCTGGTGATCGCGGCGAGGTGCGTGCGCATCTCATCTCCTCCGTTGTTCCGGTCACACAGCAGGAGGTCCGGGATGCCGCGGTGATACGTCAGCCGAACAGCCCTATGTCAGCTGAACAGCCCCATGCCGTCCGGATCGCCCGGGCGGCGCGGCCGCAGCGCCGCGGGCGCCGGCCACGGCAGCTCGTACTCGGTGGTCGGCACGTCGATCGCGCCGAAGTCGTCGGTCATGACGACGACCCGATCGGGAGTGACCTCGACGATCCGCACACGGAGGGCGCCGGCATCCGTCTCCAGCGTCCAGATGTCGGCCAGCCAGCGCAAGCCGATCTGCTCGAGGGCCTCTTCCGCGTCGAGCCACTCGAGCGGTGCGGATGCCTCGCGGCCGAGCAGATCGACGGCCACCCAGAGTTCGCCTTCGGGGCGGATCCATCCGATCGGCTCGCGGTCATCAGGGCGTCGATGGGGCGTCCAGTCTGCGGGGATCATCCGAGCACGCTATCGCGCCACCGGTGTCCGGGGATCAGGGACGCACGAACAAGTACCCGCGGGGGGTGTCGAAACCGCCGACGATGAGCCCGGCCGCCAGGTGTGCGAGGAATTGCTCGCGGACCCGATGCCGCCACTGCGCAGCGCCGGCGGCATCGGAGTCGCGCAGCGCCTGGATGTCGTGCGGCACCTCGACGACGGCCACCACCCGCTCATCGGGCGGAGTCGGAGCCGGCGGCGCCGCGAGCGCCCACGACACCATCAGCCGGTCGGACTCGTCCTTCCGGTTGACGCCGTCGTCCATCGCCCCGTACTGGTTCACGAGATACTCCGTCACCCGCGTGCCGACGATCTGCAGATTGAAGTGCGCGTTGCGCGCGACGAGCGGATCGAAGGTCCAGGTGATGTGGCCGACGTCGCGTTGGAGCGCCCACTCCCGCTGATGCCGTTTCAGCAGGCGCCCGAATCCCCGGCTCTGCACGCCCGGCAGCAGCCCGGTGATGTGCGAGTGCATCGAACGGGTGTCGGGCGGTGCGAAGAAGGCGACGGATGCGCCGACCATCCGATCCTCGTCATAGATGCCGACCGCGTAGTTGCCCGAGTGCGCGAGGGCACGCAGCAGGTTGGGCGGCATGCCGGTGCGGTCGCCGCCCCACACCTCGGACAGCACGGCGGAGGCGCGGAACACCTCGGTGACGGTGTCGAGCTCGCGCACCTCGACGCCCGGCGGCGTTTCGGCTTCGGTCAGCGCGTCGGCGGGCAGCTCCTCCATGCCCTCACGATAGTCCTGGGCCACTGACGGACGCCGATAGCCTGGCTCGATGGGGTCGAGGGACGAGAATGCGCGTCGTCGCCTCACCCGCATGCCACCCCAGGGCGCCATCGTCGCCGTCCTCGCGGTGGCAGGCCTGGCATCCTCCTTCATGTTCACGCTCGTCGTGCCGATCCAGACGAGGCTGCCCGAGCTGCTGAACGCGAGCCGCGAAGACACCGCATGGGTCGTCACCGCGACACTCCTCGCAGCAGCTGTCATCACCCCGATCTCTGGGCGGCTGGGCGACATGTACGGCAAGCGCCGCATCGTGCTGGTGCTGCTGGCGGTGCTCGTTCTCGGCTCGGTCATCTCAGCGGTGTCGCAGGGCATCATCGGGATCATCATCGGTCGTGCCCTGCAGGGCGCGGTGACCGGAGTCATCCCGCTGGGCATCTCGATCCTGCGCGACGTCCTGCACGAGCGCCGCGTCGACTCGGCCATCGCGCTCATCAGCGCCACGCTGGGTGTCGGCGGAGCGCTCGGGCTGCCGATCAGCGCCCTCATCACCGAGTACAGCGACTGGCACGTGCTGTTCTGGGTGGCGGCAGGCCTGGGCGCCATAGTGTTCGTGCTCGTGCTGTGGATCGTGCCCGTCAGCGTGCTGCGCAGCGGCGGTCGTTTCGACTACATCGGTGCGGCGGGCCTGTCGCTCGGCCTCGTCGGACTGCTGCTGGCCGTCTCGCGCGGGAACGAGTGGGGCTGGACCTCGATGCCGATCCTGGTGTGCGGGCTCGGCGGCATCCTCGTCCTGATCCTCTGGGGCTGGTACGAGCTGCGCACGCCGGTGCCCCTGCTCGACCTGCGCATCGCCGCCCGCCGGCCGGTGCTGCTGACCAACCTCGCCTCGGTCGGCATGGGCTTCTCGCTGTTCGCCTCGAACGTGGTCTACCCGCAGATGCTCGAGCTGCCGGTGGAGACCGGCGGGTTCGGACTGACGCTGCTGGGTGCGAGCCTGATCGTCATGCCGTCGGGCATCGTGATGATGCTCCTCTCGCCGGTGTCAGGGCGTCTGGCCCGGCGGGTCGGTCCGAAGCCGCTCCTGCTGCTGGGGTCGGGCGCACTGATCGCCGCATACGGGTTCACGCTGCTGTTCGCATCGGAGGTGTGGCAGATCCTGGTGGCCAACATCCTCATCGGAGTCGGCATCGGCTTCGGCTACGCCGCCATGCCCATGCTCATCATGCGCAACGTCCCGCAGTCCGAGACGGGTGCATCGAACGGCCTCAACGCGCTGTTCCGCTCGCTGGGCACGAGCAGCGCGGCCGCTGTCGTCGGCGCGGTGCTGGCGACGTATGTCGTCGACTTCGAAGGGATGCCGGCGCCGACCGCGACCGCCTTCCAGCTGTCGTTCGTGCTCGGTGGCACGGCGGCGGTCGCAGCGCTTGTCATCGCGCTGTTCATCCCGCGCGGTCGCGACCCGCACGAGCAGCACCCGTCGCTGCCGGAGTGAGGCTTCGGCACCGGACGGCCCGCGTTCAGACGGGGCGGCGGCGGTGCACCGACTGGGGTGTGAGGTAGGCGTTGAGCCCCTCGATGCCGTACTCGACGCCGAGCCCCGAGTCGTGGCGGCCGCCGAAGGGCGCGGCATGGTTCGAGGCGAAGAAGCCGAGCCCTATCGAGCCCGTGTCAACGCGCCGGGCGACGTCGAAGGCACGATCCTGATCTGCGCCGAACACGATGCCGCCCAGGCCGAACTCCGTTCCGTTGGCGATCTGGACGGCGTCGTCGACGTCGCGGGCGGGAATCACCGTCAGCACCGGGCCGAAGATCTCCTCACGCGCGATGCGCATGCTCGGGCTCACGTCGGCGAACACCGTCGGCACGACCCAGGATCCCTGCTCGAACGGCGACGGCACGTCGCCCCCCACGACGGCGCGGGCGCCTTCGGCGAGCCCTGACTCGATGAATCCGCGCACGATGTCGCGCTGCGCCGCCGTCGCGACCGGACCGAACACCGTCCGCTCGTCGAGTGGGTCCCCCAGAGCAGCATGGGAGACCGTCTCCGCTGCGAGCGCCACGACATCGTCGTAGCGCTCGGGGGTCGCGATGATGCGAGTCGCGATGTAGCACGTCTGGCCGGTGTTGCGCAGACAGCTGCGGATCAGCACCGCCCCCATCGCGTCCAGATCGGCGTCGGGCAGGACGATGGCCGACGACTTGCCGCCCAGCTCGAGCGTCACCGGCCGCAGCAGTTCTCCGCACGCGGCGGCGATCCGCCGGCCCACCGGCGTCGAGCCGGTGAAGGCGACCTTGTCGACCCCGGGGTGCCGCACGAGCCGGTCGCCGACAGCACCGTCGCCGGTGACGATGTTCACGACCCCGGGCGGGATGCCGGCTTCCGCCGCCGCGTCGACGATGAACCGGATCGACAGCGGGGTCGGCGAGGCGGGCTTGATCACCGCCGTGCAGCCCGCGATGAGCGCCGGGGCGAGCTTGACCACGACGAGGTTGATGGGGAAGTTCCACGGTGCGATGAGCGCGCAGACGCCGATCGGGTCGCGGTGGACCGACGTCTCCAGCGTGGGGTCCAACGGTGCGACGCGCACGTCTTCCCGCTCCAGCCACGACGCCAGTGAGGCGAAGTACCGGAGGATGCCCGCGGCGTTCGATGCCGCTCGTCGCGTCTCGGCGACCGGCGATCCATTCTCCAAGCTGTTGGTCACGGCGAGCGCCTCGCTGCGGCGCTCGACGGCGTCCGCCATCGCCTCCATGAGGCGCGCCCGCTCCGACGGCGAGTGCCCGCTCCAGCCGGGGAGTGCGCGCCGCGCCGCGGCGACGGCGGCGTCGACGTCGCTCGGGGAGGCGACCGGCACCCCGGCCCACACCGTCCCGGTCGCCGGATCCGTGACGTCGATCCGCCCCTCTCCCTCGGCGCGGCGATAGTCCCCGTCGATGAAGAGGTCGTCGACGTGACGGTACGGCAGGCGGGCCGCGGCATCCGTGTGACCCTCGGTCAAGCTCGTCGCCGACAGCGTCGCCACTGATCCGCCTCTCATGCCAGCTGCTCCGTCTTCAGGAGTGTCACTGAGCGGCCCAATTCCGCCTCCGCCATCTGCACAGCGGCTTCGGTGAGCAGCTCAGGCACGATCTGGGTGCGCAGCCGGCGGCAGTATTCTGCGGGCGTGAGCTGGAACCAGCCGGACGCGAGGGCGATTCCCGCCGGTGTGAACCGCCACAGGCGGTCGGCGTCGCGCACCAGCGAGTCCTCCAGCGACTTCGACTCGGGGCGCGTGTCGTGCCCGTCGATGATGTCGGTGACCCGATCCACGAACGCCTCGTCGTAGCCGAGGGAGGGCAGCACCTCGCGCGCGATGTCGCAGCCGTGCCGCTCGTGCTCGTATCGCACGTCGGCGCGGCGCCAGTCCCCGGTGAATCCCTCGGTGAGGATGCGCGACCGGTCGACTCTTGCCCACCCGGTGTCATGGAGGAGGATGGCGACGCGCACGACGAGGGCGTCGGCATCCGGGTACGCATCGCACAGCCGCTCGGCGTACGCGAACGACATGGGCAGGTGGATGTCGTTGGAGCGCGCCCGCGACTCGACGACGATGGCGCGCCAGAGAGGATCGAGATCGGTGTCGGCCTCGTCGGCCGTGATCGGCGACGTGTCGACGGGCAGTGCGGTCTGCAGGGTCATGGCCTCACCTCAGGATGCGACGGGCACGGGCGCGTCGACGATGGACTGCTTCAGCGGCACCGCCTTGTCGGCGGCCGCTTCGGGCGGGATGGTGCGTCCCTTCGCGAGGGCCTGCTTGATCTGCAGGAACTCGGCGGGCTGGTTGACGCAGTCGGCGGCGATGAGCCGCCCCTCGCGGTAATAGAGGACGGTGAATCTCTCGGCGTCGGAGGCGCCGCGGATGACGACGTCGTCGAAGCCGTTCGACAGACCGGCGATCTGCAGCTTCAGATCGGCCTGGTCGGACCAGAACCACGGCACGGTGGAGTAGGAGGCGTCCTGCCCGAGCAGGGTCGCTGCGGCCACCGTGGCCTGCTCCCGGGCGTTGTTGACGCTCTCGATGCGCACCATCTCGCCCCGCCCCAGCGGATACGGGTTCGGCATGATCGTGCAGTCGCCTGCGGCGACCGTCCGGCCGTCCGAGGCGAGGCAGTGCTCGTCCACGACGATGCCGCCGCTCACTTCGAGACCGAGCTGTACGGCGAGCTCCACCCGCGGGATGACGCCGATGCCGATCACGACGAGATCGGCCGCGAGCACCGTGCCGTCCTCGAGTTCGACGCCCTCCACGCTGCCGCGTCGCCCCGCAGCGGAGGCATCCTCGCCCACGAGGCGCACGATGCGCGCGCCGAGCACGATCCGCGTCCCGCGCCGTCGATGCGCGTCCAGGTAGAAGGCGCTGGTCTGCTCGGCGACGGCCCGGCCGATGAGGCGGTCGGTTCCCTCGACGACGGTGACGTCCTTGCCCAGCTGCCGCGCGGCCGACGCGGCCTCCAGGCCGATGAAGCCGCCGCCGATGACCACGACGCGCTGCACGCGCTCCTCGGCGAGCGCCGGCCCGAGCGCGATGGCGTCGTCGGCGTCGCGCAGGTAGTGGACGCCTCGGTAGTCGGTGCCCGGCACCGGCAGGCGCCGCACGGCGGCACCCGTGGCCAGCGCCAGCCGCGTGAAGGGGATGCTGCGCCCGCCCAGGGTCTGTGCGACCCCCGATCCGTCGTGCTCACGTCGGATCGTGACCACGCGGTCGCCGGAGACGAGCTCGATGCCGCGGTCGTCGAACCACTGCCGGGTGCGCAGCACGACGTCGTCGGGCTCGAGCTCCCCTTTGAGCCACGCTTTCGACAGCGGTGGGCGCTGGTACGGACGATGCGACTCCTCTCCGACGATGACGATCGGGGCGGTGTCGCCGAGGTCGCGCATGGCCGCGGCGATCTGCACGCCCGCCTGGCAGGCGCCGACGATGAGGGTCCGCTCCATGTCAGACCTGCTCGCTGGGCATCGTGACGTGGTACTCGCAGCCGTCCTGCAGCTTGATCTGGCACGACAGCCGCGAGTTGTCCTGCCGGTCGACGGCGGTGCCGTCGAGCATCTCGTCCTCGAGGTCGCCCGGGCCGCCGACCAGCGCGGAGGTCTCGGGCGCGACGAACACGTGGCAGGTCGCGCACGAGAGACTGCCGCCGCACTCGCCGACGATGCCGCGCACGCCGTTGCGCACGGCGGTCTCCATGATCGAGTCGCCCGGGCGGCCGTCGATCGATGTGACGGCGCCGCCGTGGGCGGTGTAGACGACGGTGCTCACTGTCGTGCTCCTGTCTGTTCGGTCGGTGTATCAGTCGGTGGGTCGTCGGTGTGTCAGAGGAACTGGCGGCCGCCGTCGACGACCACCGTCTGGCCGGTGATGGACCCGGCGGCGGGCGAGGCGAGGAACAGCACGGCGCCGACGATGTCATCGGGACGGATGGCGCGCCCCAGCGCGCTGCGCGAGACGCCGTATGACTCCGCATCGGCGATGAGGCCGTGGCTGGCGTCGGTGAGCGTGAAGCCGGGCGCCACGGCGTTGACGGTGACGCCGCGGGGGCCGAGCTCGGTCGCGAGCACACGCGTGAGGCCGATGAGGCCCGCCTTGCTGGCCACGTAATGGGCCCATTGCGCCGAGCCGCTCATGACGGTGGCCGACGAGATGTTCACGATCCGCGCGTCGTCGGCCAGCAGCGGTGCGCAGGCGCGCGTGATCTGCCACGGCCCTTTGAGATTCACCGCCATGACACGGTCCCACTCGGCCTCATGGATGTCCTCGAACGGCGAGCGCGTCAGGGTGGCATAGATCGCGGCGTTGTTGACGACGACGTCGATCCGGCCGTTGCCCACCGCCGCGGCCAGCGCGGCGAGCGCAGCCGCCGAGTCGGCCCGCGTCACGTCCACTCCGGCCGCCACAGAGCGCAGTCCGGCATCCACAAGGTCGGATGCCGTGCGCTGCGCACCCGCCTCGTCGATGTCGGCGACCACCACGAGGTCGCCCCGCCGGGCGAACGCCTCTGCGAAGGCGCGCCCCAGACCCCCCGCCGCACCGGTCACGACGACCGTGCGGCGGGAGCCTGTGCGGGGTTCGGGGTGATCGGTGTGATCCATGACAGCTGCTCCGCCGGCTCAGTCGAGGATGACGACGGTGCCGCTGTTGCCGTCGACGCGCAGCCGCTGGCCGGTGCGGATCTCGACCGATGCGGTGCCGGTGCCGGTGACGGCGGGCATGCCGTACTCGCGGCAGACGATCGCGGCGTGGCTCATCATGCCGCCGATGTCGGTCACCGTGGCCCGGATCTTGCCGAAGATCGGCCCCCAGCTCGGTGCCGTCACCGGCGCGACCAGGATCTCGCCGTCCTGGACGTCGGAGAGCTGGTCGGCGCTGGAGATGACGCGCGCCGGGCCCTCGGCGATGCCCGGAGAAGCCGCCATGCCCTTGAGGGTGCCCTCGGGCACGTCGCCGGTGCCGAGCCAGTTGGCGATCTGGTCGTCGGTGATCCCCCACAGCATGAGTGTGAAGGGCTCGGTGATGACCGCGGGGGGCGCATTGAGCGCCGGCTGCGGGCGCGCGGTCTCCAGGGCGGAGACGATGCTGCGGCGGCGCTGGATCTCGGCGGGCCAGTAGCTCGGGCCGATGGCGGGGGCACCCACCATCCACGCGTTCACGTAGTCGAAGAGCGCTTCGCGCACCTCATCGCGACGCAGGTAGAACATGCCGTCCGCGGCGGGCCAGAATCCCTGCTCCTGGAACAGGCGCGACAGCTGCCGGGCCTTGCGCCAGAACACGCCCATCGTCCAGTGCTCGATGTAGAAGTTGTGGTTCTCGACGTACGGGTACACCGTGCGGGCGAGGCCGAGCTTGCCGCGGAAGGTCTCCAGCGCCTCGCCGGACAGCAGCTCGGCGTACTCCTCGGTGATGCGGTCGCGCTCGGCGACCAGTGCGGCGACATGACGGTCGATGTCCTGCCCCGCCTGCAGCGCGTCGATGTAGTTCTTCACGAACGCCAGCGGGATCGCCGGCACGTCGCGCCAGTACTCGTCGTGGGCGTAGAAGCCGTTGCCGGTTGTGAAGTTGAACCACGGATCCTGCGCGGCCTCCCACGCCTGCAGGAACGCCGCGCCGGCGGGGTGCGCGGCGACCGCGGCGAGGGTGCCGGCGGCATCCGACGTGTCGCCGAACAGGCCGGCCAGCCCGTCGCGCACGGCGATCTTGGCGAGGCCCTTCAGCTCGTCGTCGGGGCGGAACAGCTCCATGTCGACGCCCTGCACCATCGTGGCGATGGCTTGATCGGGGATGCGCGGGAAGACCTCCTTGCAGAACATGAAGAGGTCGAGGTACGCGACGTACCCGAGGTTCAGGAACTCGAAGTGGTACTGCCAGGCGCGGTAGGCGAGCGCGATGAGGCTGTCGTACGCGGCCAGAAGCTCGGTGCCGGGGCCGGTGCCCTTGCCGGAGAGCACGTCGTCGACGTCGATGGCGTCGGGCAGGGCCGTGAACTCGAGCGCCTCGAGCTCTCCGATGGTGCTCTTGAGCTTGCCGTGCCAGTTCTCCAGCAGGCTCTGCCAGTTCTCGAAGTAGTGGCCCGCGCGCTGCAGAAACTGCGGCACGCGTGCCTCGATGTGGGCCGGGTCGACGGCCACCGGCGACATGAAGACGTAGCCGTTGTGGATGCGGTAGTCGATGCCGTTGGCGGTGGGGATCAGCAGCTGGCGCGAATTGTACTGCCCGAGGCAGCCGACGGCGAACTCGAACCCGATGGTCTCGAACGGCTTGACCACGGTGGGCCAGTGCTGGCTGTCGCAGAACCAGAACTTCGCCTCCTCGACGTCGCGCAGGCCGTCCTGGAACACGAGGTTGTAGGCGTAGAAGTCCTTCCAGCCCTCCGCGCCCGCCGGGGCGGGCTGCTCGTACGGACTCGGGAACGTGCGGCGCTGTGCCTCTGTGGGGGGTGCTTCGACAACTGTCGACTCTGACATGGCTGTCCTTCCTGTTGCTTTCGGGTGGTGGTGTTCGTTCGTTCGTCGGGGATTATGAGGGCGCCTCGGTTCAGCGCCCGATCTGCGAGAGCAGCGACTGCGTGATGCTCTGGATGCCGAACCCCGACGTCGCCGCGGCCGGTGCGTCGGCCCTGTTGGCCCCCACCGTCTCGGGGCGCGACTGCAGCAGCAGCAGGTTCTCGCCCTCGGGAAGGCTGCGGTCGATGGCCCACTCGATGTCCTGTGGGACGCCGAAGTGCTTCTCGGCGCGCTTCGCGATCGCGGCGACCATCGCGACCTCGGCGTCGGTGAGGCTCCGGATGCCGCGGCGCTGCGGGGCGACCTCCCGCTCGGCGATGGTCTTGGCCGCGGCGTCCGGGACGAGTTCGATGTGCTTGTCGCCGATCGTCTCGGAGGTGACCGTGAGCATCACCTTGTCGACGTGGATGTTGTCGGGCGTCACGAGGCCCGACACGACGAGCTCGCCCAGCCCCCAGGCGGAGTCGATGACGATCGTCGACCGGTCGCCCGTGGACGGGTCGAGCGTCATCGCCACTCCCGCGGTGCGGGCATCGACCATCTTCTGCACGGCGACGGCCATCGACAGCCCCTCGTTCGGGATGCCGTTGCGCAGGCGGTAGACGATGGCACGCGAGGTGTACAGCGATGCCCAGCACCGACGCACGTGCTCGGCGACCTCGTCGCGGCCGCGCAGCCACAGGTACGTGTCCTGCTGGCCGGCGAAGCTCGCCTCCGGCAGGTCCTCCGCGGTGGCCGAGGACCTCACCGCGACGGGCACCTCCGCGGCGAACCGCGACTGCAGCCGCTCGTAGGCGGCGGTGAACTCGTCGTGGATCACCGCCGGGGTCCGGCGCTGCATGATCTCGTCGCGGATGCGCTGGGAGACCCTGTCGACGCCGGCGACGTCGTCGGCGTCGACTTCGGCGAGCAGGCGGTGGATGTCCTCGGCCACGCCTGAGGACTGCACGAACATCGTGTACGCGTCGGTTGTCACGGCGAATCCGGGGGGCACCGGCATCCCCGCGTTCGTGAGATTCACCAGCGACGCGCACTTGCCGCCGAGCTCCTCGATCGGCGCGGGCCCGGGCTCGTCGAAGAAGCGGATGAAGAGACTTTCCATGTCAGGCCTCCCAAGTGACGGGGACCGACGTGGGGACACGGAACGACAGGTTCTCGCGGAAGCCGATGTCGGCGCCCTGGACCAGCCGCAGCGAGGGCACGGAGGCGACCGCCTCCTCCAGGACCAGTCGATCCTGCAGCTTGGCGAGCATGTTGCCGAGGCAGTAGTGGATGCCGAAGCCGAACGACAGGTGACTGCGCGCATCCTCGCGGTCGATGTCGAACTCACCCGGATGGGCGAAGACGCTCTCGTCCCGGTTCGCCGAGCCCATCACCAGAAGGATGTCCGCACCTGCCGGGACCGGCACGCCGCCGATCTCGGCATTCCGCAGGGCCCGGCGCCGCCACGCGACGATCGAGCCGCTGTAGCGGAGGATCTCGTCGATCGCGGCGGGGATGCGCGCGGGGTCGGCGACGATCGCCTCCCAGGCTTCGCGGTGGGTCAGCAGCACACGGATCGAGTTCGCGATGAGAGTCGTCGTCGTCTCGTGTCCTGCGAACAGCAGGCTGTAGCACAGTGAGGCGATCTCGTGGTCGCTGATCTCGGCGCCGGCGTCCTGCGCGGCGACGAGGTCTCCGACGAGACTGTCCGGGTGCGTCTCGTGCGCCTGGGCGACGAGGCGCTGCATCTCCTGCCAGTACTCGACGAGATTGTGCGCGTGCGGGATCTGCTCCTCGTCCGACAGGTCTCCCCACGTCATCGCCGCCCGCGAGTCCGACCAGCGCTTGTATGTCGGCACCATCGCCGGGTCGACCCCCAGCAGTGTGAGGATCGTGACGGTGGGGATGGCATAGGCGACGTCCCGGAGGATGTCGCCGGTGCGATCGGGTGAGGCCAGCATCCGCTCGAAGGCGGCGCGAATGTTCTCGCGGATCGACGGCTCCAGCGCCTTGTAGCGGCGGGGCGTGAAGGCCCGCTGCGCGATGGCACGGATGCGAGTGTGGTCCGGGGGCACGCGGGCGGACAGGCCGGAGTAGGCGGTGAACCCGCCCTCCTTCATGATGCGCGCCGCCTCGGGTCCGCGCTGGCGGACCGGCGCCTGCGCATTCTCGCTCGAGAACGTCTCCCAGTCGTCGAACACCGCCTTCACGTCGGCGTGGCGCGTGACGACCCAGTACCCGATGCGCTCGTCGTACATGACCGGGTGCTCGCCGCGCAGGTTCGCGTATGCCGCGAAGGGATCCTTCATGTCGAACGGGCGGTAGCCGTGGTGATCGTCAGCCGCCGCGCCGTGGTCGACCGGGCATCGTGCCGCCGGTGCCGCCAGATCGGCTTCGAGGTGCTGCGCTGCCATGACGACTCCTTCGTGACCGGCCGCCGGAGCACGAGCTCGGGCGTGGACCCCATCTAATGCTCAGGGCGAGCGGCGGAGCCTACGGTCTTCCGCTCAGTGGAAGCGACTTGGGATGATGCCCGCGGCTGCGATCGCAGCGACTGCAGCGGGAAGGCGCCCACGCTCGCCTCGATCCGCCGGGCGATGCCGCGCAGCGCCGGCAGGTGCCGCTCGAGCGTGGCTGCGCTGTCGGTCCTGGCCACAAGGCCCAGGCCCGCGCCCACCGCACCGTCGCCTCGCTGGAACACCGGGACCGCGATCGACGCGGTCCCCACCCGCACCTCGTCGCGGGTCACGGCGTATCCGCGTTCGCGGACCGTCGCGAGCTCGACCCGCAGCCGCGCAGGGTCGACCTGGGTGCCCGCCGTGCGCCTGACCAGCGGCTGGGCGAGCACGGATTCCCGCACCCACTCCTCCTCGAACGCGAGGATCACCTTGCCGACCGCTGTCGCATGCAGCGGCAGGCGCCCCCCGACGCGCGACGCCTGGGGCACGCGGCGGGTGCCGTACACGCGATCGATGTAGAGCACGTCGGTGTTCTCTCGGATCGCGATGTGCGCGGTCTCCTGGGTCAGGCTGTACAGATCCTGCAGCAGCGGCCTCGCGATGTCGCGCACCTGCCGGCCGGCATGCTGACCGAGCTCCCACAGCCGGATGCCGATCTGGTAGCGGCCGTTCACGTCGCGCTGGAGCGCATCCCACTCCTCGAGCTCCCTGACGAGACGGTGCGTGGTGCTCAGCGCGAGCCCGGTCTCTGCCGCGATCTCGGTGAGGCTGCGCGGGGCGAGGCTCTTCTCGAAGACGGCGAGGATCGACAGCACCCGGCCGGTGACCGTCTGCCCGGGCTGGGACACGCCCCCTGCCATCGCGTTCTCCTTCCGGTGAGCGGAAGTCTTCTTGAGACGCGATGATACGCCTGCGATCGTGCTCGGCATGATGTCCCCGACGAGCACACGCCTCGGGCGCGACATCCGCGCGCATATCCCGGCCGCCGATGCGCTCGAATCCGTCGTGACGCTCGCCCCCGACGACGCGGTGTGGCAGCTTGCTGCCCCGCATCTCGCCGTGCGCAACAACGACAGCCACACCCTCTACGCATACGGGCTGGCCCGCGCCCTCCTGGCGCGCATCCCGCACGCCGACGGCGGCGTCGTGCGACCGGCGATCCTCCTGCACGACACGGGTTGGTCGACGGTGCCGGATGCGGAGATCCTGGAGGCGATCGCACCCGGGGGCGGCCGTCCCGATCTCATCCGCCATCACGAGGTCGAGGGTGCGCGGATCGCGCGCGCAGCGCTCGCCGAACTCGGATGCGAGGCATCCGTCATCGACCGCGTCGCCGAGATCATCGACGGCCACGACTCGCGCAGGGACGCGCTGTCGATCGAGGATGCGATCGTCAAGGACGCCGACAAGCTGTGGCGCGTGACCCCGCACGGCATCGCCACCGTCTGCGGATGGTTCGACCTGTCCCCCGAGGAGTCGCTGCGGCTGTGCGCGAGCCGGGTCGACGCGAGTCTGTTCACCGACGAGGCACGCGCGATGGCGCGCGCCCTCATCGCTGCGGCATCGATCGACCACGTGCCGCAGCGTGCCGGCCTCGTGTGACGGGCCTGCCGTTCGGGGCGCCGCGACGATAGCGTGAGCCCATGGCTGATCAGGACGACTCCCCCGAGAACGTGCCCGTCGGCCCGCCGGACGGTGCGACCGCGGCCAGTGTGGACGACCGCGCGGCCGCCCGCGAGAGCGGGACCGACGACGCGGGAACGACCGGTCACGGCGACCACGACACGCGCTTCTTCGGGCAGCCGTGGGCGCTCGCGCACATCTTCGGCGTCGAGATGTGGGAGCGGTTCAGCTTCTACGGCATGCAGGGCATCCTGCTCATCTACATGTACTTCTCGGTCGCCGAGGGAGGCCTGGGCATCGACCGG
>DASSYC010000018.1:0-2040 GCA_035703465.1 Microbacterium sp. | reverse complement strand
CTCTACCGCGCCGGGCGCAACGGCATCTACGACATCCACGTGACGAACGACCGGGGCGAGCCGGTGGCGGAGTTCCGCGGCCACTCGCGCACGGTGAAGGGAACCCACTTGCCGGAGTGAGCCGGCAGCCGACGGATTTTTTGGGGAGAGAACGCCAGATGCCTAAACACCGGATGCGGCCCGGTCGGACCGAAGTGTTCGACCCGATAGAGACGGCTTCGCGCGACGAGATCGAGGCGCTGCAGTTCCACCGCATGAAGCGGACGCTGCGGCACGTCTACGAGAACGCGCCCTTCCACCGCAAGCGGTTCGACGAGGCCGGGGTGCATCCCGATGACCTGAAGTCACTGAAGGATCTGGCGAAGTTCCCCTTCACCACCAAGACCGACCTGCGCGACACCTATCCATTCGGCATGTTCGCGGTGCCGCGCGAGGAGCTGGTGCGCATCCACGGCTCGTCGGGCACCACCGGCAAGCCGATCATCGTCGGCTACACCAAGCACGACATCGACGTCTGGGCCAACCTCGTCGCGCGCGCCATCCGCGCCGCCGGCGGGCACCGCGGCGACATGGTGCATGTCGCCTACGGCTACGGCCTCTTCACCGGCGGCCTCGGCGCGCACTACGGCGCCGAGCGTCTCGGCTGCACCGTCGTTCCGATCTCGGGCGGCATGACCGAACGCCAGGTCACGCTGATGCAGGACTTCAAGCCGCGCATCATCATGGTGACGCCGTCCTACATGCTGTCGATCCTCGACGAGTTCCGCCGCCAGGGGCTGGACCCGCGCGAGTGCTCGCTGGAGATCGGCATCTTCGGTGCCGAGCCCTGGACGAACGCCATGCGCGAGGAGATCGAGCAGGCCTTCGACATGGACGCGGTCGACATCTACGGCCTCTCCGAGGTCATGGGGCCGGGCGTCGCCAGCGAGTGCGTCGAGACCAAGGACGGGCTGCACATCTGGGAGGACCACTTCTACCCCGAGATCATCGACCCGCAGACCGGCGAGGTTCTGCCCGACGGCGAGGTGGGCGAGCTGGTCTTCACCACCCTCACCAAGGAGGGGATCCCGATGATCCGTTACCGCACGCGCGACCTGACCCGGCTCTTGCCGGGGACGGCGCGCACCATGCGGCGGATGGAGAAGGTGACGGGGCGCTCGGACGACATGATCATCCTGCGCGGCGTCAACGTCTTCCCGACCCAGATCGAGGAGCAGATCCTGAAGTGCGCCGGCCTCGCGCCGCACTTCCAGATCGAGCTGGTGCGCAAGGGGCGGATGGACGACATGGTCGTGCATGTCGAGGCCGCGTCAACCGCCGCAGACGCCGCGGCGCGGGCAGCGTCCGCCAAGGAATTGAGCCACCATATCAAGAGTGTGGTAGGCGTCTCGACGAAGATCGAAGTGCACGACCCGGAAGGGATCCAGCGCTCCGACGGCAAGGCGAAGCGGGTGGTGGACAACCGGCCGAAAGAATGACGTGAGAAGACCTGCAGACTGAACCCAAGCAGGGGAGGGCCAACCGGCCCTCCCCTTTGGCGTCTGCTACGAGGAGAACCAGCATGGCACGCACGCGGGCAAGCGATTTCGAGGCGAAGCAGCACGGAATCCTGATGGGCGCTGCGGCGGTCTTCGCGGAGCAGGGGATGGAAAAGGCGTCGATGGCGCAGATCGCCAGCCACTGCAATGTCTCCAAGGCCTTGCTCTATCACTACTATCCGAGCAAGGACGACCTGATCTTCGCGATCATCCACACCCACCTCATCGAGGTCGAGGCCTCGGTCGCAGCGGCGGTTGACCCGACGCTGCCCGCCGAGGCGCAGCTCCGGCGCCTCGTCGGCGTGGTGCTCGACACCTACCGCGGCGCCGACGACGCGCACCGCGTGCAGCTGATCGGCACCGCCGCCCTCACCGAGGAGCAGCGGGCCGAGATCCGCGGCGTGGAGCGGCAGATCGTGCGCCATTTCTCGGCCGTCCTGAGCCGGATCAATCCCGAGCTCGACCGGCCCGGGCGGCCGCTCCTGATGCCGGTCACCATGTC
>DASSYC010000207.1:0-32037 GCA_035703465.1 Microbacterium sp. | reverse complement strand
GCACCCACGCCGCCGCCGAATCCGACGTCGACCACTGGAACGCCTTCCACGGCGCAGGACGCGGGCCCACCAGCATCGGGAACCTGCATCCGTTCTGCGCGCCGGAGAACCAGGTCAAAGAGAAGTCCCGGTTCCGCTATCGGCGACGGAACGACGGCACGGTGCAGCTGGTCTCGCCCACCGGATACTCGACACGGCCGCCTCGCCCCGGCGAGCGCGAGGCCGCCGAGCTCATGCGGCGTCTGCGCGCAGGCGACCCCCACGCGGAATCGAGCGTCGACCCGCCGTTCTGAGCGACTTGCCGTCAGCGATCCCGCCCCGTCAGCGAGCGGTCAGTCGCGCCACGGCATTGCTCACCGGCACGACCTCGCGGTCTCCGGAGCGACGATCCCACAGCTCCACGTCGCCGGCTGCGGCGTCCCGACCCACGATCACGATCTGCGGCACGCCGATCAGCTCGGCATCCGCGAACTTCACCCCGGGCGAGACCTTGACGCGGTCGTCATACAGCACGTCGAGCCCGCCCGCGTCGAGATCGGCGGACAGCGATTCCGCGAGCTCGAACGCCACGGCGTCCTTGCCCGTCGCCACCACGTGCACGTCGAACGGGGCCACCGACCGGGGCCACACGAGGCCGCGGTCGTCGTTGTTGAGCTCGGCGATGATCGCGAGGATGCGCGTGATGCCGATGCCGTACGAACCCATCGTGACCGTGACCAGCTTGCCGTTCGGGTCGAGGACGCGCAGCCCCAGGGTCTCGGCGAAGAAGCGGCCGAGCTGGAAGACGTGGCCGATCTCCATGCCGCGGGCGAGCGTCACCGGTCCAGAGCCGTCAGGGGCGGGGTCGCCGTCGCGCACGCTCGCGACTTCGACGAACCCGTCGCCGGCGAAATCCCGCCCGGCCACGAGCGAGTGCACGTGCTTCTGATCGATGTTGGCGCCGGTGATCCACGATGTGCCGTCGACGACGCGAGGATCCAGGAGGTAGCGGATGCCGGTGGCCGACTCCTCGCCCAGGATCGGTCCGGTCTCGGACCATGGGCCCAGGTAGCCCTTCACCAGCAGCGGATGCCGCTCGAAGTCCTCCTCGGTGGCGGCCTCCACCTCCGCGGGCGCGAAGGCGACCTCGGCCCGCTTGTCGTCGATCTCGCGGTCGCCGGGGATGCCGACGATCACCAGCTCGCGGCTGCCGTCGAGGTGCTTCAGGGTGAGCACGACGTTCTTCAGGGTGTCGGCGGCCGTGTACGAGCCCTCCAGCACGGCGTTCGAGTGCGCCACGAGCGTGTCGATCGTGGGCGTGTCGGGCGAGTCGAAGATCACCGGCTGCGGGAGGCCGGCGAACGGGATCGGGTCCGGTGCGACGGTCGTGAACGCCTCCACGTTCGCGGCGTAGCCGCCGGCCGAGCGCACGAAGGTGTCCTCGCCGACCGGGGTGGGGTGCAGGAACTCCTCGCTGCGCGCCCCGCCCATGAGGCCGTTGTCGGCCGCGACGATGACGTACTCGAGACCCAGGCGCTGGAAGATGCGCTCGTACGCGTCACGCTGCGCCATATACGAGGCATCCTGCCCTTCGTCCGTGTAATCGAACGAATAGGCGTCCTTCATCGTGAACTCGCGCCCGCGCAGCAGTCCCGCCCGCGGTCGCGCCTCGTCGCGGTACTTGTCCTGGATCTGATAGATCGACAGCGGCAGGTCCTTGTACGAGGAGTACAGGTCCTTCACGAGCAGCGTGAACATCTCCTCGTGCGTGGGTGCGAGCAGGTAGTCGGCGCCGCGGCGGTCCTGCAGGCGGAAGATGCCATCGCCGTAGGAGGTCCAGCGGCCCGACTGCTCGTAGGGATCGCGCGGCAGCAGCGCTGGGAAGTGCACCTCGTACGCGCCGGCGCTCGCCATCTCCTCCCGGACGACGGCCTCGATCCGCGCCTTCACCTTCAGCCCCAGTGGCAGCCATGTGAAGATGCCCGGTGCCGCGCGGCGGATGTAGCCGGCACGCACCAGCAGTCGATGCGAGACGACCTCGGCATCGGCCGGGTCTTCACGGAGCGTGCGGAGGAAGAAGTGCGACAGACGGGTGACCACGAGGGACCAGTGTAGAGAATGGGATGCCGCGGCCTGCCCAGCCGCGTGTCTACACTGGCCGGATGGCCGTCCGCCGCACCCGAGTCGCCCCCGTGCCGACCGGCGTTCTCACCGCCTCCTTCGCCCAGCTCGCGCAGGAACTCGAACTGCCGGAGGGTTTCAGCGCCGACGTGCTCGCGGAGGCGGAGGACGCCGCCGGGACGGTCCCGGTCGACCCGGATGCCGCGGGCATCGCCGATCTGCGCGACATCCCGCTGCTCACCATCGATCCGGTCGGCGCCAAGGACCTCGACCAGGCTCTGCACCTGGAGCGCACGGCCGACGGGGCCGTGCTGCACTACGCGATCGCCGACATCCCGGCATTCGTCTCGGCCGGCGGCCTCGTCGACCTGGAAGCGCGACGCAGAGGTCAGACGCTGTATGCGCCGGACCGGCGCATCCCCCTGCATCCGGAAGTGCTCAGCGAGGACGCCGTCTCGCTCCTGCCCGATGCCGATCGGCGCGCGTTCGTGTGGCGATTCGTCCTCGACGAGGGCGCCCGGCCGGTGGAGACGACGCTGATCCGGGCGACGGTGCGCTCGCGCGGGCAGTGGAGCTATCGCGATGCGCAGCAGGTGCTCCATCGCGGCGAGCCGCCAGACGCGCTGGCGGCCCTGCCCTGGTTCGGCGCACAGCGCATGGCCCGCGAGAGCGAGCGCGGAGGGGCGAGCCTGGCTGTGCCCGAGGTGGAGATCGAGGCCGACGACGGGCACTATCGGCTGCGGCTGCGGGCCACCCGTCCCGTCGAGGAGTGGAACGCCCAGGTATCGCTGCTGACCGGCATGGCCGCCGCCCACATCATGCTCAAAGGTGGCGTCGGCATCCTGCGCACCATGCCCGCCGCCGAACCCGAGGATGTCTCCGCGTTCCGCGAGCAGACCGTGGCCCTCGGCCTGCCGTGGCCGCAGGGGCAGACCTACGGCGACTATCTGCGCGCCCTTCCCGGCGACGACCCCGCGGCACTGGCGGTGCGCGACGCCGCCGCGACCCTCTTCCGCGGCGCAGGATATGCAGCCTTCGACGGGCCGGCGCCCGACGATCCGCTCCAGTCCGCGATCGCCGCGCCCTACACGCACACGACCGCGCCCATCCGCCGGCTCGTGGATCGCTGGTCGCTGGTCATCTGCGAGGCACTGGCGAACGAGCGGGACGTGCCGGCGTGGGCGCGCGAGAGCCTGCCTGAGCTGCCCAAGCTCATGGGGCGCAGCGACCAGCTCGCGAACCGGCTGGAGAACGCATCCGTCGACCGCGTCGAGGCGGCCGCGCTGCGCGGGCACGAGGGCGAGGTGTTCCGAGGGACGGTGCTGGGCATGCGCAGCGACGGCGCCCGTGTGCAGCTGCGACGCCCGCCCGTCAGCGTGAAGGTCGCAGACCTGGATGCCGCGCCGGGGTCGACCGCGCTGCTTCGGCTCGTTCGCGCCGACGTGGCGACGGGTGAGATGGCCTTCGCGCAGGTCCGCGAAGAGTGATCGCATATGCCGCCCCCGCCATACCGCGAGGCGTAGCGTAGGACACAGCGATCGGCATCCGCCTTTGGCTTTCCGGCCTTCGGGGCCCATCGAAAGAGCAGGTGTCCTCATCTCTGCAACCGCCCTCGAGCCCCGGCTCGGACCGATCCGGCAGACGTACGCGGGAACCGGCGACTTCCCTCACCTGACCCGGGCGTTCACCGAGGTCTCCCACGTCGCGCGCGAGACCGGACTGCTCCGCCGCACCCCATGGTTCTACGCGTTCGTCGGCGTCCTCATCGCTCTGGGCTTCGGCGGTGCCATAACCGGCTTCATCCTGCTGGGTGCGAGCTGGTTCCAGCTGCTCATCGCGGCAGCCCTCGGCATCCTGTTCACGCAGGTCGCCTTCCTCGCCCATGAGGCTGCGCACCGGCAGATCCTGACTTCCGGACCCGCGAACTTCCGCCTCGCGGCCGTTCTGGGTGGCATCGTCGGCATGAGCTACAGCTGGTGGGACAGCAAGCACACACGTCATCACGGCAACCCGAACAAGGTCGGCACGGACCCCGACATCGAGATCGACACGATCTCGTTCCTCGAGGAGGACGCGGCGAAGGCGCGGGGCCCGCTGCGCGCGATCACCCGCCACCAGGGCTGGCTGTTCTTCCCGCTGCTCACGCTCGAGGGCGCGAACCTGCACTATCTGGGTATCAAGCACCTGCTGACCGCGAAGAATGTCAAGGGCCGGTGGAACGAGCTGGCCGGCATCCTGGTTCGGCTCGCCGTCGTCATCGTTCCGGTGTTCATGTTCCTGCCGCTGGGCATGGCGTTCGCCTTCATGGGTGTGCAGCTGGCCGTCTTCGGCGTGTACATGGGCGCCGCGTTCGCACCCAACCACAAGGGCATGCCGATCATCGCGCCGGACGCGAAACTCGACTTCTTCACCAAGCAGGTGCGCACGTCACGCAACATCACCGGTGGCTGGTGGGCGACGTGGCTCATGGGAGGACTCAACTACCAGATCGAGCATCACCTGTTCCCGAGCATGCCCCGCCCGGCGCTGTCCAAGGTGCGCGAGATCGTCATGGACCAGTGCCGCGCACTGGACGTGCCGTACACCGAGACGACGCTGTGGCGGTCGTACAAGATCGTCATCCAGTACCTGAACCGCGTGGGCCTGGCCGCACGCGATCCGTTCGACTGCCCGATGGTGTCGACCTACCGTCGGGTCTGAGCCCCCTGCGATCCAGCTCTGCGGTGCACGCCGTCCACCCGACGGCGGTGCAGACGCACACACCCCGTCAGCCATGCTCCGCCAGCACCTCGGCGATCATGCGGTGGCCCTGCGCTTCGAACGCGGCATCGCCGACCTGATGCGCCCACACCGCGGTGCCGATCGCCTCTCGCAGACGCATCAGCCGCCAGTGATCGGGATGCCGCGGGTCACCGCCGTACCCGTCGAGAAACGCCGCCTCGCACTCCGGCACCTCTCGCCACTCCTGCGCCGCGAGCCGCACGAAATCCGTCGCCGCCGGCCGGAACGCGAACCGGCCGAAATCGATCACCCGCACCGTCTCCCCATCGACCAGCCAATTGCGCGGCTGCCAGTCGCCATGCGTGGGCACCAGCGGCGCCTCGATCGGCGCCCACTTCTCCAGCAGGTCCCGCAGGCGCTCCTCGATCTCCGGCGCGATCGCGTGCTCGGAGTCGAGCCAGGCCAACGCGCGGCGGCTGGCGGCGGCGTCCGTCCCTGCCGACGGACGTGACTCCTGCCGGTGGAAGACGCGCAGCAGCGCCCCCGCCCGGCGATGCACGTCCGGATCCAGAGCAGCTGCAGCCCCGTACGCCAGTGCCCCGGGCAGGAAGCTGAGCACGAGCAGGCGCGCGTCCCGGTCTGCGTGACTCAGACGACCCGTCTGCCCCGTCGCGGTCCACACGTCGGTGGACCCCGACTCATGCGCATCGAGTTCGCGCCCGATGTGATGGTTCGCCTCCGCGCCCGCCTTCACGACGAACTCGCGACTCTCCCACGACACGTGCAGCACGGTCGTGACGCCGAGCAGCCAGCTGAGGTCTGCCAGCACCCGCGCGCCCGGCATCCACCCGTCGATCAGCCGTCGCTGGCGCAGCGAGAGCCGGGTGAAGCTCACGCCGTGACGACCTGCGCAGTGCCGGCAGCGGCATCCGGACCCATCTCGGCGGCGATGCGGTTCGCCTCCTCGATGAGGGTTGCGACGATCTCCGACTCGGGCACCGTCTTGATGACCTGGCCCTTCACGAAGATCTGGCCCTTGCCGTTGCCGGAGGCGACGCCCAGATCAGCCTCGCGCGCCTCACCCGGGCCGTTGACGACGCAGCCCATGACGGCCACCCGCAGCGGGACCGTCAGCTCCTTGAGGCCCTCGGTGACCGAGTCGGCGAGCGTGTAGACATCCACCTGGGCGCGACCGCACGACGGGCACGACACGATCTCGAGCTTGCGCTCGCGCAGATTCAGCGACTGCAGGATCTGATGCCCGACCTTGACCTCTTCGGCCGGCGGCGCGGACAGCGAGACGCGGATCGTGTCGCCGATCCCCTCGGAGAGCAGGATGCCGAAGGCCGTCGCCGACTTGATCGTCCCCTGGAACGCCGGCCCCGCCTCTGTCACCCCGAGGTGCAGCGGCCAGTCGCCGCGCTCGGCCAGCAGGCGATACGCCTTGACCATCACGATCGGGTCGTTGTGCTTGACCGAGATCTTGAAGTCGTGGAAGTCGTGCTCCTCGAACAGGGATGCCTCCCAGACGGCGCTCTCGCAGAGCGCCTCCGGCGTGGCCTTGCCGTACTTCTCCAGCAGCCGCGGGTCGAGCGATCCCGCGTTGACGCCGATCCGCAGCGACACCCCGGCGGCCGATGCGGCAGCCGCGATCGCGCCGACCTGATCGTCGAACTTGCGGATGTTCCCCGGGTTCACACGCACCGCGGCGCAGCCGGCGTCGATCGCCTGGAACACGTACTTGGGCTGGAAGTGGATGTCGGCGATCACCGGAATCTGGCTCTTCGCGGCGATGATGTGCAGCACGTCGGCGTCGTCCTGCGACGGCACCGCGACGCGCACGATCTCGCAGCCGGACGCCGTGAGCTCGGCGATCTGCTGCAGAGTGGCGTTGATGTTCGTGGTCGGCGTCGTCGTCATCGACTGGACGCTGATGGGCGCATCGCCTCCGACGAGCACCTTGCCCACCTTGATCTGGCGGCTCTTGCGCCGCGGGGCGAGGATGTCGGGCACGCGCGGCATCCCGAGATTCACAGCTGGCACGCCATCCAGCCTACGCCGCGGCGGATGGGAGACGGCCGGATGCCTCAGCCGTCCAGTTTGCGCATCTCTGCCTGGATCTGCGCCTCGCTGGGCCGGCCGCGGCCCGGGCCGAAGGCGCCGATCGCACTGAAGACGACGGCGATCGCCAGGCCGAACATCGGCCACATCGGCCAGAAGTAGCCCATCCCGGTCAGCGCCCAGACCACCACCATGAGCGCCGAGATGACGACGGCCACGAGCAGGAAGTTCCAGAAGCCGCGCTTGGCCTTCAGAGAGCTGATCGCCTGGTCACGGAGGTTCGATGAATCGCTCATGGGCACACACTACCGAGCGCCGAGCGGCTGCGTTAGCTTTCCGTGCATGAGCATGAGCCACCGCCTGAGACCCATGTCCGGCCGCGATCCTCGCGAGCGTCATCGCGCCGCCACCCCGCTCGAGCTGCTCTTCGATCTGGCCTTCGTGGTGTCGTTCAGTCAGGTGGCCACGCAGACCGCGCACTATCTGGAGGTCGGGCACGTCGGCGTCGCTCTGGCCGGCTTCGCCTTCACGATCTTCGGCGCGATCTGGGCGTGGATCAACTACTCCTGGCTCGCCTCCGCATATGACACGGATGACATCTTCTTTCGTGTCGCCACGCTCATCGAGATGATCGGCGTGCTCGTATTCGCCCTCGGCATCCCACCGGTCTTCGCATCCATCGAGACGGGCGAGCACCTCGACAACGGTGTGATCGTCGCCGGGTACGTGATCATGCGCGTCGCCACCGTCGCCCTCTGGCTGCGCGCCGCGCGCGACGATCCCGACCGGCGACGCACCTGCCTGGCGTATGCCGTGAACATCTCCATCGCGCAGGTGTGCTGGGTCGCACTCATCTTCGTCAACCTGCCGATCGGCCCCACGTTCGCCGTCGCCGGCGCACTCGTCCTCTTCGAACTGCTCGGACCGTTCTTCGCGGAGTCCCGGTTCACGCCCACGCCGTGGCATCCTCACCACATCGGCGAGCGGTACGGGCTCCTGGTCATCATCGGGCTCGGTGAGGTGGTGCTCGGGGTCATCCTCGCGATCTCGGCAGGTGTGGAGGAGTTCGGGTGGAGCCTGGAGTCGGGCCTTCTCGCCTTCGGCGGCGCAACGCTCGCGTTCGGACTGTGGTGGACGTACTTCGCCATCCCGTGGGGCGATCTGCTGGAGCGCGATCGTGCGCGCTCGTTCGCGTTCGGCTACCTGCACTACTTCGTTTACGCCGCGATCATCGGCATCGGCGCGGGGCTCCACCTGGCGGCGCAGGTCATCGCGCACGACGCACACGTCGGCGCGGCCTTCGCCATCTGGTGGGTGGCGCTGCCGGTGCTGCTCTACGAGGCCATGCTCGTCGCCCTCTCTGCGCTCCTGGTGCGCGGCCTCGACCCGCTCCACATCTGGCTCTTCCTGGGCGCCGCGGCTGCGCTCGCTCTCGCCGTCGCCGCGGTGGCGGTGGGTGCCTCACTCGGGTGGGCGCTGGTGATCGTCGCCTGCTCCCCCGCGGTGATCGTCGTCGGGTACGAGACCGTCGGCTGGCGTCACGGCGACGAACTGACGGCGCGGCTGGATGCCGCTTCCGAATGAAGCGAGGATGCGGCATCCGCCGTCTGCTAGCCTGACCGCGCCATGACACCCGTCCCCCTCCCCGCGCTGGACGAGCCGTTCGCGCTGCTTGCCCGCGACGGCCGCACAGTCGAGGTGCTGCGCGGTGACGTGGTCGATGTCGACCGGCTCGCCGACATCCCGCTCGACGGCCAGGAGGTGCTGGCGCTCGTGCCGTTCCGGCAGGTGCGCGAGCGCGGTTTCGAGTGCCACGACGACGGCGCGCCGCTGCGCTGCCTCGTCGTCTCGTCGCACGAGTCCCTTCCCATGGCGGACGCCCTGGCCGCGCTGCCGGCCGAACCCGTGACCCTGCGCGACGCCGGCTTCGACATTCCGGACGAGGAGTACGCCGGCATCGTGCGCCGGGTCATCGCCGACGAGATCGGCCGCGGCGAGGGGGCGAACTTCGTCATCCGCCGTGACTTCACCGCGCGGGTCGACTCCGACCCTGTCACCGCCGCCCTCACCTGGTTCCGCGCGCTGCTCGAGCACGAACGGGGTGCGTACTGGACCTTCCTCGTGTCCACCCCCGGGCACATCGCCGTCGGCGCGAGCCCCGAGGCGCACGTCAGCGCCATCGACGGCGTCGTCACCATGAACCCCATCTCCGGCACCTTCCGACACCCGGCGGGCGGGGCGACCGTGGAGGCGCTGACCGAGTTCCTGCAGTCGACGAAGGAGACCGAAGAGCTGTTCATGGTCGTCGACGAGGAGCTCAAGATGATGAGCGCGGTCTGCACAGACGGCGGCCGCATCACGGGCCCGCACCTGAAGGAGATGTCGCGCCTGACCCACACCGAGTACGTGCTGCGCGGGCGCAGCCGGCTCGACCCGCGCGACATCCTGCGCGAGACGATGTTCGCGCCCACCGTCACCGGCTCGCCGATGCAGAATGCGTGCACCGTCATCACCCGCCACGAGCACACGCCGCGCGGCTACTACTCGGGGGTCGCGGCGCTGTTCACGCCGCGGATGACGCTCACCGCCGGCGAGCCCACCCACGACCTGGATGCGCCGATCCTGATCCGCACCGCATACCTGCAGGACGGCACCCTGCGAGTGCCGGTGGGCGCGACGCTCGTGCGCCACTCCGACCCCGACGGCGAGGTGAGCGAGACGCACGGCAAGGCGGCCGGCGTGCTCGGCGCGATCGGCGCCGTGCCGCGCGAGCCCGCCGTCATCGCCGGTGCCGTCGACCACGACGCGCCGGCGACCGAGCCCCGCCGCCTCGCCGACGACCCCGGCGTGGCGCGCCTGCTCGCCTCCCGCAATGCGCGGCTCGCCTCGTTCTGGCTCGAGCCGCAGGGCTCGGATGCCGGTCCGTTCGCACGCCGCTCGGCACTGGTGGTGGATGCCGAGGACCGCTTCACAACAATGCTGGCCCACCAGCTGCGTCATCTGGGCCTGGGCGTCGAGATCGCCGCCTGGGATGCGGTGACCGACGAACAGGTGGATGCCGCCGAGCTTCTCGTGTCTGGCCCCGGCCCTGGCGACCCGCGGGATGTGCACAGCCCGCGAATGCGGCGCATGCGGGAGATCGTCGCCCGGCGACGCGCCTCCGGCGACCCGCTGCTGGCTGTGTGCCTGAGTCACCAGATCCTCGCCGACGCGCTCGGGATCGGCCTGGCGCCCCTCGACCGACCGCACCAGGGCCTGCAGAAGCCCGTCGACGTGTTCGGCGAGTCCGCATCGATCGGCTTCTACAACACGTTCACCGCCCGGGTCAGGCCCGGGACGCATCGTGTCGGCGACGCGGAGGTCGCCGCGGACGACCGCGGCGATGTGTATGCGCTGCGGGGGCCAGGCTTCGCGTCGGTGCAGGGCCACCTCGAGTCGATCCTGTCGCGCGACGGCATGACGACGCTCCAGCGCCTGGTCACCCACGCGCTGCGCGGCTGAGGTTCAGCCGCCGAAGATCGAGATCGGGTTGATCAGGTCGGCGAGGATCAGCACCGCGCCCATCGCGATGAGGGCCACCACGACCACGAACGTCACCGGCACGAGCTTCGTGGCATCCACCGGCTTCGGCGGCGCGCGACCGGTCAGCTTCGCCCAGGCGCGCTTGAGGCCGTCCCACAGCGCGACCGCGACGTGACCGCCGTCCAAGGGCAGCAGCGGGATGAGGTTGAACACGAACAGTGCGATGTTCAGCGATGCCACCAGGCTGAGCGTCGCGCTGACCCGGTTGAGCACGGGCGCGTCCGCTGCGGCGACCTCGCCCGCGATGCCCGCCACGCCCACGACGCTGAGCGGGCCGTTGGGGTCGCGTTCCTGGCCGGTGACCAGCGACACCCCGGTGTCCCAGATCATGACCGGCAGCTTCACGATGATCGCGGCGACCTGGCCGGTGTTCTGCATCGCCATTGCGGCGCCGTCCCAGATCGGCTGACGCTGGAACTCGGCCGTAGGGCTGACGCCGAGGAACCCGGTCTGCCCGCCGCCGGACTCGATCGTGGCGGGGGTCACGGTGATGCTCTGCTGCGCTCCGTCGCGCTCCACCACGACCGAGAGCGGGATGCCGGGCGAAGCCTTCACGACGTCGGAGACGTCCGTGAAGCTCGACATCGGCGTGCCGTCGATCGACACGATGGTGTCGCCCGGCTCGAACCCGGCGCTCGCTGCGGGCGGAACGGGATCGCTCGGCGTGCACGCGCTCGTGCTCGAAGCCGGCACGCACTCCGACAGCGCCGAGACCGTGGTGGTCGCCGTCTGCACGCCGATGCCGCTGAACACGATCGTGAACAGCACGATCGCCAGCAGCAGGTTCATCGTCGGCCCGCCCAGCATCACGATGACGCGCTTGTAGACGGGCAGCTTGTAGAAGACGTGCTGATCGTCGTCGCCTTCGAGCGTGTCGGCATTGGCATCGCGGGCGTCCTGCACCATGGTCGCGAAGAATCCGCCCCCCGCACGACCGGTTCGAGCCTTCACCGGCATCGGCGGGTACATGCCGGCCATCGAGATGTAGCCGCCGAGCGGCAGCAGCTTGAAGCCGTACTCGGTGGCGCCGATCCTGCGCGACCACAGAGTCGGCCCGAAGCCGATCATGTACTGCCCGACACGCACGCCGAAGCGCTTCGCCGGCCACAGGTGTCCGAGCTCGTGCAGAGCGATCGACACCGCGAGCCCGACGATCATCACGAGGATGCCCACGACGAACAGGACGACGGTCACGGATCAACGGTACCCGTCGCGCCCGTGCCCATCCTCTGAGCGTCCCGTGGACCGGCCGTGAGAGCATGGACTGTTCGCGACGGCCCCGCCGTCGTCCTTCCCTCGAGAGGTTCCATGAAGGTCAACAACGCCCCCGTGCTGCGGCCCGAGCACCCTGAGCCCCGGTCGCTCTTCGAGTTCGCGACCCGCTTCCCTGTCACCACGATCGGCGACATCACGGGGCTGACCGCGATCGGCGCGACCGTCTCGAGTGTCGACGTGCGTCCGGGTGAGCTGTTCATCGCCCTCCACGGCGTGCCGCGGCAGGGCCCCCAGTTCGGGGCGCGCCGCCACGGCGCCGAGTACGCCGCGCAGGCCGTCGCCAACGGGGCGGTCGCGATCGTCACCGACACGATGGGCCTGGCGCTGGCGAGGGACTGCGGCCTGCCGATCTTCGTCATGGACGACCCGCGCCCGCGCGTGTCGGAGTTCGCCTCGTGGGCCTTCGGCAACGACGGCCGGATGCCGGTCATGCTCGGCGTGACCGGCACGAACGGCAAGACCTCGACGGTCCACCTGCAGCACGAGATCCTCAACGCGCTGGGCCGCACCAACGCGCTGTCGTCGTCGGCGCGCCGCATCGTGGCCGACACCGAGGTGACCGCGAAGCTGTCGACTCCCGAGGCGAGCGAGGTGCACGCGATCCTGGCGTACGGCCGCGAGCAGGGCGTCGAGGTGATGTGCCTCGAAGTGAGCGTGCAGGCCATCATCCACGGGCGCAGCGCGGGCCTCGTCTTCGACGTCGCCGGGTTCACGAACCTGCAGCTTGACCACCGCGAGGACTTCGCGAACATGGACGACTACCTCGCGGCCAAGACCACGATGTTCCAGGGCGGCACGGCCCGCAAGGCAGTCGTCTCGCTCGACACGGTCGCCGGCCGCACGGTCGCCGACAAGGCCGACTGCCCTGTGA
The DNA here is from genome assembly GCA_035703465.1 of Microbacterium sp. Classification (GTDB taxonomy): domain Bacteria; phylum Actinomycetota; class Actinomycetes; order Actinomycetales; family Microbacteriaceae; genus Microbacterium. The sequence goes on along the minus strand of DASSYC010000207.1, from coordinate 19,427 downwards.
CGACGGTGGCCACCCCCGAGATCGCCGAGGACCGCGAGCTCGCCGAGTCGGCGCAGTGGATCGCGCGCATGACGGCCGAGCGCGTCAACGCGACGGCCTTCACGCTGGACGGCCCCGGCGGCCAGCACGTCGCCACGACCGTGCCCGCCCTGGGCGCGCATATGGTGACCAACGCGGCGCTGGCCATCGTGATGCTGGTGGAGGCGGGCATCCCGTGGGATGAGATCGCCGGCGCCATCGACGGCCGCATCCCCGGCTTCCTGCCGGGGCGCACCCAGCCGGTCACGACCGGCCGCGGCCCTGTCGTCTACATCGACTTCGCGCACACACCCGACGCGATCGAGGTCACCGCCGCCGCCGTGCGGCGCGTGACGCCCGGCAAGGTCATCGTCATCTTCGGCGCCGACGGCTCACGAGACGGCACCAAGCGTCCCATCATGGGGCGCGCGGCGTCCCGCAACTCGGACGTCGCCATCGTCAGCGACTACAACCCGCGCTGGGAGGATCCCGACGTCATCCGCGCGCAGCTGTACGAGGGGGCCATCGAAGACCCCCCGACCGGCGGCGTCTTCAACATCGCCGACCCCGAGGAGGCCCTCGACAAGGCGATGTCGCTCGCCGAGGACGGCGACGCGATCCTGTGGTGCGGGCCCGGCCATCAGGACTTCCTCGACGTGCGGGGCCAGCGCGTGGCCTACGACTTCCCGCAGATCTCGCTGGACGCGCTGCACCGCTACGGCTGGGACTGAGCGGCGATCGCGCGATCGGCCGCCTCGCGCGCCCAGGCCTCGGCGGCGGCGAGGGACTCGCGGGTGAGCTCGTCGGGCGCGTCGTGCGCCTCCACCACGCGCTCCACGGTGGCGACGATCCCTGGAAACCGCAGACGGCCGTCGTGGAAGGCGTCGACGGCCTGCTCGTTGGCGGCGTTGAAGACCGCGGGGTAGGTGCGGCCGGCGGTGCCCACGCGCTTGGCGAGCGCGACGGCGGGGAAGGCCGTCTCGTCCAGCGGCTCGAAGGTCCAGGATGCCGCGGCCCGCCAGTCCAGCGGGCGACCCACACCCCCGATCCGGTGCGGCCAGTCCAGTCCCAGCGAGATGGGCAGGCGCATGTCGGGCGGGGATGCCTGGGCGATCGTCGACCCGTCGATGAACTCGACCATGGAGTGCACGATCGACTGCGGGTGCACCACCACCTCGATGTCGTCGTACGGCACGCCGAACAGCAGATGCGCCTCGATGACCTCGAGACCCTTGTTCACGAGCGTCGCGGAGTTGGTGGTGACGACGCGGCCCATGTCCCACGTCGGGTGGGCGAGCGCCTCGGCCGGCGTGACGGCGTCGAGCGACTCACGCGAGCGGCCGCGGAACGGTCCGCCCGATGCGGTCAGAATGAGCCGGCGCACCTCCGATCGCTCCCCCGCGCGCAGCGCCTGGGCGATGGCGGAGTGCTCGGAGTCGACGGGCACGATCTGGCCGGGTGCGGCGAGGGCGGTCACCAGATCGCCGCCGACGATGAGCGACTCCTTGTTCGCCAGCGCGAGCGTGCGGCCGGCCTCGAGGGCGGCGAGAGTGGGGCCGAGTCCGACCGAGCCGGTGATGCCGTTCAGCACGACATCGGCATCCACATCGCGGACGAGCTGCTCGGCCTCATCGGCACCCAGGGCCGTATGCTCCACGACGAAGTCGGCCGCCTGTCGCTCCAGTCCCGCGCGATCGGTGCCGGCGGCGAGCCCGACCACCTCGAAGCGGCGGTGGTTCGCCCGGATGACCTCCAGCGCCTGCGTGCCGATGGAGCCGGTCGAACCCAGAACGATGACACGCCGCATCCGCCCAGCCTAACGACGTGCCGATCCCGCGCCCGGGCACCCGCGATAATGGTCAGCGCAGGAGGTGCGATGACCGAAGCCGACACGCCGGCGGTCTGCGTCGTCGTACCCGTGTACTCGACCGGACCCTACATCCGGCCGCTGCTGGATTCGCTCGACGCGCAGGAACCGCCCGAGGGCGGCTTCGAGGTGATCTTCGCCGACGACGGCAGCGCCGATGCCACTCCCGACCTGCTGGAGGGCTGGGCGGCGACGCGTTCGTGGGCGCAGGTGATCCGGCTGGAGAACTCCGGCTGGCCGAGCCATCCGCGCAACGTCGCCATCGAGCGCGCCCGCGCGGAGTTCGTGTTCTTCGTCGATCACGACGACTGGCTCGCCCCCGATGCACTGCGGCGCATGACGGCGTTCGCGTGGGAGAGCGCGGCGGACGTGGTCATCGGCCGCATGGTCGGGCTCGGGCGCCGCGTGCCTGCACGCCTGTTCGCCCGCACTGTCGCCGACGCCCGGCCGCCGCAGGTGCCGGTGCAGGACAGCATGACCGTCCATGTCATGTTCCGCACCGGCTTCCTGCGCGCGACCGGCCTCCGATTCGACGAGTCGCTGCGTCGCCTGGAGGATCACGTGTTCATGGCCACCGCGTACACGCGTGCGGTGCGGATCGCGGTGCTGGCAGACACCCCGGTCTACATCCACGCCGCACGGCGCGACGGTGCGAACGCCGGGCATCGGCCGTACGGTGCGGCCGAGTACTACGCCGCGCTGCGGCGAGCGATCGAGATCGTGGCCGCCGCCGACCTGCCCGAGGTCGAGCGGGACGCCTACCTGGGCCGATGGATGCGGCGCGAGATGCTCGATCGGCTGCGCTCCGAGGCTGTCCGGAGCCTGCCCGCCGGTGACCGGATCGCGTTCTTCGCAGAGGTGCAGAGCCTGCTGCGGACGGCGATTCCGACCGGAGCGATCCGTCGCCTGTCCGCCGACCACCGCTGGTGGGCCGCACTGGCGCGGGAGGGCGAGGCCGAGGAGTTCTGGCAGGCCGTGGACGCGGTCGGCTCATCCACTCGGCACTCGCTGGCCGGTCGACCCGCCACCAGCATCCTCGCGGACGTGGTCTCACCCGACACGCTCGCCGCCGCGGCCAGGACCGCCGGGGCAGACGACGAGCTCGCCGGGCGCGGTGCGGGATCGCCGCGCACGGCGCTGCTGCGTCGCATCCGGGCCTCCGCGACCCGGACCATCAGCGCCATCGCGAACCGCCGGACGCATCGCACCCTCACGTCGTGGGCACGAGAGCCCGGCACGCTCCTGCGCGCCGCAGCATCCGTGTTCGGGCTGGCAGCCTCCGTGGCCGCCGCCGTCCTCGCAGGGCTGTCGGTCGCGGCGCCGGTGGCCGCGGGGCTCGCGATGGTCGCGGTCGCCATCGCAGCCTGGCTCGCCAACCATTCGACCGGCGCTGTGCTCACCGCGGTGCGCCAGGCGGCCGCCCTGGCCCCGGCGGCGGTCGTCGCCGCCCGCGACCTCGACGGCGGCGTCGCGCTCGCGGCGGGCGCCGGCGTGCTTGCGGTGATCGCCGCGCTCCTGCTGGATCGACGCTGGCGGCGCAGCGACGTTCGCGCATACCCCGGCCGCGGGCGCTCGCCGATCGGGTGGATCGGACTGACCGCCATCGCCGTCGGCGTGGTGATCGCCGTCATCGACGCGTGGGCGCTCCTGGGGCGCTGAGGGTCACGGGGTCGGCGCGCGCTCCACACCGAGGATGTCGACGACGAACACGAGCGTCTCACCGGTCAGGTCGCTGTCGTTGATCTCGCCCTCGCCGTATCCGAACGCCGGCGGGATGACCACGAGCATCTGCGAGCCCACGGCCTGTCCCTCCAGCGCCTGCTGGAACCCCTCCACGACCCCGGTCGTGGCGAACGCCGATGGGGACCCGCGATCCCAGCTGGAGTCGAACACGCTGCCGTCCGACCACTTGACCCCGGTGTACTGGACGAACACGGTGTCGCCGGACTCGACCACCGGGCCGTCGCCGAGCTTCAGCGGCGCGAGCTGCACCTCGGCCGGGGGCTCGCCGCCGGGGAGGGTGATCGTCGGGGCGCCGTCGTCGGCGAGCTCCACCGTCGGCATGCCGTCGACGGGCGTCTGGTCGGCGCCGTCCGCCCTCGTGTCCAGCTTGTCGACGCTCGCGGCCACCACGACCACGGGCGTCCCGCCCTCGCCGAAGGCGGTCCCGGGAATGGTGAGCGCGACGGTCGAGCCCATGGGCAGGCACTCCAGCGCCGCCACGAAGATCGAGTAGTTGGTGGGGTCCAACAGCATCGGCACATAGCCGGAATCGTCTGCGGACAGCGTCGAGGAGTCGACGAGGACATCGCCGGAGGTGGCGTCCACCACGGTGTACGCGCCCGAGACGAGGTCGCCGGTGAGCAGCTCGGGACCGTCGCCCTCCGTCAGCACGGTGCGCTGGATGTCGGTGAAGGCCAGCCCCTCCGGCACGGTGACGGTGAACGACGGTGCGTCGCCCTGCACGTCGATCGCATCGGAGTCGCTGCCCGAGGGCGCGTCCAGGATGCACTCCGCACTCGCACTGGGCGTCGCGGTCGGGTCGGGCGCGGCGGTGCCGGAGCACCCGGCGAGCAGCACCCCCGTCACGGCGACGGAGGACAGGACGATGAGAGGGCGGATGCGCACGGAGGAACCTCGCTGTGTGGAACAGGACACTCCATCCTGGCGCACCTTCCCTTTGACCCGGCTGTGTATCACCATGCCGCTCACGGCATGAGTCCGGCGGTACCCTCGTGAGGTGACTTCCGCGGACGATCCCGAACCCGCCGGAGCCGAGCCGGCCCCTCCCCGTGATGTCGGGGCGACGTACGCGTTCGGCCGCTTCGTGGTCGCCCCCCTGGCGCGCATGGTCTACCGGCCCCGCGTCGAAGGACGCGAGAACGTGCCCCGCACGGGCGCGGTGATCATCGCCAGCAACCACCTGTCCTTCATCGACTCGATCGCGCTCCCGGTCGCCGCACCGCGCAGGGTGCACTTCCTGGCGAAGTCGAGCTACTTCGAAGGCAGGGGCTTGAGCGGATGGCTCACCCGCGAGTTCTTCCTGGCCATCGGCGCCTCCCCCGTCCAGCGCGGTGCAGGACAGGCCGCTCTGGCGGCGCTCGACCAGCAGCGGCGCCTGCTCGACGAGGGATTCGCGGTCGCTCTCTACCCGGAGGGGACTCGCTCGCTGGACGGTCGCCTCTACAAGGGACGCACCGGCGTGGCGTTCCTCGCGCTGCAGACCGGCGCGCCCGTGGTGCCGGTGGGGCTCGTGGGCACCGACCGGGTCATGCCGGTGGGCGCGAAACTGCCCTCGCTGCGTGAGCGGGTGACCGTGAGATTCGGCACGCCGCTGGATCTCTCCCACCACGGGCCGGCGAATTCGGGGAGGGCTCGCCGCCTCGCGACCGACGACATCATGACGGCCATCCACGCCCTGTCGGGACAGGAACTCGCCAACGCCTACAACGAGGGACCCGCCCAGGGTGCGGTCGAGCGCATCCGGCAGGCGCTGCCGCACGAGCGGCGCTGATCGTCAGTCGACCTCGACCTGCGCCTCATGCGAGACGGGGAAGCTCACCGAGTTCGCGATGAAGCACATCTCGTGGGCCCGATCGTGCGCGGCCAGCGCTGCAGGGACCATCGAGGCATCCGCGACCGTCACCTGCGGACGCAGAACGACCTCCGTGAACGCGCCGCCGCCCGCTCCGTCCTGGACCATGGTGCCCGTCGCATCGTCGCGGTAGGCGACGACGACCACCCCCGCCTGCACGCAGGCGTGCAGATACGACAGCAGATGGCACTGGGACAGGGCTGCGACGAGCAGATCCTCCGGGTTCCATAGGGCGGGGTCACCGCGGAAGGGCTTGTCTGCGGAGGCGAACAGGTCGGGCTTGCCGTCGATCGAGATCGTCACCGATCGGTCGTAGTCGCGGTAGCCGCTCGTGCCGGTGCCGCGGTCGCCGGTCCATTCCGCAGTGAGCCGATACCGGTGCTCTCCGAACATGCGGCCAGTCTCGCACAGGCCGTAGGCTCGGATCGTGCCCGAAACCGCCACGCTCGCCGGAGCCGTCGAGCTCGCCGTCGTCGAGCGCAGCGGGTTCGTGGAGTCGCGCCACGCCGGCATCGCTGTCGTGCTGACCCCCGATGGCACCGAACTCGCGCGCCACGGCGACGCTGCGAGCCTGGTCCTGCCCCGCTCGAGCCTGAAGCCGCTGCAGGCGCTGGGCAGTCTCACGGCCGGAGCGGCGCTGGAGGGCGAGCAGCTCGGCCTCGCAACGGCCAGCCACGCGGGCACGGACCGTCATGTCGCGGTGGTGCGCGACATCCTCGATTCCGCCGGCCTCACCGAGGACGCCCTGGCCTGCCCGCCCGCCTGGCCCGGTGATCCGGCTGCGCGGGACGATCTCGTCCGGGCGCACGCCGAGCCCAGCCGTCTGCGGATGAACTGCTCCGGCAAGCACGCGGCCATGCTGCTGGCATGCCGGGCCTCAGGCTGGGCCGTGGACGGGTACCTCGATCCGCAGCACCCCCTCCAGGTGCACCTGCGCGAGGTGGTCGAGCGGATGACGGGTGAGAAGCCGGCAGCGACGGCGGTGGATGGATGTGGCGCGCCGGTGTACGCGATGTCTCTGGTGGCGCTGGCTCGCGGCATCCACCGCCTGGGCACCGCATCGGAGCGCTCGCCGTTCGCCCTGCACCGCAGCGCGGGGGCGATCGTGCGGGCCGTGCGCGAGAACCCGTGGACGATCGACGGACCCGGCCGGCCCGACACCGTCGTCGCCGAGCGCCTCGGCGTGTTCGCCAAGGGCGGGGCCGAGGGCGTCATGGTCATGGTGGCGCCCGACGGCACCGCGGTCGCGCTGAAGATGCTCGACGGATCGGGCCGTGCGGCCTCCGTCGTGGCGCTGCAGCTGCTCGCCGACGCTGGTGCGCTCACCGCGGGTCAGGTGGCCGACGCGGCATCCGCTCTTCCACTCGCCGTCACCGGCGGCGGACGCGACGTCGGGGTCATCCGCCCCGTCGTCGGAACCCGACAGTAAGGAACCCACATGAGGATCTCCGTGCCCACCGAGGTCAAGAACAACGAGTACCGTGTGGCGCTGACCCCCGCCGGCGTGCACGATCTGGTCGCGCAGGGGCACGAGGTGCTCGTTCAGCGCGGGGCGGGCGAGGGCTCGTCGATGAGCGACGCCGAATACACCGAGGCGGGAGCGACGCTGCTCGACGACGCCGCCGAGGTGTGGGCACGCGCCGAGCTGCTGCTGAAGGTCAAGGAGCCCGTACCCAGCGAGTACGGGTTCTTCCGCGACGACCTCGTGCTGTTCACCTACCTGCATCTGGCCGCCGATCGCCCGCTCACCGACGCGCTCGTGGCCGGCGGCATCACCGCCATCGCCTACGAGACGGTCCAGCTGCCGGGCGGGGGTCTGCCGCTGCTGGCGCCGATGAGCGAGGTCGCGGGCCGGCTGGCCCCGATCGTGGGGGCGACGACGCTCATGCGCTCGTACGGCGGCCTCGGCCTGCTCATGTCCGGCGTCCCCGGCACCCGGCCGGCCCGCGTCACCGTCATCGGCGGCGGCGTGGCTGGGGCCAACTCGGCCTACATCGCCGCGGGCCTGGGTGCCGATGTGACGATCTTCGACACCAACATCCAGCGGCTGCGCTTCCTCGACGACCACTTCCAGGGCCGCGTGAAGACCGCCGCGTCAAACCCGCTCGACCTCGACCGCGCGGTGGTTGCCTCGGACCTCGTGGTCGGGTCGGTGCTCATCCCCGGGGCCAAGGCGCCCAAGCTGGTCACGAACGACATGGTCGCCCGGATGCGCCCGGGCTCCGTGCTCGTGGACATCGCGGTCGACCAAGGCGGATGCTTCCAGGACACCCATCCGACCACCCACGACGACCCGACCTTCCGCGTGCACGGGTCGATGTTCTACTGCGTGGCCAACATGCCCGGCGCCGTACCCAACACGTCGACCTCGGCGCTGACGAATGCGACCCTGCCGTACATCCGGCTGATCGCCCGCCTGGGCTGGAAGGACGCGCTGCGGGCGGATGGCGCGCTGGCGGGGGGCCTGAACGTCACCGGCGGCTCTGTGGTCAACAGCGGCGTGGCCGCCGCACACGGCCTCGAGGCGGTGCCGACGGAGGTCGCGCTGGAGTGAGCCGCGCCGTATCCGCGACGGTTCAGCCGGGCAGAACTATGCGCGAGACCTCGCCCGACGGTGGCACGAGCCAGCTGCGCTGCGGCGCCACGACGGTGTAGGGCGGCAGTTCGCGCCGCCCGGTCAGCGCCCGGAAGTCGGCCGCACAGGCGGTCGAGACGACGACGTCGTGCTCGGCCCGGATGCGGCAGAACAGACTCCAGTGCCGCTGCCAGCCGTCCGGGTCGCCGACGAGGATCGTGCGCGACCCGTGGAGCTCGTCGAGCAGGATGCCCGGGGCCGGCTCATCGACAGTGCGCACCCGCGCGTCGGGCAGCGCCGTGGTGAGTGCCGCCGCTTGTGCGGCGGCCGGGCGCGAGACGACCGCGGTGACCGGGGACCGCGGGGTCCATACGGGAATCTGCGGGGGCGGGGACGCCGCCCGTCGCCCGTCCCGCGGGTCCGGCGGGTTCGGCGGGGTGGCGAACTGCACCAGCCTCCCGGCCAGCCGCGCCCGTCCCGGCACAGCAGCGGGATCGTACGCCGCCGGCTCCCCGCCGGCCGACACGTGGTCGATCCGGGAGGCCATCGGCAGGATCGCTCGCAGCGGGAGGAGATCGGCGATCCTGGCGACCGGCCCGGCAAGGCGCTGAGCGGTCATCACGACGGTCGAGCCGCTCGCCCCGGCCGCACGCACAATCCGCTCCATGCGCTCGAGGAACACCGCGGCGTATTCCGGCGGAAACGACAGGGCCAGCGCATCGACGTCGTCGATGAGCAGGACACCGCCCCGGATCCCGTCCCGCTCGGCCGCGGCCGCCGAGTCCCACGCGGCGACCGGATCGGCTGCGATCCGCAGGGCCGACTCGGCCTGTCCGGCGAGCAGCTCGATCAGGGTCGACTTGCCGCTGCGCGCCGCGCCGACCGCGACCAGGCCGCGATCCTCGCCGATCACCAGCTCCACGATGGGCTGACGCTGCCGGTGCGGTTCGTCGGCCACGCCGAGGACCAGGCGCCCCGCGTCATCCGGCGCGCGCTCGACCGCGCGCAGCTTCTCCAACGGAATCCGTGCGGGCAGGGCGGGCAGCCACGGCGCATGCGGGGCGTCCCGCGCACCCGTGCGTGCAGCGATGCCGGCCACATCGTCTGCCGTGGTGAGGGCGATCCGGGTGAGTCGCGGATCGGCATCGGCCGCTCGGCGCACGTATGCCAGCCCCCGCGCATCCTCTCCCCCCGGCAGCTGCGCGGCGACCGCGCTCCCGATCACCGCGCGGCTGTCGGCCGGGTCGGTCACGCGCAGACTGATCCGCAGCGGGCAGTTCGCCAGGAGCGCGTCGCGGACCACGCCCGCCACGCGCTGGGTTCCGAGGATGAGGTGCATGCCGAGCGCCCGTCCGCGCGCGGCGACGTCGGTGAACACCGCGCGCAGTTCGGGGTGCTCGGAGAGCACGGCGGCGAACTCATCCACGACGATCACCAGCCGCGGCAGCTGTACGCCCTCATCGCGGATGTCGCGTGCGCCCGCCCTCATCAGCTCGGCCTCGCGACGGCGCAGCTCCGCGCGCAGGCTCTCGAGGGCACGGCGTGCTCCGGTGCCGTCGAGGTCGGTGAGCACACCGGTCACGTGCGGCAGCTGCGCGAGCGAATCGAAGGCGGTGCCGCCCTTGAAGTCCGCCAGCAGGAAGCACACCTCCGAGGGCGGGCGGGACGCGCACAGCGCGACGATCCAGGTGATCATCAGCTCGCTCTTGCCGCTTCCGGTGACTCCGGCGACGACCGCATGGGGGCCGTCGCCGACGAGATCCACGATCGCCTCGCCGCCGCTTTCGGTGCCGATGGGCACGGCGAGGTGGTCGCGTCCGGGCGCGGTGGATGCCGGCCCCGTCAGGTCGGCGAATCTCAACGCCTCAGGCTCTGCCGCCGTCACCGCCGGCGCCTTCCCGGCGAGCATCGCCGTCGCCGCCTCGGCCTGCAGAGCAGACACCGCCTCCACGGTGAGGGTGCGACGGTGTGCGCCGTGCTCGAATCGCGCCGTGTCTGCGCCGGCGACGGTCAGCACCGCCCCGCAGCGCAGCGGCACGGGCGCCCCCGTGGCCGCCACCGCGATGACCACGTCCGCATCGTCCGGCACCGGCTGCCCGGGACCGGCGAACGCCAGCCGCAGTGCACCCGCCCCCAGTGGACCGGCCCCCAGTGCACCAGACCCCGGTGCACCGGCCCCCAGTGCACCAGACCCCAGTGCACTGGGCCTTCCCGCGCGATGGGGCAGAGCCGCCGCCCAATCCTCGCCCGGCGGCGCGCAGAGGATCGCCAGCCGCTCCGGCGGATGCACGAGGCACAGCTGCAGCACCAGCGCCCGCGCAACGGCCATTGCGACCACCCGTGCGCCGACGACGCATACTCCGACGCGCACCGGAATCGCGACGGGAACATGCTGCACGGTGCCCGCGGCGGCGCGCAGGGCTGCGGCATCCCCGCTGTCGCCGCCTCCGATCACGCGCGCCGCGCTGACCCCGTCACCCGCGCCGACGACGAGGGTGTCGCCGCGCTCCGCGGCGGGTCGCCAGAGGTCCGCGGGGCGCTGCAGCAGTCGGCCCGCGTCGGGGTGCACCGTCTGCTGCACACCGCGTTCGTGGTCGTGACGATGACCCAGCTCCACGGTCGCCCGCGCCACCGCGGCCGCAGTCTCGGCGGCCGAGCGCCGGCGCTCACGCCGCTGCGCGTGCGCGCCGTCGATGATCGAGGCGACGGCGATGAGCGGTCCGAGTGCGGCGAACAGCAGCATGAACAGCGAACCGGTGACCAGCCACATCACCACGGCGGCGCCGATCGGCACGACGGCGGCGACGATCGGCAGCGGCGGGCGGCGTGCCGGCGACGCCGGTGTGGGAAGCACGATGGGCTCGGCCGGCGCGGACGCGGCCGCCGGGTGCGCGGCGTCGAGGATCACCCGCCCAGTCAACGCGGACGACGCGACGCGGCCCGGCCCCGACGGCCGGTCCGTGGATCAGTCGTCGTCCGGGTCGGCTGTGGAGGAGCCGCCGCCGCGCGACACATTGAGCACGATGATCGTGATGTTGTCGCGGCCGCCGTTCTCCAGCGCCGCGTCGAGCATGCCGCGCACCGCCTCGACCGGATCGGCGTGCTCGCCGAGGAAGTGCTGGATACCGTAGTCGGTGAGCTCCTTGGTGAGCCCGTCGGAGCAGATGACGAAACGGTCGCCGTCGACGACGTCGAGCCGCACATAGTCCGGCGTCACGGCGTCGCTCGGGCCGACTGCCCGGGTGATGACATTGCCGTACGGGTGGTTCTCCGCCTCCTCAGGGCTGAGCCGGCCCGCCGCCACGAGCTCCTGGACGACGGAGTGATCGGTCGTGATCTGCACGAGCGTCCCGTCGCGCAGCAGGTACACGCGCGAGTCGCCGATGTTCAGGGTGACCCACGTCTCGTCGGCGCCCGCGGCATCCAGGAACACCCCGGTCAGAGTCGTGCCGGTGCCCTCATCGGTGGTCTCCGGGTGGGACACGATGTCCTTGACGGCGCGGCTGAGCGCCTTCTCGATCGTCTTCGGGGTGATCGAGCCGTTCTCCACGACAGCGCGCAGCCGGTCGATCGTGCTCGTGCTGGCGATCTCGCCGCCGATGTGGCCGCCCATCCCGTCCGCAACGACGAACAGCGGGAACTCGGCGAGCATGGCATCCTGATTCGCCTCGCGCCGGCGACCGCGGTGGGTGACCGCCGCCCACTCCAGCGTCACCTGCTCGCCGTCCTTCAGCGCGAACGAGTGCGCGCCGCCCGAGACATCGTCCACGAATCTCGTCCCTTCGTCCGCGGCAGGCTCCGCGCCCGGCTCACGTCGCGCGGCGTCCTCATCCTACTGGACCGCCCCGTCGGCCAATCGGCTCAGCCGCTCCAGTTCGGCCTCCTCGTCGTACGCCTCCTCGAACTGGGCGTTGTACAGACGGTGGTAGGCCCCACGCGCGGCGAGCAGCTCCGCGTGGGTCCCCTGCTCGACGATGGTGCCGTGCTCCATGACCACGATGAGGTCGGCGTCGCGGATCGTGGAGAGCCGGTGGGCGATGACGAACGCGGTGCGGTCCCGCCGCAGGCGCCCCATGGCGCGCTGGATCAGCAGCTCGGTGCGCGTGTCCACCGACGATGTCGCCTCGTCCAGGATGAGGATCCGCGGGTCGGCAAGGAACGCCCGCGCGATGGTGACCAGCTGCCGCTCGCCGACGCTGAGGTTGGTCGCCTCGTCGTCCAGGACGGTGTCGTAGCCGTCCGGGAGCGCGTGCACGAAGCGGTCCACATAGGCGGCGGTGGCCGCATCCACCATCTCCTGCTCGGTCGCGCCCGGCCGGCCGTAGAGGATGTTCTCGCGGATGGTTCCGGCGAACAGCCAGGTGTCCTGCAGCACCATCCCGGTGCGGCGGCGGATGTCGTCGCGGGTCATCGCCCGCGTGTCGACGCCGTCGAGCGTGATGCGCCCCGAATCGATGTCGTAGAAGCGCATGATGAGGTTCACGAGCGTGGTCTTGCCGGCTCCGGTCGGACCCACGATCGCCACCGTCGACCCCGGCCGCGCCCGCAGCGACACGCCCTCGATCAGGGGCTCGTCGGGCATGTAGCGGAACGAGACGTCGTCGAAGGCGAGGTCTCGTGCGCTCTCCGGCGCGGTCTTCGCCGGCGCGGCATCAGGCTCCTGCTCCTCCTCGTCGAGCAGCTCGAACACCCGCTCCGCGCTGGCGACGCCGGACTGCAGCAGGTTCGCCATCGAGCCCAATTGGCTCAGGGGCTGCGAGAACTGGCGCGAGTACTGGATGAACGCCTGCACGTCGCCGATCGAGATCAGTCCGCTCGCAATCTGCAGGCCGCCCACGACCGCGATGCCGACGTAGACGAGGTTCCCCACGAACATCATCGAGGGCATGATGATGCCCGAGACGAACTGGGCCCCGAAGCTCGCCCGGTAGACCTCATCGTTCTCGTCGCCGAACGCCTGCTCGGTGGCATCCTGGTGCCCGAACACCTTGACCACGGCATGTCCGGAGAACGTCTCCTCGACGCGTGCGTTGAGGATGCCGGTGGCCCGCCACTGCGCGATGAAAAGCTTCTGCGAGCGCTTGGCCACGACCACCGTGATCAGCACCGTCAGCGGGATGGTGACCAGCGCGATGACCGCCAGCAGCGGCGAGATCACGAACATCATGATCAGCACGCCGATCACCGTCAGCAGCGAGATGACGACTTGCGAGATGGTCTGCTGCATCGTCTGACCGATGTTGTCGACGTCGTTGGTGACGCGGCTGAGCAGCTCGCCGCGCTGTGTGCGGTCGAAGTACGACAGCGGCAGGCGGTGAACCTTCTCCTCCACCCGCATACGGAGGCGGTGCATGGCGCGCTGCACGATCCCGTTGAGGATGCGCGCCTGCAGCCAGCCGAACAGGGCCGCTCCCGCATAGACGGCGATCACCCAGAGCATCACCGTGCCCAGCGCCGCGAAGTCGATCCCGGCGCCGGGCGTGAAGTCGGTGGTGCGCAGCATGTCGGCGATCTGCTGCTGGCCGCTCGCGATCAGCTGCTCGAGGACCTGCTCCTTGGTCGTCCCGGGCGGAACGTTGGGGAACTGCATCGAGACGAAGCCCGCCATGATCAGGTCGGTGCCGCTGCCCAGCAGCTTCGGCCCGAGCACGCTCAGCCCGACGCTGAAGATCCCCAGCACCAGCACGAGGACCAGCAGCCCGCGGTCGTCGCCCAGGGTGCCCAGCAGCCGACGTGCACTCGGGCCGAAGTTCTGCGCCTTGGCGACGGGCATGCCCATGCCGCCCATCGGCCCCCGCCCGCCCATGGGCCCGCGGCCGCCCACTGGAGCGGGCGCCGGAGCCGGCCGCTGCTGCGCGGTGCTCATGCCGCCTCCACCGCGATCTGCGATTCGACGATCTCGCGATACGTCGGATTGGTCTCGGCCAGATCGCCGTGGGTGCCCACGCCCACGACCCGGCCGTGCTCGACCACGACGATCTGGTCGGCGTGCTCGATCGTGGAGACCCGCTGCGCCACGACGATGCGGGTGGCCTCGGGCAGCCGGGTGTCCAGGGCCCGGCGCAGGGCGGCATCGGTGCGCAGGTCCAGCGCCGAGAACGAGTCGTCGAAGACGTAGATCGCCGGGCGCTTCACCACCGCTCGGGCGATCGCCAGGCGCTGTCGCTGCCCGCCGGACACGTTCGTCCCGCCCTGGGCGATGGGCGCCTGGAGGCGCTCCGGCATCGCCTTGACGAAGTCCTTGGCCTGCGCGATCTCCAGCGCCTCCCACAGCTGCTCGTCCGTGGCATCCGGATTCCCGTAGCGGAGATTGGATGCCACGGTGCCCGCGAACAGGTACGCGCGCTGCGGCACGAGGCCGATGCGCTCCCACAGCCGCTCGGGGTCGTAGTCGCGCACGTCGAGGCCGTCCACGCGCACGACGCCGCCGGTGACGTCGAACAGTCGTGGCACGAGCCCGATGAGCGTGGTCTTCCCGGAGCCGGTCGAGCCGACCACCGCGGTCGTCGTGCCCGGCTCTACGCGGAAGGAGATGTCGTGCAGCACGGCATCGTCCGCACCTGGGTAGGCGAAGTCGACGTGATCGAACTCGATGCCGCCGACAGCCGGTGCCGGCGACGCGGGGGCGGCGGGCGCGGCGACGGAGGGAGCGGTGTCCAGGACCTGTCCGATGCGCGTCGCGCACACGGCGGCACGCGGGATCATGACGAACATGAACGTCGCCATCATCACCCCCATGAGGATCTGCATGAGATAGCTGAGGAACGCGAACAGCGTGCCGATCTGCGCCTCGCCGTCCTGCACCTGGGAGGCGCCGAACCAGATCACCGCGGCGCTGGAGAGGTTCATCACCAGCATGACGACGGGGAACATGATCGCCATGAGGTTGCCGGCGCGGATCGCCGTGTCGCGCACGTCGCCGCTGGCCGCATCGAAGCGCGTGTGCTCCTCGCCCTCGCGCACGAAGGCGCGGATGACCCGGATGCCGGTGAGCTGCTCGCGCAGGATCTGGTTGACGCGATCGATCTTGCGCTGCATGGAGCGGAAGGCCGGGACCATCCGCACCACGATGAGCGAGACGGCCACCAGCAGCACCGGCACCGCCACGGCCATCAGCCAGGACAGCCCGACGTCCTGGCGGATCGCGAAGATCACACCGCCGATCGCCATCATCGGCGCCGACACCATGAGGGTCGCCGACACCTGGACCAGCATCTGCACCTGCTGCACGTCGTTCGTGTTGCGGGTGATGAGCGAGGGTGCGCCGAACTGGCCGATCTCGCGCTGCGAGAACCGCACCACGCGCCGGAACAGGTCGTCGCGCAGGTCGCGCCCCATGCCCATCGCCAGGCGCGAGCCGAAGTACACCGCCACGATCGCGCACAGGATCTGCCCGAAGCTCAGAGCCAGCATGACGCCGCCGGTGCTCCAGATGTACGGGATGTCGCCCTTGATGACGCCGTCGTCGATGATCGCGGCGTTCAGCGTCGGCAGCATCAGCGACGCCGTGGTCTGCAGGGCCTGGAAGATCACGACGGCCACGATCAGCGGCCACGCCGGCCTCAGATAGCGCACGAGGAGTCTTCCCAGCACGGCAGATCCTTTCGTCGCGGAGACACGTGGCGTCGTCGGCCGCGCACGAATGATGACGCTACGCCCGACGCCGGGCTGCACTCAATCGCGCGCGTGCGCTATGAGCGAAACCGGCTATGCCGCCGGGTCGGCCGGCAGCGGGAAGATCGCGTCGATCGCCTCGAGGTCCTCCGGCGACGGCGCCCACGCGCTGGCGGCGGCGGCATTGGCGGTCACCTGCTCGGGTGTCGTGGCACCGGCGATCACGCTGCACAGCCCGGGCTGTGCGAGCAGCCAGCCGAAGGTCGCCTCGAGCATCGTGATGCCGCGGTCGTCGCAGAACCGCCGGTAGGCGTCCAGCGCGTCCCACGGCGCGTCCTCGTAGATGTGCGGGCGCCGGAGCATGATGCGGCTGTCGGCCGGTGCGCTGTCGCGGGTGAACTTGCCGGTGAGCAGGCCGTTGTTCAGCGGGAAGTAGGGCAGGAACCCCACGCCGAAGCGCTCTGCCGCCGGGAGCACCTCCCGCTCGGCGCCGCGGGCGAGCAGGCTGTAGTGGTTCTGGGCGGAGACGAACGGGATCGTGCGACGGGCGTCGGCCACCATCGCCGCCTCCGCGATCTGCCAGCCCGTGAAGTTCGAGTGACCGAGATAGCGCACCTTGCCCTCGCGCACGAGGTCCGACAGTGCGTCGAGCGTCTCGGCGATCGGCGTGGCCGGGTCGGGGGTGTGCACCTGGTAGAGGTCGATCCAGTCTGTCTGCAGACGGACGAGGGATGCCTCCACCGACTGCCGCACGGCGGCACGGGATGCCTTGGCTCCGAGGAAGCCGGGAGGGCTCTGTGTGGCGCTGTGCCCGAACTTGGTGGCCAGGATCACACGGTGGCGCCTGCCCTTGAGCGCCTCGCCCATGAGCGTCTCGCTCAGCCCGAGCTCCGCGCCGTACGACTCCGCGGTGTCCATGAGCGTGATCCCCGCCTCGATCGCCGCATCGAGCACCGCCCTGGTGCCCGCGAGGTCCCCGGTGCGGGAGCCCGCCCGGCCGAAGTTGTTGCAGCCGAGGCCGGCGGCGGAGACGAGCAGTCCTGAGGCGCCGACGCGGCGCGATTCCTGAGTCATGGATGCCACGCTACCCGGAGGCATCCCCTTCTCGTCCGTGCCCGTGGACCGTCCCGTCCCCGGGCCGAGGTCGTCCCTCACGGACCGTGAGCCCGCCCCTTGCGGGCCAAAAGTCGGGCCGGTGACGTGACACGCCGTGTTGACCGGATCGGTCGACGGCATGTCGGGTCACCGACCCGACTCTTGGTCCGCTGAGAGGCGACCGGGTCAGACCCTGGGCTCAGTCGGCGGCTCGGACGACGGCGGCTCGGGGGCCACGGGCGGCTCGGGTGCCGCAGCCGGCGGTGCCGCGGCAGGCGGCGCGGCAGGAGGCGCGGGCGGAGCCGGAGGCGGCGGCGTGGTGCCGGCCGGCGGAGCGGGCGGCTGCATGTCGCTCTGCGGGGCGTACCCCTGCGGCGGGGCGTAGCCCTGCTGCGGCGGTGCATAGCCCTGCGGAGGCTGGTACCCCGGCTGCGCCGGGTTCGCCGGATAGCCGCCGGCGGGAACCTGGCTGGGGATGCCCTCCCACGTGGTCCGGTCCGACAGGAAGCTGTTGCTCGCCCAGGGTGCGGGGGGGATGGCCGTGTTCCAGCGCGACTTGTCGAACGCGTTGATGCCCATCCACACCAGGGCCAGGAAGAAGTACAGGATCAGCCAGACGGCTTCCTTCTGCAGCTTCAGTCCGACCCGCCACGCCGCCATCATGGACAGCAGGAAGGCGGCCAGCCAGATGAGCCATCCGAGCACGGGCACCCAGCCCAGCACGATCCCCGCACCCATCAGGATGAGGATCAGCCAAGGGCTGAGGTCGCCGAGCTTGAAGAAGATCATCGAGTTGTAGATCGGAACCCAGGCACGCCACTTGCCTTGGACGCCGGCCTTCTCGAAGACCTTCATCATGAACCATGCGCCGACCACGTATCCGGCGATGCCGAAGATCAGCCAGAAGACGATCAGGCCCGCGTACAGGGCAAACAGCCCGGCACTGTAGCCCGGATCGGAAATGAGGAATGCCATTGACGTTCTCCCAGGGTTTCTGTCACGACAGGGTGAGCGGACGGGGTGCCGCAGAGGTCACACTACCGATCCTGGAGCAATCCTGAAAGGAAGCTGAGCGCGAGTCCCTCGATCAGGTCATGAGGCGCCACTCCCCCGGAGCGCCGTCGCGCAGCGTCCAGCCCGCGGCATCCGCCCACCGTCGCACCCCCGCGGGCGACCCGATCCGCGGCCGCTGCTGGGCAAGAGCGCGCACGAACGCGCCCTTGGCGTGCTTGTTGAAGTGGTTGAGCGCGCGCACCGCGCCGTCCGGCCCTTCGGAGACGACCCGCAGGAAAACAGACGGAACGGATGCCGGAACCGGCCCCAGCGCCGCGTACGCCTCCGAGCGCAGGTCGAGGACGAAGCGGGGTGCCGCGACCTCGAGTGCGGAGGTCACCGCGTCCGCCCACAGCCGCCGCAGCGGAGGAAGCCCCGGCAGCGAGAGGTTCGCACCGAGGCGGTACGCGGGGATCCGGTCGAGCGCGCCGACGGGACCGAGCGGCGCCGAGTGGATCAGCACGTGGCGACCGAGCCAGCTGCGCGCGCGGGAGTCGAGGGATGCCGCGCCCAGCGCGTCGTACAGGACACCGGTGTAACGGTCCACGGCCGGCATTGCCGGCGACGCGCGCACGCGGGCGTTCACCTCGATCTCGCCGAACTGCCGCACGCTCAGCCGGAGCACGCGCGCCGCGGTCTCGGCGTCTCGCGACAGCTCCTCCAGCGCCGACAGCGACGCCTCGCGCTGGTCCGTCAGCGACGGCAGCGCGAGGCGTTCGAGGTCGAGCGGAGTCCCGTCGCCGCCGGAGCGCTTCGTCTCCGACGGCGGCAGCAGGATCAGCAAGCCCTACGAGATGAGCTGGGCGTGACCGGCGACGATCGTGACGACGTCGCCTTCCATCGAGAGGAAGCCGTCGCGGGCGTCGGCCAGCACGCGCTCACCGTCGGTGCCCGTGATGCGGACCTCGCCCTCGGCCAGGATCCCCAGCACCGGCTCGTGACCGGCCATGATGCCGATCTCGCCGATGACGGTCTTGGCGACGACGAGCGACGCCTCTCCTGACCAGACCTCCGCGTCGGCGGAGACGAGGCTCACGTTCAGAGGCATCTCAGCCGTTCTCCTTCTGGATCTGCGCCCACTTCTCCTCGACGTCGGCGATGCCGCCGACGTTGAAGAACGCCTGCTCGGCGACGTGGTCGTAGTCACCGCGGACGATGGCGTCGAACGACTCGATCGTCTCGCTGATCGGCACGGTCGAGCCCTCGACACCGGTGAACTTCTTCGCCATGTAGGTGTTCTGCGAGAGGAACTGCTGGATGCGGCGTGCACGGGCGACGACGATCTTGTCCTCCTCGGAGAGCTCGTCGACACCGAGGATGGCGATGATCTCCTGGAGCTCCTTGTTCTTCTGCAGGATCTGCTTCACCGCGGTGGCCACCCGGTAGTGATCCTCGCCGATGTAGCGCGGGTCGAGGATGCGGCTCGTCGAGGCGAGCGGATCCACGGCCGGGTAGAGGCCCTTCGACGCGATCTCGCGGCTGAGCTCGGTGGTCGCGTCCAGGTGCGCGAAGGTCGTCGCCGGCGCCGGGTCGGTGTAGTCGTCGGCGGGCACGTAGATCGCCTGCAGCGAGGTGATCGAGTGGCCGCGCGTCGAGGTGATGCGCTCCTG
>DASSYC010000141.1:0-12088 GCA_035703465.1 Microbacterium sp. | reverse complement strand
GCTGATTGATCGGAGACCGCTCCAGCAGAGCGGCGATCTGATGGGAGGTGGCCGAGCTGATGACGTCGGCGATTCCCACCAGGTCGCGATTCTCGACCAGCGCGCTGATCCTGTCGATGAGCGCGGTGATGTCGGTGGCCTGGGAGATGTTCACGACGACAGCCCCTTCCGGAGAGAATGAGATCAGCCTGACGGACCTGGCTGCTCGGGCAGGGGTAGCGTATCCGAGTGCACATCCCGAGGTGGCACGGTTGCATCCCCATCGCGGAACCCCGCGCATCCATCGTCCGATGGAGATTCGACTCGGTGAGACGTGCGATGGCGGCGTCGGCACGAGCCGGTGTGCTGGAGATGTGCGTGTTCTCAATGAATCCCTGTCCCGTGTCCTGACGTCCCGCCGTGGTGCGTGGCTCTCTCTGGCAATCGGTGTGCTTGCGCTCGTCGCCCTGCTCGGCGCCTTCGGTCGCGCGGAGATGACCGGCGACAACCAGCCGGCCCCGCCGGCATCCGAGTCCGCGCAGGTGGCGGCGCTGGCGGACGAGTTCCCGAACGCGGATGATCGCACGCTGATCGTGGTCGCGTCGGCGACGGACGGCGGCACGCTGTCGGAGTCCGACGACACCGGCATCGCGAACCTCGCCGCCGACCTCGGCGCGGCCGGTGAAGCTTCGGTGCTGGGGCCTTTCCCGAGTGAGGACGGCGAGGCGCAGGTCATTCAGGTGACCGCAGCGGTCGCCGGCGGCGACACCGAAGCCGAACGCGCCCTCGTCGACGACGTGCGCGAGATCGTCGCCGACCGCAGCATCCCCGGGGTCGAGGTGCAGGTGACGGGGGGACCGGCGTTCGGCGCCGACGTGGCTGCGGCATTCGACGGTGCCGACTTCACACTGCTGCTGGTGACGATCCTGATCGTCGCGGTGCTGCTGATCTTCACCTACAGGTCACCCGTGCTGTGGCTGATTCCGCTGGCCGTGGTCGGGTTCGCCGACCAGGCGGCGAACAAGACGACAGTCGCGCTCGGCAGTGCGCTCGACTTGTATTTCGACACCGGAATCGTCAGTGTGCTCGTGTTCGGGGCCGGCACGAACTATGCGCTGCTGCTGATCTCCCGCTATCGCGAGCAGCTTGCGGTCGACACCGATCATCGGCGCGCACTGGCCGCCGCCTGGCGCGGCACGGTGCCGGCGATCCTGGCATCCAATGTGACCGTGGTGCTCTCGCTGCTCACGCTCGTGCTCGCCGTCATCCCGGGAACCCGCGGGCTCGGCCTCGCCTGCGCGCTGGGGCTGGTGATCGCACTCGCCGCCGTGCTGCTGGTGCTGCCGCCCGCGCTGGCGGTCTGCGGGCGGGGCGTGTTCTGGCCGTTCGTGCCGCGCCCCAGCCAGGGGAATGCCGCACGGGGGCGTGCGTGGCGGACGGTGGCGACCGGTGTCGTACGGCGGCCGTGGCTGCCGTTGGTTGGCGGGCTCGCGCTGCTGGGCGTGATGTCGGCGGGGCTGCTGGGGGCCTCGGTCGGACTCAGTCAGGTCGAGAAGTTCCGCGTGCCGTCGGAGTCGGCGATCGGCCTGGAGGTGCTCGATGCGCACTTCGACGGTGGCCAGGCGCAGCCGTTCGTCGTCATCGCCGATGCGGCACAGAGTCTGCAGGTGCAGGATGCCGCGGCATCCGTCGACGGTGTCGTCCGGGTGACGGAATCGGCGGTCAGCACCGACGGCGGCCTCGTGAAGCTCTCGGTGGTCGGAGAACCGTCGCCGGGCACGCCGGAGAGCCGCGATCTCGTCGCCGACCTGCGCGCTGCGGTCCACGCCGTGCCGGGGGCGGATGCGCTGGTGGGCGGACAGGGCGCGGCAGATGTGGATGCCCGCGAGGGCAACCTGCGCGACTTCGTGCTGGTGGCCCCGCTCATTCTGCTGGTGACCCTCGTCGTGCTGATCGTGCTGCTGCGGGCGCTCGTGGCCCCGCTCATCCTGCTGACGGTGAACACCCTCAGTGCGGTCGCAGCGATCGGGGCGGGTGCGTGGCTCGGCCGCGTGCTGTTCGGCTGGGATGCGCTGGATCTGCAGGTGCCGCTGCTGGCGTTCCTGTTCCTGGTGGCGCTCGGGGTGGACTACACGATCTTCCTCGTGCACCGGGCGCGCGCTGAGGCGGAGCGAGAGGGGACCCGTGCCGGCATGATCACGGCGCTGGCGACGACCGGCGGCGTCATCACCAGCGCGGGCATCGTCCTGGCCGCGGTGTTCACCGCCCTCGGCCTTCTGCCGCTGGTGACGCTCGGGCAGATCGGGCTCGTCGTCGGGGTCGGGGTGCTCGTCGACACCCTGGTGGTCCGCACGTTCGTAGTGCCCGCACTGTTCTCCCTCCTCGGAGATCGGATGTGGCTGCCCGGACGCCTGCCCACTCGCCGCAGCGGCGGCGACAGGGAAGAATCGGGGGATGCTGAGCAGCTCGTCCTCGAAACCGCACGCTGATGGGCGCGGCGTGCGTGGGGGTGGTGGCGAGCGGGTGAGCGGGGCGATCCGGCTCGGGCAGGCGGTGATCACGGTCGTGCTGATCGTGATCGCCGCCGTGCGGGCCGTCGCCGACGGCGTGCCGGTGCCATGGGTGCTGGCGCTGTCGCTGGTGTTCGCCGGCTGGTACTTCGGCGGCCTGATCCTCGGCGACCGCACCCGCGATCCAACCTTGGCGACGTGGTGGCTCGCGGGGCTCGCGCTCATCTGGGCCGGTTCGGTCGCGGTCTCGGCGGAGTTCGTCTGGCTGGCCTTCCCGCTGTGGCTGCTGGCCGGGTTCATCCTCCCGCTGGGCTGGGCGATCGGCCTCAGCGCGGTGATCCTGGCCATCGTCGTCGCCGCACCGGTCCTGCACACGGGCACCACGTCGTACGCCAACGTGATCGGCCCGCTCGTGGGCGGTGTGTTCGCCCTGGGGATCTCGCGCGGCTACCTCGAACTCATCCGCGACGGGCGCGAACGCCGGCGCCTCATCGCATCCCTGGTCGCAGCGCAGGAGGAGAGCGCCCAGCTGCAGGACGAACTCGCCCGCAGTCAGCGGGAGACCGGCGCGGGGATCGAGCGCACGCGCGTGTCGCGCGACATCCATGACACTGTCGCGCAGTCGTTGTCCTCCATCGGGATTCTGGCCCGGTCGGCGCAGACCGCAGCGCCCGCGCAGCACGGCGAGGCCCTGGGTCAGATCGAGCAGCTGGCCCGAGAGGGGTTGGTCGATGCCCGCCGCATCGTCAACGCGATGACCCCGGCCGAACTCGAAGGCTCCGCGCTCGGCGATGCGCTGCGGCGGATGCTGACCCGGATGCAGGAGGAGACCGGCATCCGCACCGACCTGCACATCGACGACAGCGTCCCCGCCCTTACGATGGCCACCGAGGTCGCGCTCCTGCGCACCGCGCAGTCTGCCCTGGCCAATGTCCGCAGCCACGCCCGCGCGCAGCGCATTGTGGTGACGCTGGCGGATGCCGGCGACGCCGTGCGGCTCGACATCGTCGATGACGGCGTCGGCTTTGATGCCACCCGCTGGAACGCGAGGCAGCCGCGCCGCGACGACGGCGGGTACGGTCTGCGCGCGATGCGCGCCCGCCTGCGCGAGCTGGGCGGGGACCTCGACGTGGAGAGCGTGCCGGGCGAAGGGGCGGCGCTCTCGGCGTCGCTGCCGATCGCGGCGGGAGGCGCCCCGTGACCGCGCTGCGCGTGCTCCTCGTCGACGATCACCCGATCGTCCGTGCTGGCGTGCGCTCGCTGTTCACCCCCGACACCGGTGTCGACGTCGTCGCCGAGGCGGCCACCGGCGAAGAGGCGATCGCCCTCGCCCGCCACCTGCACCCGGACGTCGTGCTGTGCGACCTGAGGCTCGGCGAGGGAATGGACGGCGTGCAGACGACGGCGGCGCTGCGCGCCCTGGCCCCCGCCCCCGCGGTCGTCATTCTCACGACTTTCGACCGGGATGCCGAGATCCTCGGTGCGGTGGAAGCCGGCGCCGCCGGCTATCTGCTGAAGGACTCGCCGTCCGAGCAGATCGTTGCGGCCATCCGCAGCGCGGCGGCGGGGCAGCTGGTGCTCTCGCCCGAACTCACGGCGCGGATCGTGCAGGTGATGCGCACACCGCGGGTCAAACTCACCGATCGCGAGCGCGACGTGCTGCGGCTGCTGGACACCGGCGCCTCGAACAAGGAGATCGCGAGACAGCTGTTCGTCACCGAGGCGACCGTCAAGACCCACCTCGTGCACATCTTCGACAAGCTCGGCGTCGACAGCAGATCGCGGGCGGTCGCGGTTGCGCGCGAGAGCGGCATCCTCTGACCCGATCTCAACCGTTCGGATGATCCCGCCGCCGTCGCCGACGACGAATGTAGAGGGTGACTTCGAAAGGAAATCTATGCGTCGCCTCTTCTACGCCTCATTCGCCTACATGGTCGCCGGGGTGCTCTCCGGACTCTTCTATCGGGAGTTCACCAAGCTCAACGACTTCCCCGAGGGCCAATTCACCCAACTCGGTCTCGCGCACACGCACCTGCTGACGCTCGGGTTCATCATGCTGCTGATCGTACTCGCCCTCGAGAAGCTGTTCCGCCTCTCAGCGAGCAGGCTGTTCGGCTGGTTCTTCTGGATCTACAACACCGGACTCATCCTCACCGCCGCCATGCTCATCTGGCACGGCACCCTCACTGTCCTCGGCCAGGCGTCCACCAAGATGATCGCCGGCATCGCCGGGGCCGGACACATTCTGCTCACCGCCGCCATGGTCCTGCTGTTCCTCGCCCTCGGCCGTGCCATCGTCCGTGACCGCGCTCGGCTGGCTGCCGTCGAATCGTGACAACCCCCCAGACCGCTCCCGACGCACCTCCCAGCCGTCGAGAGTGGCTTGCCCTCGCCGTCCTGTCGATCGGGCTCGGCCTGATCGTGCTGGACGGCACGATCGTCGGCGTCGCGCTGCCCGACATCATCGCCGACATCGGCCTGGACCTCACCGACGCCCAGTGGGTGAACAGTCTCTATGCGGTCGTTCTTGCCGCTCTTCTGCTTTCCACCGGTCGACTCGCCGACCGGTGGGGGCGCAAGCGCCTCTTCCTGGCCGGCCTGGTGGTCTTCGTCGCGGGCAGCATTCTGGCGGCGACAGCTGGTGCAGCCGAGCCGCTGATCGGCGCGCGCGCGGTGCAGGCGGTAGGGGCGGCCCTCATCATGCCGTCGACGCTGTCGACGGTCAACGCCGTCTTCCGCGGCAGGTATCGCGCCGCCGCCTTCGGCGTGTGGGGCGCCGTCATCTCCGGTGCGGCGGCGATCGGGCCCCTCGCCGGTGGAGCGCTCACGCAATGGGCCAGCTGGCATTGGATCTTCCTGGTGAACATCCCGCTCGGTGCGCTGGTGTTCATCGCCGGGATGCTGGTGGTGCCCGAGACCCGCGGGACGAAAGGCCGCCCCGGTGCGGATGTCG
Organism: Microbacterium sp.; assembly: GCA_035703465.1. Classification (GTDB taxonomy): domain Bacteria; phylum Actinomycetota; class Actinomycetes; order Actinomycetales; family Microbacteriaceae; genus Microbacterium. The sequence continues at coordinate 6,646 of DASSYC010000141.1, read as the reverse complement.
ACGGCGCGCTGCTGTCGGGCATCGGCTTCGGCGCGCTGGTGTTCGCCGTCATCGAGGGGCCAGACCTGGGGTGGTGGGCGCCGGAGGGTGAGCTGCAGATCTTCGGCTGGACGTGGCCGGCGGATGCGCCGATCTCTGCCGTGCCGGTCGCCTTCGCGGTCGCCGCGGTCGCCCTCACGCTGTTCGTCGTGTGGGAACGGCACCGAGAGCGAGTGGAGCGGTCGGCGCTGCTCGACCTCAATCTCTTCCTGCTGCCGACCTTCTCGTGGGGAAACCTCACGGCGGCGATGGTCGCGGTGGGAGAGTTCGCGATCATCTTCGTGCTCCCGCTCTACCTGATCAACGCGCTCGGACTCGATGTCATGGGCGCGGGTCTGGTGCTCGCCGCGATGGCGCTCGGCGCATTCTCCTCCGGCGCGATCGCCCGTCACGTCGCGGCCCGGTTCGGATCACCGGGCACTGTCCTGATCGGATTGGGCCTCGAGGTGGTCGGCGTCGTCACGCTGGCCCTGTTCATCTCGGGAACCACGCCCGGCTGGCTGGTCGCCATCCCGCTGGTCGTATACGGCCTCGGGCTCGGCCTCGCCTCGGCCCAGCTCACCGGCACGGTCCTGCGCGATGTGCCCGTCGGGGTGTCCGGGCAGGGTTCGGCGACGCAGAGCACCGTGCGCCAGGTCGGCTCGGCGCTGGGAACCGCGTTCGCCGGCGCGGCGCTGTCGGTGTCGCTCGCGATAACCCTGCCCGCCGCGTTGACGAGTGTCGGCATCACCGGCGACTCGGCCGACCAGCTCGCCACGAGCACCCGCCAGTCCGCAGGAACGACCATCACCCAGCTGCGGACCGAAGGCACCGCCAGCGCGCTCGGCGACCACACGGCGGCAGCAGTGGATGCACTGGCCGGCGGATTCGCCGACGGCACACGCTGGGCGCTGCTGGTGGCCGCGGCATTCCTCCTGCTCGGCCTCGTCGGCGCGGCACGCCTGCGCCGCGTCGCAGCCGATGGTCAAGGGCACCGATGACCGACCACCTGCAGCTGCGTTCGCTCGTCACATTCCCGTCACGCGAACCCGGACTGACCCGAAGCCGCGCGGGCAGCGTCGCCTACGCTGGGCACAGGCAAGAGGGGTGATGACGTATCGACGTGGTGTACGTGGCTCTCGACATCCTGATCGTGCTGGCGGCCACAGTCGTCACGATGATTCTGATCGGCTCGCTGTCGCGCCGCCTGCTCGGCGTTCGAGTGGGGACGGTCCGCATCGTGATCGCGGGTCTGCTCGGCTTGGGTGCGGAGATCGGGTTCGAGTCCCAATACGTGTGGGAGAACACCGCGTACAGCCCCGTGCTCATCCCGATCCAGTTCGCGATCATCTTCTTCACTGCCGTCGCGTTCCTGGTCGTCGCCGAGCTGGTCGTCCCACAGGGGTCGGTCTCCCGGCCGGACCAGTGGTTACCGGGCATCCGCCGCACCTTCGACCGCGCGAGCCGATATTCCCAGCTGACCCGCATCGCCGCCCGGCACAAGCTCATCCCGTTCACCATCGACACGGCACAGACGCCGGCTGCGGAGCGGGAGCGCACCCGGGAGGCGCAGTCTCTCGCCAATGCATTGGAGGAGGCCGGCGGTGCGTTCGTCAAGATCGGTCAGCTGCTGTCCACCCGCTCCGACATCCTGCCACCGGAGTTCACTGCCGCCCTCGGCGCGCTGCAGCAGGAGGTGCCGCCGGCACCCTGGGACGAGATCGCCACGGTGATCGACGGAGCGCTGCCGGGGCCGCGTCCGACAGTGTTCGCCGAACTCCAGGAGAAGCCGCTCGCATCGGCCTCTATCGGGCAGGTGCATCTGGGCGTCCTGGTTTCCGGTGAGCGGGTCGCCGTGAAAGCGCGCCGTCCCGGCATCGCCGTGCTCATCGAGCGGGATGCCGACATCGCGCTCCGGCTCTCGCGGCGTCTGGCCGAGTCCTCCGCCTGGGCGCGCCGGATCGGCCTCGAGGGGCTCGCGACAAGTTTGACCGACGGTCTGCGCGACGAGGTGGACTACCGTGTCGAGGCCCGCAACATGGCCGCGCTGGAAGCGGCGATGAACGCGCTGCCCGAACAGTCGCGGATCCGAATTCCCCGGCACATGGCGCAGCTGTGCACCGAGGATGTGCTCGTGATGGAGTTTCTCGACGGGCAGACGCTCGCCGGTTCGAGCCCGCTCGCCGCGTTCGATGACGCGACGCGGCAGGTGATGGCGACCCGGCTCCTGCGTTCCACACTCGCCCAGATCATGGATGTCGGGGTCTTCCACTCCGATCTTCATCCAGGGAACGTGCTCATCACGCCGGAAGGCGAGCTCGCTCTGCTCGACTTCGGCTCCGTGGGGCGGCTCGACTCCACCGTGCGCGTGCAGATCACGGATGTGCTGCTCGCGTTCTCACGCTCCGACGCCCGCGCGTTCGCCGACGCCCTGCTCGCATTCATCGACATTCCTGACGACCTCGATGAGTTCGCCCTGCGGCAGCAGATCGGTGCATTCATGGCGCGCTATCTAGGGCCTGGCTTCACGCTGGACACTGCCACCTTCACCGAGGTCATGAGCATACTGGCAGAATTCGGCCTCGCCGCCCCGCCGGAGCTGACGGTGCCGTTCCGCACGATCGCGACGGTGGAGGGCGCGCTGCGCGTCATCGACCCATCGTTCGACTTCATCGCCGAAGCGACCCGTTATGCGGAAGCCCGCACGTCCGCCGCGCGACAGCCGTTCGCCATCGCCGACGCCGTGAAGGATGAGCTGCTGAGCGTCCTTCCCCTCGTTCGCAAGCTCCCGCAGCGAATCGACAGCATCAGCGGCAGCCTCGCTTCCGGCCGGCTGAACGTCAATGTGCGCCTCCTCGCCGACCGTCGGGACCGGCGCGTCCTGCAGGACTTCGTCAACCTTGCGGCCGTCGCCTTCCTCGCCGGCGTGTTCGGCATCATGGCAGCGATGCTTCTGACCAGCACGACCGGCCCGGTCGTGACCCCCACGCTCACTCTGTTCCAGATCTTCGGATACCTGCTGCTCGTCGTGTCCGGAGTGCTTGCTCTGCGCGTCTTCTTCGACACCTTCCGACGACGGTGACGGTGTCAGATCATCGGTGGTTCTGGGCTGGCGCATTTCAGTTGATGAGCTGCTCTGGTCAGCGCGCGCAGTGGCACGTTACCGTGGCGTCATTCTTGAACCTGTCCGGCCGCATCTGGACGGCTACGGTGCGGTCGGGCAGGCAAAGTGGGCGGCGTGGCGGCGCAAGGAGCGGCTCGAGGCAATCTGCGAGGAGAACCTGGATGACCAGGTCGCGCTCGTAGCCACCCATCTTGACCCCGTCTTCGCGCTCGGGCCGGAATCGCGGTCATAGCCAACGCTCCGCCGCAGCCATCAGCGGCCGATGGAGGGCCCGCGCGACGAAGGGAGACTGACGCTCCTGGCTCACGGAAGGAATGGCAATGAACCGAACACCGCAGAGCCTGGCTCTGACAATGAAGGATGCCGCCAAGCTCGTCGGCGTCGACTACCGCACGATCAAGCAGGGCATCGACAACGGGACCATCCCGACAGTGCAGCTCGGCCCCCCGTCGGATGATCCCCCGCTCGGGCTTGCTGCGCGCCTTCGGCGTCGAGGTCTGACTGGCATCGCCGGACGGCACGCAAACGATCCTCTTACGGGCAATCGTGCGCGTCGGTGGGCAAGCCGGGTCCTGTGCGCGACGACCGTCACCAAGGCGGTGATCAGCGCCCACTCACAAATCGATCCAGCTGTCGTTCTCGGCAGGGGCTGCTCGGTGATGCTGTGCTCTGTTGCTCTGTGAACGGATGGCTATGTCCCGTCGTCGATATCGCCCCATGCGGCGATGTCGACACCGTGGTTGTCGGGCGATGCGAAGGTCCACCACTGAGGTGCGTGGGAGTCGTCTGCGAGCCGCCCTCCGGCTCGGATGACTGCGGTTACGCGCTCTTCTGCACGGTCACTCGGTACGGCCACGTCGATGTGGGTGCGGCCGCGTCCCGGCGTGGAGATCTCGTCGAACCACATCCGCGGTCCGCGCCGTAGCGGGTCGACGACGAAACCGCCGAGCGAGACGTACCCGAGCGCCGCGACCCAGAAGTCGCGTGTGCTCGTGCCGTCCGCTTCAGCGATGGCGATCTGAATCGTGTGCAGCTGAGAGGGGTCAGCTGCGAGCCCGAGCTCCGCCGCGATGGCTGAGACGCGCTGCACAAGTTCGACATCGAGCGTGTCAAGTCGGCCCCCAGGCGTTGACGCGGTACGGACGACCACGGCTTCGGGTCGCAGGTCGATGTCGGGCTCGCGACCCACCACGGCGGTCCCCCGTGCGATGCGTCGGATGAACTCGACTCCTGTCGCGAACGAGTCTGTCGGGAAGACCGTCTGGGCACCCCCGTACAGAACGTGCCAGCCGTCCGTTCCTTCTTCGTCATGGAACTGCTTGGCGCTGATCGATTCGGCCATGATCTCTCCCGTTCACCGTTCTGCGAAACGTGACGCCACAGTAGTCAAAGATTGCGACATCCGACCGGGTGCCACCTCCGACACGCGCACTTCTCACCGAGACATTCGCAATGACGATGCCTCTTATCGCGCGCCCAGCGCACCGCCCAAGCCCGTTACTTACCGTGCGAAAGCCGGTCCTCGTGCGTGCATCCGTCGGCGTGAAGCGGAGCGGAAGGTGGCGGTGTGCATGCGGATCCAGCGCGCGAGAGCGGCGGTGCTGCAGCTCGACGACCTCGACGCGGCGAGGTCCTCACGAATGAGACCGCTATGCCCGCGGCGTGCGTTCAGCTCGCGCAACCAGGTGAGCAGGATGCGGTCGCGCAGCCGATCCTGGAGCGCCTCGAACTCGACGGCGAGCTCCGGATGCAGCAGAGCGGCGATGCTGTACGACTTCGGGTGATTGACGGTCGCGTCAAGCAACAGGTCGGCGTCAGCGGTGAGCCGCTGAACGCCGCGCTCCTCCCCCGTGACCGGGTCATGCCCGGTCACCCACATCCGTAGCGCACCGGAGGTCAGCTCATCGGCGACGATCGTGCCGTCGCCCACGACGAAGCGCGTCACGCTCGCGTCGGCGGCGGCGCTGTACATCTCGAGCGCATCCGAGCCGGTCGTCGGGTGAAGATGGGCGTCGCACGTGCCCTTCAACGCATAGTCGATCGCCTGTCCGACCCCTCGGGATCCGACACCCCGCTTCCACCGCTCGAGCCCTCCTCGCATGGCGCCAGAGTACGACTCGTTTTACCTTCTAGCCAGCACTTTTTCTGCAATGCTGTTATGTGAAGAGCGATGCTTTCGAATGCCGCCCAGAACGGGCATCCACCGCGTGGTGCCTGCGTGCATCGCGGTCGAGCTTTGTAACATGCGCGTTCGTGTACTCAGCGCTGCTGGCCGTCGCTCTGTGACGTCGGCTGCATCCTTGACTATGGATGTCCCGCCGCAAGCTGTGTGCGCGTCGCCACCGAGTTCCGTCCAGACCAGGATGCCGACAACTCAAGGTGGTATGTGCGCCCTACTCGACGGTCATCGGTCAAGCTGCAAGCGGTGCCACGCGTGCACGACCAGGACCGCGGAGACCGCCGCGACCGCCAGAGTGATGGCCAGCTGAAGAGACGTGACCGCATTGCCCCCACTCATGGCCCAGAGGGTCGGGGCGGCCAGCGGCATCCATCCGCCAGCCCCTGCGAGCACTCCGACCTGGGCGACGACGACGATCACGATTGTCGCGGTGACGCCGCCGAGCGTCGACCGCGCTAGCGTGGTGACCCACGCCACCGGGATCACGATCGCGCAGGAGAAGACTAGGAGCGCGGCGTGGCGGCCCAGTCCTGCCCAGACCGCCGGCGACGGTACGCCGAGTCCGGCGACCAGGCCGACCACGAGTACCGCGCACGTCGCTCCGATCGCGGTACCGCAGGCCCACAACGCGAATACGGCGAGTTTTCCGGCCGCGAGGCGCCCTCGCCCGACGGGCAGGGCGAACAGTCCGCTCACGGTGGCGTCGGCGAACTCACGACCGAACATCCATGCCAGCACGACGCCACACCCGAGTAGGGCGCCGGCGCCGGTGATCTGCACTGCCATCGACAACAGGCCGGCCCAATCGGCAGTGGCCGCCGGGCCGAGCTTCGCCACCAGATCGGGCTGGCCTGTCACCACCGCCAGCAGCATTCCGCCCGACAGCAACGCGATGCCGCCGATGATCGCCAGCGTGCCGACCCTGCCGACGAGCGACGCGCGCAGCTTCAGCGCCTCACTGTGCACAATCGCCCTCATTGCTCGGTCCCCCTGCTACCGAGGGAGGCTGCAGCCTCGTCATCGCGGCGGACGGCATCGAAGAAGGCGCGCTCAAGCTCGATGCCATCGGGAGGAAGCTCACCGATGACACGTCCGGCATTCATGACCACGATTCGGTGGGCGATGCGGGCGACCTCGTCCAGGTGATGGCTGCTCACCAGTACGGCGGCGCCCGTCCTCGCGAGGCGCACCAGCTCTTCACGCAGAATGATCACTCCCCGCGGATCGAGCGCATTGGCCGGTTCGTCGAGCACGACGACCGAGGGCGAGTGCTGCAGCGCTGCGGCCAGTCCCACGCGCTGCCTGTTGCCGAGCGACAGCGTTCG
>DASSYC010000136.1:0-29153 GCA_035703465.1 Microbacterium sp. | reverse complement strand
GATCTGGAGATGGTGGCCGACATCGCCGGCGCCGATGTCGTGCACAGCCACACCTGGTACGCCAACATGGCCGGTCACATCGCGTCGCTGCTGCACGGCATCCCGCACATCGTCACCGCCCACTCGCTGGAGCCGCTGCGGCCATGGAAGGCCGAGCAGCTCGGCGGCGGCTATGCGGTCTCCAGCTGGATCGAGAGGACCGCGTACGAGGGGGCGGCAGCGGTCGTGGCAGTGAGTGAGGGGATGCGGCGCGACATCCTGCGCAGCTACCCGTCGCTGGATCCGGCCAGGGTGCGGGTCATCTACAACGGCATCGACGTCGAGGCGTGGCATCCCGTCGACGATCCCGACCTGCTCGCGCAGCTGGGCATCGACCGCAATCGGCCCTCGGTCGTCTTCGTCGGTCGCATCACGCGTCAGAAGGGGCTGCCCTACCTGCTGCGGGCGGCAGCCCAGCTGCCGCCGGACGTGCAGCTCGTGCTCTGCGCTGGAGCGCCGGACACCCCGCAGATCATGGCCGAGGTGGAGGGCCTCGTGCGCGGCCTGCAGCAGATAAGGCAGACCCTTCTGACGGGTGATGCGCCCGACGAACACGACCGATGGGCGATCGAGGTCGATGCCGAGCTGTGTGAGCAGAGCCGGATCGTCCGCGGGCTGCCAGGCGTCCACGTCGATGCCGTTGTAGATCACCCGCACCTTGGCCGGATCCAGCGACGGATAGCTGCGCAGGATGTCGCGCCGCATCCCCTCGCTCACCGCCACGACCGCTGCCGCCCCCTCATAGGCGGTCTTCTCGATCCAGCTGGAGACCGCGTAGCCGCCGCCGAGCTGCTCGGCCTTCCATGGCCGCAGCGGCTCCAGCGAGTGGGCGGTGACGATGTGCGGGATGCCGTGCAGCAGCGACGCGATGTGACCGGCCATGTTCGCATACCAGGTGTGGCTGTGCACGACATCGGCGCCGGCGATGTCGGCCACCATCTCCAGATCGGTGCCCAGCGTCTGGATCGCGCCGTTGGCCGAGGCCAGCTCCGGCGGCACCGCGTATGCCGTCGTGCCGGCCTCGTCGCGCGCCGCGCCGAAGGCGCGCACCTGCACCTCGATCGACTCGCGCAGCGCCCTGACGAGCTCGGTGACGTGCACTCCCGCACCGCCGTAGATCTCCGGCGGGTACTCCTTCGTGACGATGTCGACGCGCATGTCAAGGACGCTAGTACACCGGGCAGGTGTGAGGCATAGTGGTGCCATGCCCGCTGCGCCGAAGGTCTTCGGAATCGTCCTCGCCGGTGGCGAGGGCAAGCGACTGATGCCCCTGACGACCGATCGCGCCAAACCAGCCGTGCCCTTCGGCGGCCAGTACCGGCTCATCGACTTCGCGATCTCGAACCTGATCAATTCCGGGCTGCGGCAGATCGTGGTGCTCACCCAGTACAAGTCGCACAGCCTCGACCGCCACGTCTCGCAGACCTGGCGGATGTCGGCGCTTCTGGACTCATATGTGGCCTCCGTGCCGGCGCAGCAGCGCCTGGGAAAGCGGTGGTTCTCGGGTTCGGCGGACGCGATCCTGCAGAGCCTGAACCTCGTCAACGACGAGAAGCCCGACATCGTCATCGTCATCGGCGCCGACCACGTGTACCGCATGGACTTCCGGCAGATGCTCGAGTCGCACATCGCGTCCGGAGCCCGGGCGACCGTCGCCGGCATCCGTCAGCCGATCGCCCTGGCCAACCAGTTCGGCGTCATCGACGTCGACCCCGAGAACGACCTGCGCATTCGCGCGTTCCTGGAGAAGCCCCAGAACCCGACCGGCCTGTCCGACGCGCCCGGAGAGGTCCTGGCGTCGATGGGCAACTACATCTTCGACGCCGACGCGCTCATCGAGTCGGTCGAGGCCGACGGCGAGCTGCCGACCTCCGACCACGACATGGGCGGCGACATCATCCCGTACTTCGTGGACCGCGGCGAGGCCGGCATCTACGACTTCACGCGCAACGATGTGCCGGGCTCGACGGACCGCGACCGTGAGTACTGGCGCGACGTAGGGACCATCGACTCGTTCTTCGACGCCCACATGGACCTCATCTCGACGCTGCCGATCTTCAACCTCTACAACACGCAGTGGCCCATCCACTCGCAGACGGTCAACTCGCCGCCCGCGAAGTTCGTCCGCGACTCGGTGGGTCGCATGGGCAACGCGATCGACTCCATCGTCTCGCTCGGATCGGTGCTGTCGGGCACCCACCTGGAGCGCAGCGTCGTGGGACCGTGGACGCTGTCCGGCGGCGGGTCGACGATCACCGACTCGGTCCTGTTCGATCACGTGCTGGTCGGACCGGGAGCACGGGTGCACCGGACCATCCTCGACAAGAACGTCGTGCTCGAGCCCGGGGCGACGGTGGGCGTGGACCGGGAGCGGGATCTCGAGCGCGGCTACACCGTCACCGATTCCGGCCTGACCATCGTCGGCAAGGGCGTGCGCGTCGAGCAGTGACGCAGGATTCGGATGCCCGGCGGCGCGGCCGTTAGCGTGGGCGTGTGCTCCCGACATCCGCCCGCTTCCTCATCGTGCTGGACGCCGATTCCACCCTCATCCGCAACGAGGTGATCGAGCTGATCGCCGACGAGGCGGGCCGGAGGGCCGACGTGACGGCGGCGACCGAGGCGGCGATGCGCGGCGAGGTCGACTTCGCGGCGAGCCTGCGCACCCGCGTCGAGGCGCTGCGCGGCGTGGCCGCGGCCGCGCTCGAGCACGTGATCGCCCGCGTCGAGCCCACGCCCGGGGCGGGTGAGCTGATTGCGGCGGCACATGCTCGGCGGGGCGCGGTCGGCGTCGTGTCCGGAGGATTCCACGAGGTCCTCGACACCGTGGCGCCGGCCCTGGGTGTGGACATCTGGCGGGCGAACCGGCTCGCCGTGGCGGACGGGATGCTCACCGGGCGCATCGACGGCGAGATCGTCGATGCCGCCGGCAAGGAGACGGCGCTGCGCGCCTGGGCCGACCGCCTCGGGCTTCCGCTGTCACGGACGATCGCGATCGGCGACGGCGCGAACGATCTGGGGATGATCGGCGCGGCCGGGCTCGGTCTCGCCTTCAACGCGAAGCCCGCGGTGCGTCGGGCAGCCGATCTCGTCGTCGAGCGCGTGGATCTGCGAGAGGTGATCCCACTTCTGCCCTGACGGACGTCGGATGCCCGGCGTAGCGTCTCACGCATGGACATCATCCTGGTTCCCGGTCTCTGGCTCGACGCGTCATCATGGGACGACATCGTCCCCGCTCTCGAAGAGGCGGGGCATGCCGTCCATGCGATGACCATGCCGGGGGTCGGCGTGCCGGCTGACCGGTCGGCCGACATCGGCATGGCCGACTGGGTCGCCGCCGTCGTCGCCGAGATCGACCGCATCGACGCCCCGGTCGCACTGGTCGGCCACAGCGGCGGCGGCAACGTCGTGTGGGGCGCCGCGGGGGCCCGCCCGGATCGTGTGGCACGGGTGATGTTCGTCGACACGATCCCTCCGCACGAGGGCGGCATGATCTCCGAGTTCGAGACGGTCGACGGTGTGATCCCCTTCCCGGGCTGGGACTTCTTCGATGACGGCGACGTCAGCGATCTCGACACCGCGACCAGAGAGCGCACCGCGGCGCTCACCTTGAGCGTGCCGGCACGCGTGCCGACCGACCAGGTCTCCCTGGGCAGCACGGCCCGCCACGCGGTTCCCGTCACGCTGCTCAACGGCGGAATGGACGAGGCGGAGTTCCGCCAGGCGATCGAGCAATGGGGTCCGTATGCGGCGGAGTTCTCGTCGATCGCGGACGCCGAGGTGGTCCGGCTTGGCACCGGGCACTGGCCGCAGTTCTCCGACCCGGAAGGACTCGCCCAGGCGCTGGTGGCCGCCCTGCGCTAGTGGCCCATGCCGAGTCCGCCGTCCACGGGGATCACGGCCCCCGAGATGTAGGCGGCGTCGTCGGACGCGATCCAGGTGACGACACCGGCGACCTCATCCGGGGTGGCGAACCGACCCGCGGGGATGCTCTTGCGGTACTCGGCCTGGGTGGCCTCGGGCAGTTCGGCGGTCATGTCCGTCTCGATGAACCCGGGAGCCACGACGTTCGCGGTGATGCCGCGGGCCCCCAGTTCGCGGGTGAGGGAGCGGGCGAAGCCGACGAGGGCGCTCTTCGACGATGCGTAGTTGATCTGCCCCGCGGAGCCGTAGAGGCCGACCACCGACGAGATGAGGATGACGCGACCCCAGCGCGCACGCAGCATTCCCTTGGCCGCACGCTTGACCACGCGGAACGCGCCGCCGAGGTTCGTGGTGACGACGCTGTCGAAATCGTCCTCGCTCATCCGCAGCAGCAGCGTGTCCTTGGTGATGCCGGCGTTCGCGACCACGATCTCCACCGGTCCGAGCTCGGCCTCGACGGCGGTGAACGCCGCATCGACCGACGCGGCGTCGGTCACGTCGGCCCGCACGGTCATGGTGCCGGCAGGTCCCTCCCCCGAGCGCGCGGTCACCGCGACCCGGTGGCCCGCCGCGACGAAGCGCTCCGCGATCGCGCGGCCGATGCCGCGGTTTCCGCCGGTGATCAGGACGACGCGATCGGTGGGCATGAGGCCAGCCTAGCGGCGGCCGTTTGACCTGATGACCGCACTCTGTGACGCTGGGACCAGCCCTCGAGAAAGGTCTCTGATGAGCGATCCCACCCAGGGCGCTGACGCGCCCGACGCTCCCACTCCCCCGCCTGCGCCCTCGGCCTATCCGGATGCCCCGGCATACGGGGCGCCGCAGCAGCCCTACGGCACGCCGCAGCAGCCGTACGGATCCGCACCGCAGCAGTATGGCGCGGCCCCGCAGTATCCCGCCACGCCCGGCTACGGAGGCTATCCGGCCGGACCCAAGTACAACGTGATGGCGATCGTCTCCTTCGTCTCCTCGCTGGTGGGCCTGTTCATCATCCCCGTCGTCGGGCAGATCGTCGGAATCATCACCGGGCACATCTCGCTCGGCCAGCTCAAGACCAGCGGCGAGAACGGGCGCGGCCTCGCGCTGGCCGGAACCATCATCGGCTGGGTGTCGCTGGGACTGGCCATCGTGGGGATCATCCTCTTCTTCGCGATCTTCCTCCCATTCATGCTCGCCAACGCGCAGCGCTTCCGCAGCTGATCGGGAGCCTGTGCGATGCCCCCGGCGTAAGCTGGGGGCATCCCCAACTCAGGCTCCAGAATGTTCCGGTCAAAGCGCCCCTCCGCCACGTCGCTCCCGCAGTCACCGCAGGACGACGAAGCGTCGCGCATCCGCAAATACCTGGTCACGATGGGCATCCGCGTCCTCTGCCTGGTGCTGATGGTCGTGGTGCAGCCCTACAGCTGGTACACCTGGATCTTCGGCCTGGGCGCCGCCGTGCTGCCGTACGTGGCGGTCGTGCTCGCCAACGTCGGCAAGGATGCGCACGAGGCGCGCGCAGAGCGGCCCGAACTCGCGCTGCCCGCACCGCCCCCTGCAGGTGAGCGGTCTCACGACCCGGGCGTCATCCGCGTCGCCGAGACGCGCCGGCTGACCGAGAAGGCGCCCGGCGAGCACCCGGACACGGAAGGAGACCGGCTGTGATCGGCCAGGACATCGAGGGCGCCGTATGCTCTCGTGCCGGCTGCCACAGCCCGGCGCGCTGGGTCATCACCTGGCGCAACCCCCGCATCCACACGGCCGAGCGCCGCAAGCATTGGGCCGCCTGCGACGAGCACGTCGACTACCTGCGCGGCTACCTCGCCGCACGCGACTTCCCGCTCGAGGTGGCGACGCTCGATCCCCGGGAGGAGATTGCGTGAGCCGCCGTCAGTCGGCCCCGGCCGCCGTCCGCTGGACCGCCTACATCGGCATCGCCGTCGTCTTCGCGATCGCGTGCGCCTTCCTGTCGAACTGGCAGTTCACCCGCAACGCCGAGCGCTCGCAGCAGCTGGCCCTGGTCGCCGCCAACTACGACGCCGATCCGGTGCCGCTGGCGACGCTGATCCCCGAGGGAGCGGCGCTCGATCCGGGTGACGAGTGGCGCCCGGTCGCGCTCACCGGCACATACGTCACCGATCAGCAGCTGCTCGTCCGCAATCGCGCGCACGGCGGCACGGCGGCGTTCGAGGTGCTCGTCCCGCTCCGCCTGGCCGACGGGCGCCTGTTCGTCATCGACCGCGGCTGGGTCGGTCCCGGGGCCACCGCTGAGGAGCCCGAGACGGTTCCGGCCGCGCCGGCCGGCGAGGTCACCGTCATCGCGCGCCTGCGCGACGGCGAGGCCCTGCCCGCATCGGGCCGGGGCGCACCGGAGGGGCAGGTGCCCACGATCAACCTGCCGCTGATCGCCGGTCAACTGGGCGCCGACCGGCTCGAGACGAGCGCATACGGCCTGATGGTGAGCGAGGAGCCCGCCCCCGCCACGCGGCCGGCCGCACTGGCGTCGCCGTCGGACGACCCCGGACCGTACCTCTCGTATGCAATCCAGTGGATCCTCTTCGCCGTGATGGGCTTCATCTTCATCGCCTATGTGATCGTCACCGAGCGACGCCACCGCCGTGAGGACGCGGCGGACGCCGCCGCTGCCGCAGCGGTCCGCGCGGCGGGCGGTGAGCCGCCGGCGTCTCCCCCTCGTGTGCGACGGTCCGGGCGGCGCCGCGACCGCGACATGCAGGAAGAGGATGCCGTGCTCGACGAGGTCGGCCGCTAGGCCAGCGCCACAAGGTCGACGTAGTCGCGGCCCCAGATGTCCTCGACGCCGTCCGGCAGGATGAGGACGCGCTCGGGGTTGAGCGCCTCCACGGCGCCTTCGTCGTGCGAAACGAGGACGACCGCCCCCTCGTAGTGCGCGAGCGCTCCCAGGATCTCCTCGCGGGAAGCCGGGTCGAGGTTGTTGGTGGGCTCATCCAGCAGCAGCACGTTCGCGCTGGAGACCACCAGCGTCGCAAGCGACAGGCGCGTCTTCTCGCCACCGGAGAGCACGCCTGCCGGCTTGAGCACGTCGTCACCGGTGAACAGGAACGATCCGAGCACGCTGCGCGCCTCCGTGGCACTGATGTCGGGCGCCGCCGACATCATGTTCTCGAGCACCGTGCGGTCCACGTCGAGGTTCTCGTGCTCCTGCGCGTAATACCCGACCTTGAGTCCATGGCCGGGGTCGACTCGGCCGGTGTCCGGGCGGTCGACGCCGGCGAGGATGCGCAGCAGCGTCGTCTTGCCGGCGCCGTTGAGCCCCAGCACGACCACGCGCGAACCGCGGTCGATCGCGAGGTCGACGTCGGTGAAGATCTCCAGCGATCCGTACGACTTCGACAGATTCGAAGCGGTCAGCGGAGTCCGCCCGCACGACGCGGGCTTGGGAAAGCGCAGCTTGGCCACGCGGTCCTGCTGCCGCACGTCCTCCAGCCCGGCCAGCAGCCGCTCGGCGCGTGCCGCCATCTGGTGGGCGGCGGCGGCCTTGCTCGCCTTGGCCCCGAACCGGGCCGCCTGCAGCTGCAGCGCCGTGGCCTTCTTCTCCGCGTTGGCGCGCTCCTTCTTGCGGCGCTCCTCGTCGGCGACCCGCTGGCGCAGGTAGTGCTTCCAGCCCATGTTGTAGATGTCGATGACCTGCCGGTTCGCGTCGAGGTAGAAGACGCGGTTCACCGTCTCCACGACGAGCTCCACATCGTGCGAGATGACGATCAGACCGCCCCTGTAGCCCTTCAGGAACTCGCGCAGCCACACGACGCTGTCGGCGTCGAGGTGGTTGGTGGGCTCGTCGAGGATCATGGTGCCCGCGTCGGAGAACAGGATGCGGGCCAGCTCGATGCGCCGCCGCTGGCCGCCGGACAGCGTCTTCAGCGGCTGGTCCAGGATGCGGTCGGGCAGGGAGAGATTGTGGGCGATGGATGCCGCCTCCGCCTCGGCTGCGTACCCTCCCAGCGCCTCGAACCGCTCCGTGAGCTGCGAGTACCTGCGCATCGCGCGGGCCGCGGCATCCATGTCCTCGTCGGCCATGGCGACGGATGCCTCGCGCATCCCGATCGCGATCGTGCCCAGGCCGCGTGCATCGAGGATGCGCGTGCGGGCGAGCATCTCGGGATCGCCCGAGCGCGGATCCTGAGGGAGGTAGCCGAGCTCGCCCGAGCGGTCGACGCGGCCCTCGCTGGGCAGGATGTCGCCGGCGAGCACCTTGGTCAGCGTCGTCTTGCCGGCCCCGTTGCGGCCGACGAGCCCGATCTTGTCCCCGTCGGACACGCGGAACGAGACATCCGACATGAGCACGCGTGCGCCCACCCGGATCTCGAGGTCATGCACGGCGAGCACAGCAGACGTCCATTTCATTCAGTGAAGGGGCACAAGGGGCGGCCGACGGCCAGCCCCCTAGTATAAGTCGCGACGCCCCACAGCCCTTCCCGGGCATGAAGAAGGAGACCCATGTCCTCGATCGCCGTACCCGGCCGCCGCCGCGTGCTCGCCGACCTCGTCGCACGTCCCGACAGCCGCGCCCGCGCGTTCGCCGTCGATGCGGCGCTGGTGCTCGCCGGCGTCGCTCTGGTGGCGCTGCTGGCCAAGGTCTCGTTCTTCATCGGCCCGATCCCGATCACGGGGCAGACGCTCGGGGTCATCATCGTGGGCGCCGCGCTGGGCTCTCGTCGCGGCGCGGCCAGCCTCACCACGTACCTGCTCGTCGGACTCGCGGGACTTCCCGTCTTCGCGGGTCCCGTCGCAGGTCCCGCCTATGTCCTGTCGCCGTCGTTCGGCTTCATCGTCGGCTTCATCCCCGCCGCGTTCGTCGCGGGCTGGTTCGCCGAGCGCGCCTGGGACCGGCGGCCGTGGCTCGCGTTCGTCGGCTTCGCGGCCGCCAGCATCGTCCCGTTCCTCGTCGGCGTGCCCTACATGGCGCTGATCCTGGCGACCGTGGCCGGGGCGAGCGTGACCCTCGCCTCGGTGCTCGATGCCGGCGTGTGGCCGTTCATCGTGCCGGGGCTCATCAAGGCGGGCTTCGCCGCCCTGCTGGTCCCCGCCGCCTGGGCGCTCGTGCGCGCGGCAGACCGCCGGAAGCGCTGAATCGAGCCGGACGTTCAGCCCTGCGCGACGGCGGTCGCCTCGGCGAGCCGGTCGACCAGGGTCGGCAGCAGCCACGGCAGCGTCAGCGGCGTGGGCGTCAGCGCAGAGACCTCGGGGCCGTTCACGAGCGCCGCGACGGCGCCCTTGGCCACGGCCGGAATCAGCCGGGCGGTCGTCGAGTCCGTGAAGGCGTCCAGGCCGCCCTCGTCGACGAACGTCAGCACCACGTCGGCGTCGATCCGGTCGAGGTTCTCGGGGCTCACGGTCGTGTAGAAGCCGGCCTCGCCCGAGTCGAGCCCGGTGACGCCGGCCGCTGAGACGAATCCGAGGTCCTCGAGGATCTGCACGCGCGGGTCGGCGGGCAGGTACAGGTACCAGGTGCCCGCGGAGTCGCTGGGCACGGCGATCGAGGTCCCCGCGAACTCCGGGTGTGCGGCGGCGGCGTCGCTGACCAGGCCTTCCAGGCCGGCGAGGATCCCCTCGGCCTCCACCTCGCGCCCGAGCGCCTCGCCGGTGACGGTGACAACGTCCCGCCAGGGCGTCACCCAGGGGCCCTCCTCGTAGGCGACGACCGGGATGCCCGCTCCGGTGACCTCGTCGAACTCCTCCTGCGTGAGACCGGAGTAGGGCGCGATGAGCACGTCCGGGTCGGCGGCGAGGAGCTCTTCGACCTGCAGCTCGCCGCCGGAATTGTCGAGGATCGCCGGCGCCGGCCCGCCGAGCTCGTCGAGCGCATCCTCGATCCACGGCGCGACGCGGTCCGCGCCGCCGGAGTAGTCGTCGGACGGAATCGCGACCGGCACGATTCCGAGCGCGAGCACGGCGTCGGTGGCGCCCCAGCCCCAGGTCGCGACGCGCGTCGGGGCGCTCGGGATCACCGCGTCGCCCAGTGCGCTGCCGATCGTGACGGGGAATCCGGCATCCGCCGGTGCGGTCGGCTCCGACGGTGCGGCCGACGGGGCGGCGCAGCCTGTGAGCGCGATGAGGAGTGCGCCGGCCGTGGCGACAGCGGCGAGGGGGCGGGTGAGCGGCATGGGGTTTCCTTTCGGGTGCTGCTGGGGACTCAGCGGGGTTCGGACGGCGTGTGCGCGCCGCCGGGGATGGGGACGATCAGCGGCGTCGCCGTGAGCGGATCAGGCATGACCAGGGCACGCAGCGCGAACGCCTCGGCCACGGACTCGGCAGTCAGCACCGCCGAGGGTGCGCCGTGGGCGATGACCCGGCCGTCGCCCATGATCACAAGCTCGTCCGCGTACCGCGCGGCGAGGTTCAGGTCGTGGAGCACGGCGACGATCGTGGTGCCCTGCTCACGGTTGAGCTCGCGCAGCAGGTCGAGGACCTCGAGCTGATGGCTGAGATCGAGGAACGTCGTCGGCTCGTCGAGCAGCAGGATGCGCGTCTGCTGCGCCAGGGCCATGGCGATCCAGACCCGCTGCCGCTGGCCGCCCGACAGGTCGCCGACGGGGCGGTCGGCCAGCTCCGTCGTGCCGGTGCGGCGCAGGGCATCGTCGACGATCGAGGTGTCGGAGGCGCTCCACCGGCTGAACAGACCGCGGTGCGGGTGGCGCCCGCGGGCCACGAGCTCGGCCACTGTGAGTCCGTCCGGGGCAAGGGGATGCTGGGGCAGCAGCCCCACCGCACGCGCGTACGCGGACCGCGGTATGCGCGCGGCATCCTTCCCGTCCAGCTCCACCCGCCCGGCCAGAGGCGGCCTCAGGCGCGCGAGCGCACCGAGAAGCGTCGACTTGCCGCATGCGTTGGCGCCGATGATCATGGTGATCCGGCCCGGTGCGATGTCGAGGTCGAGCGCTCGGATGACGGTGCGGCCGGGGTAGCCGGCGTCGAGCGCGCGCACGCCGAGGCGGCCCGGCGGCGCAGCTGTGCGCACGGGCGCGGGGTTCGAGGTCATAGTTCGCGTCCTTTCGACGTCGCGAGCAGCCACAGCAGGAACGCGGCCCCGAGCGCCCCGGTCACCACTCCCGCGGGCATGGAGACGCCCGGCAGCGCGAACTGGGCCAGCAGGTCGGCGAATGCCAGCAGCACTGCGCCCACGAGCACGCTCGAGCCGATCGCCGCACTGCCGTGCCCGACCAGCGGCCGGGCGATCGCGGGTGCGCACAGCGCCACGAAGGCGATCGGGCCGGCGAAGGCGCAGGTCACCGCGGTCAGCAGCACGGCAACCACGATGCACACGAGCCGCGCGAGCCCGGGGCGCACGCCCAGGCCGGACGCGGCATCCGGTCCGAGGGCCAGGATCGGCAGCCACCGGCCCGAGACATACAGAGCCGGAAGCGCCGCCAGCCATACCCCGGCCAGCACGGCGACCTGCCACCACGGCGTGCTGGAGAGGGTGCCGGTCAGCCAGATGACCGCCGACTGCGTCTGCTGCAGCTGCGCTCTGGTCATGAGGAAGGCGATGATGGCCGAGGTGAAGAACGCCAGACCGATGCCCGCCAGGATCAGCCGGTAGCCCGCGGCGCGCCCGCGTGCGGCCGACAGCAGGAGGAGGGATGCCGCAAGGCCGCCCGTGAACGCGATGGCCGGGAGCGCGGGACCGGACACGCCGAGCGTCAGCAGCGCGAACACCGCCGCCAGGCTCGCGCCGCCGGAGATGCCCAGCAGCTCGGGACTGGCCAGCGGATTCCGCAGCAGCGACTGCAGGAGCGCGCCGGCAGCGCCCAGGGCCCCCCCGACCAGCAGCGCCATGACCAGGCGAGGCAGCCGCACCTGCAGCACGACGTACTGCTCGACGCGCTCGCCGCCGCCGGTGAGCGCGCTCCACACCTGGGCGGGGCTGAGCGGGTAGTCGCCCATCATGAGGGTGACCACCGCGGCGACCACCACCAGCAGGGCGGTCGCGCCCACCACGAGGACGGATCGGCGCCGTGCTCCGGCACGCACGACCGTGAGGGCGCTCACAGCGCCACCCGCCGACCGCGCAGCACCAGCAGGATGAGGACCGGCGCGCCGATGAAGGCGACCACTACGCCCGCCTGCACCTCGCCGGGAGGCGCGACGACGCGGCCGATGACATCCGCGACCAGCAGCACGGCAGCGCCCGCCGGCATCCCGATCCACAGCAGGCGGCCGTAGGAGCCGCCGACCATCGCCCGCAGCGCGTGCGGAACCATCAGCCCCAGGAACACGATGGGGCCCGCGATCGCCGTCGCACCGCCCGCGAGCAGCACCGCGGCAGCGATGCCCGCGAGGCGCGTGCGACCCACGCGGTGCCCGAGCCCGGCCGCGGTCTCGTCGCCGAGCGCGATGAGGTCGAGACCGCGAGCTGCCAGCAGCGCGAGCGCGGAACCCACAGCAAGCGGCAGCAGCACCACGGCGACCGTGTCCAGGCCCCGGGCGCTGAGGGCCCCGACGGCCCAGTAGCGGTAGACGTCCAGTGCGGCGGACTGCGTCGTCAGCACGAGCAGGGTGATCGAGGTGAGACCCGCGGTGACGGCGGCGCCGGTGAGTGCGAGCCGGGCCGGTGCCGCATCCCCGGACCCTCGCGCGCCGATGAGGGCCACCAGGACGGCGGCGGCGGCCGCACCGGCGAAGGCGAACCAGACGAAGCCGGCCGGCTGGGTGATGCCGGCGAACGTGATGGCCAGCAGCACCGCCACGGACGCGCCGGCGTTGACTCCGAGCAGGCCGGGGTCGGCGAACGGGTTGCGGGTCATGCCCTGCATGACCGTGCCGGACAGTGCGAGGGCCATGCCGGCGAGGAGTCCGATGACCGTGCGGGGCAGCCGCTGGTCGACCACGACGACATGGTCGTTGATCCCGGGGTCGAAGTGCAGCAGTGCGTCCAGGACAGTGGCAGGCGGGACGGCGCGGGCTCCGACACCCAGGCTCAGCACGACCGCGACCAGCAGCAGCACCACCGCGCCCGCCCCCACCCACGCCGTGCGTGCCTGCCCGGCGGTGGGCCGGCTCATCCGGTGCGTTCCGCCTGGCCGCGCCGCCAATAGCCCATGAACGCCACGCGACGGCGGTCCACCCCGCAGCCGCCGACCAGCAGCCTCCGCAGGGACTTGATCGTGGCCGACTCACCGGCGAGCCAGGCGTAGAACTCGCCGTCGCCGCTGGTGGAACTGTCCCAGAGCAGGTCGCGGTCCACGTCGATGTCCTCCAGCACCTGCGGTCGCGGCGCGGCCGCGCGCCGGAGCAGGTCGGGACTGCGATGCGTCCACGCGGTCACCGCATCGACGAGCCGGGCGCCGTGCGGCGCGTCGTCGCGTGCGAGCCAGCGCACCCGGAACGAGTGCGGCACCGAAGTGCGCTGCGTGTCGGCGGCGGTGGGCACCTCGATGAAGGCGTCCACATCGTACGCATCGCCGAGGGTCTCCAGGACCGCACAGATGGCGGGTGCGGCCGTCTCGTCACCGGCCAGCAGGACGCGGCGCGCAGTGCCCGGCCGCCAGTCGAGTCCGATGCGCGGGTCCGGGCCGCGCTGGTCGGGGCCGACGACGATGATCTCGTCGCCGACGGCGGCACGCAGCGCCCAGGCGCCGGCCGGACCCGCACCGTGATGGACGACGAAGTCGATGTCGAGCTCGCGCGCCTCGGGGTCGATGCGCCGCACGGTGTAGGTGCGAAGCGGGTTGCGCGCGGCATCCGGAAGCGCACGCCAGCGGTCGTACCAGTCGCCCGCCGCCTCGTGCTGTCCGACGTCGGCGAACGATCCGTCCTCGTGCGGGAACAGGATCTTGATGCGCTGATCCAGTCCGGCCGTGCCGAAGTGCGCGAGGTCGTCGTGGGTGACCGTCACGCGCGAGAAGTGCGGTGAGAGCGGCTGCACCCCCGCCACCGTGACGACATACGGGCGATAGGCGGGCCGGACGGCGGTGACGGCAGAAGGCACGACACTAAGGTTAGCCTAACCTGCTCTCACGAGTCCACTCAGCCGTTCTCGTGCGCATGGCCCATGCGCAGGCCGGGCACAAGAGCGAGCAGGGCGATCACGGTGGCGATCGCGAACACTGCCGGGTACTCCGCGCCGGTGCCGCTGAGAGCCGTGAACACGAGACCCATGATGGCGATCGCCGAGGCTGCGCCCACCGCGTCGGAGATCGACAGCGCCGCCGAGTTGAATCCCTGGTTCGCCGGGGTCGAATAGGCCAGGGTCAGCACGGTGAGGCGCGGATACATGAGCCCCATCCCGGCGCCGGCCAGCGCCCACCCGGCGATCAGCACGACCGGTGGCAGCGTGAACAGCGCGGTCACACCCGCCAGAACCGTCGCTGCGGTCAGCAGCGAGGTGCCGATGACCGTGATGCGCAGGTTGCCCAGGCGATCCCCGATCCGCCCCTGCACCTCGGCACCCACCGCCCAGGAGATCGCGGCTGCGGTCAGTCCGAGACCCGCCCAGGTCGCCGAGAATCCGTAGTGTGCGATCAGCAGGTAGGGCACGTAGATCTCGGCGCCGAAGAGCGCGCCGGCGATGATCCCGCGCATGAGGATGACGCTGGGCAGCCCGCGCCCGGCACGCAGGGTCCGTGCGGGCAGCAGCGGGCGCACCGCGAGGACGATCAGGATGACGGATGCCACGGCCAGCGGCGCTGCGAACGGTCCGGCCTCGCCGGCGAGGCTCACTCCGAGCGCTCCGGCCGCGACCAGGAAGGCCCAGACCAGCCGCGGGCCGATGCGTGCGGTCGCGGGCTCGTCGGTGCCCATCGGTCGGCCCCACAGGCGCAGGGCGACCATGACGAACGCGGCGGCGGTCAGCACCGCAACCCCCAGGAACACCCATCGCCAGTGCAGAAGATCGCTGACCGCCCCGGCCAGGAACGGACCGATGAGCGAGGGCACCACCCACGCGGCCGAGAACGCCGCGAACACGCGTCCGTGCAGCATCGACGGATAGACACGCGCCACCACGACGTACAGGGCGACCGTCTCCCCGCCGATCCCGAGGCCCTGGATCAGACGCCCCGCCACCAGGAGCTCCATGGTGGGTGCCAGCCCCGCCATGAGCAGCCCCGCCACGAACATCACGACCGAGCTGGTCAGCGGCAGGGTGGGTGTCGTCCGGTCGCACCAGGCGCCCACGGCGACCATCCCGATGACGCTCGTGGCCAGTGTCCCCGAGAAGGCCACGGCGAACAGGGCCTGGCCCTGCAGATCGGCGACGACGAACGGCATGACCGTCGTCACCGCGAGCGACTGCATCGCGGCGAGGAAGATCATCGCCACCGCGCCGACGGTGACCCAGAGGAACTGCGTGCTCCAGATGCCGGCGGCCGCCTCGCGCGGCGCGGGGATCGGGCCGGTCGGGGCCGGTTCGTGCGGTGCGCTCACGAGCGCGCAAGTGCGCCGATGCGCTGCACCGCGTCCACGAGCACCTCCTCGGCGCATGCGAAGTTCAGGCGCACGAATCCGCGGCCCTCGTCGCCGAAGTGCGGGCCGAAGTGCAGCGCCACTTTCGCCTCGCGGAGGATCCGGCGGGCGGGGTCGTCCCCCCAGTCGAGTCCGCGCAGATCGATCCAGGCCAGATACCCGGCGTCGGGCATCCGGTAGACGGCGGCGGGCACCTCTTCGGCGAGGAGGTCGGCCAGCAGGCGCCGGTGGCGATCGAGCGTCACCAGCACGCCGTCGAGCCACGCGTCGCTGTCCGCCGAGAACGCGGCGGTGCCCGCCAGCATCCCGAACTGCCCGGTCCGCCACTCGACCTCGATCGGCAGGTCGCGCACCACAGCGGCTGATCGCTCCCCCGCCGTGATCATCAGCGCGCACTTGAGCCCCGCGAGATTGAACGCCTTGCTCGCGCTGGTGACCGTGAAGCCGATCTCGGCGGCGGCCGGAGACGCCGTGAGGAACGGCGTGAAGGTCTGACCGGGGTAGGTGAGCGCGGCGTGGATCTCGTCGCTGATCACTGCGGCGTCGCACCGCTTCGCGAGGTCGGCCAGCGCGGCCAGCGTCGCGGCCGGGTGCACGGTGCCGGTGGGGTTGTGCGGATTGCACAGCAGCACGGCCCGCGCGCCGGCGGCCAGCGCCTCCTCGATGGCTCCCAGATCCAGCTGCCAGCCCTCTGCGGTCTTCATGAGCGGCACCCGCTGCACCACGGCGCCGGCCTCCTCGACGAGGTCGTAGAAGGGCGGGTACACCGGCGGGGTGACCACCACCCGGTCACCGGGGCGCGTCACCCGGCGCAGCAGCTCGACGATGCCCATGCTGACATCGGCCGTGGACCGGATGCGGGTGGGGTCGACCTCCCACCCGAACCGCCGCCGCGCGAAGCCCGCGAAGGCGGCCGCGAGCGGGGTCCGCGAAGCCGTGTACCCGGTGTCGCCGAGCTCTACGGCGCGCCGCAGCGCCGCGGTCACCGCCGGTGCGAGGGGGAAGTCACTCTCCGCCACGAACAGCGGCAGCACGTCGGCGGGGTATTCGCCCCACTTCTCGCTGGTCCGTTCGCGAAGACGGTCCAGGGAAAGGGGACGGACGGGGGCGGCACTCACTCCTCGAGCCTACCGGCGGGTGGGTGAGGTTTCGGCTCGCCCGCGGCTCGCTCAGCCTTCATATGATCGGAGTCGGCGCCGCGTCACGGCATTGCGGCCGGTCAGGTCAGATCGCGAAGCCGAGGGCTCGCATCATGTCGCGGCCGTCGTCGGTGATCCGCTCCGGGCCCCACGGCGGCATCCACACCCAGTTGATGCGGAACCGCTCCACGACGTCGTCCAGCGCCTGCGCGGTCTGCTCCTCGAGCACGTCCGTGAGCGGACAGCCGGCGGATGTCAGCGTCATGTGGATCACGAGCGCATCGTTCTCGTCGTCCCAGCCCAGGTCGTAGATGAGGCCGAGATCGACGACGTTGATCCCCAGCTCGGGGTCCATCACGTCCTTGAGAGCCTCGGTGACCTCGTCGTACTTCTCCGGGCTGATCATCGTCGCGGTCATGTCGCCGATCCTACGCCTGAACGCCTTCGGCGGGCTCGGGCTGCCCGGCCAGGAAGCGGTCGTAGCCCTCGTCCTCGAGCCGGTCGGCGAGCTCGGAGCCGCCCTCCTCGACGATGCGCCCGTTCACGATGACGTGCACATAATCGGGCTGGATGTATCGCAGGATGCGGGTGTAGTGGGTGATCAGCAGCACGCCGAGGTTCGTCTCGGCCTTCGCGCGGTTGACGCCCTCAGACACCACCTTGAGGGCGTCGACGTCCAGGCCCGAGTCCGTCTCGTCCAGCACCGCGAGCCGGGGCTTGAGCAGCTCCAGCTGGAGGATCTCGTGGCGCTTCTTCTCGCCGCCGGAGAAGCCCTCGTTGACGTTGCGCTGTGCGAACTTCCCGTCCATGCGCAGGTTCTTCATCGACTCCCGGACATCCTTGGTCCAGGTGCGGATCGGGGGCGCCTCGCCGTCGATGGCGGTCTTGGCCGTGCGCAGGAAGTTCGTCACCGAGACCCCGGGGATCTCGACCGGGTACTGCATGGCCAGGAACAGGCCCGCCCGGGCCCGCTCGTCGACGGTCATGGCGAGGACGTCCTGACCGTCGAAGGTGATCGTGCCGGAGGTCACCGTGTACTTCGGGTGGCCGGCGATGGTGTACGCGAGGGTCGACTTGCCGGAGCCGTTCGGGCCCATGATGGCGTGCGTCTCCCCCGTGCGGATCGTGAGGGTGACGCCGTTGAGGATCGGGGTGGTTCCGGCATCCGTCTCCACGGACACGTGGAGATCGCGGATCTCGAGGACGGACATTCAGACTTCCTTCGTCAGGTGCGGGTCGACGAGCACGTCGTCTCCGTCGATCTGGACGACGTAGACGGGTACGGGCTCGTACGCGGGGAGGTTGAGGGGGTGGCCGGTGCGCAGGGAGAAACGGGACCCGTGCGCCCAGCATTCGAGGGCATCGTCGTCGACGAAACCCTCGGACAGCGAGATCTCGCCGTGGGTGCAGGTGTCGCCGATGGCGTGCACCTCGCCGTTCGAGTCGAGGACGACGGCCATCGGCACATCCTCGACGTCGAACCGGCGGGCTTCATCCTGGACGAGTTCGCTCAGCGCGCAGATGCGCTGCAGGCTCACGCGACCACCTCCGGCTCGGGGGTGGCCGCCAGCTCGTCCTCGATGGTCGCGATGAGCTCGTCCTCCAGCGCGGGGATGCCGATCTTCTGCAC
This sequence comes from Microbacterium sp., assembly GCA_035703465.1. Lineage (GTDB taxonomy): Bacteria > Actinomycetota > Actinomycetes > Actinomycetales > Microbacteriaceae > Microbacterium. The sequence goes on along the minus strand of DASSYC010000136.1, from coordinate 11,003 downwards.
GATCTCGCCGAGGAACCCCAGCACGACCAGGCGCCGCGCCTCGATCTCGGGGATCCCGCGCGTCTGCAGGTAGAAGAGCTGCTCGTCGTCGAAGCGACCGGTGGCGCTGGCGTGGCCGGCGCCGACGATGTCGCCGGTCTCGATCTCGAGGTTGGGCACCGAGTCGGCGCGCGCGCCCTCGGTGAGCAGCAGGTTCCGGTTGGCCTCGTAGGAGTCGGTGCCCACGGCATCCGGTCCGATCAGAACGTCGCCGACCCAGGCGGTGCGTGCGCTGGCCCCCTGGAGCGCGCCCTTGTAGAGGACGTCGCCCTTCGTGTACGGGCCCTTGTGGTGCAGGTACACCTGGCTCTCCAGGTGCTGCCCCGCGTCCGCGTACGTCAGCCCGAACAGCTCGGCCGAAGAGCCGGCACCGGCCAGCTCGACGGTCGGGTTGACCCTGACCACGCCGCCGCCGAAGCTCACGACGATGTGGCGAAGGTAGGCGTCGCGCAGCACGCGGGCCTGGTGCGCGGCGACGTGCACCGCGTCCTCGTCCCATTGCTGCACGCTCACCAGCTCGAGCCGGGCGCCGTCGCGCACGATGACCTCGACGTTCTGGGCGTACCGGGCAGAACCGGCGTGCCGCACGAGGACCGTCGCGGACGAGTTCGGCATCGCCTCGATGATGAGGTGCGCGTTCGCGTGGCGTTCGGCGTCCTTCCCGGTCAGCTCGAGGACGATCGGGGCCTGCGCCTCGACGTCCTGCGGGATGCGGATGTGCAGCGCGTTCGCGCAGCGCTTCCATGCGATCGCGCTGGGCAGGTCTTCAGGGGTGAAGACCTCGCCGCGCACCGGGGCGTCGTGCCCGGTGGATTCGATGTGGAACCCCTCGGGTGCGTCGATGCGGTAGTCGATGGCGATGTCGTCGCCGGTCTCGGTGTCCTCGTCGACCAGGAGCGGCCGGATGCGGTCCATCGGCGTGTAGCGCCAGTTCACCTCGCGGCCGGTCGGCGTGGGGAAGTCGGCGGGGTCGTAGGAGGCCGGGCGCTCCGAGCGCGTCTGGACCGGAACGAAGCGTCCCTCCCCGTCGGAGTGCGGCAGCGAGCCAGGCACCGTGCGCGGTGCCTCGGTGGTGGTCGTCATGGCCTAGCCCACCGACCCTTCCATGCCCATCTCGATGAGCTTGTTCAGCTCGAGGGCGTACTCCATCGGCAGCTCGCGGGCGATCGGCTCGATGAATCCGCGCACGATCATCGCCATCGCCTCGTCCTCGGGCATGCCCCTGCTCTGCAGGTAGAACAGCTGCTGCTCGCTGACCTTCGACACCGTCGCCTCGTGTCCGAGCTCCACGTCGTCGACGCGGATGTCGATGGCGGGGTAGGTGTCGGAGCGGGACTTCGTGTCGACCAGCAGCGCATCGCAGCGCACGGTGTTCGCGGAGTGGTGCGCGTTGGGCTCCATCCGCACCTCGCCGCGGTAGCCGGCCCGGCCGCCGCCGCGAGCGATCGACTTCGAGACGATCGAGGACTGCGTATACGGCGCCATGTGGATCATCTTCGCGCCGGCATCCTGGTGCTGGCCCGGTCCCGCGAAAGCGACCGACAGGGTCTCGCCCTTGGCGTGCTCGCCGACGAGGAAGATCGACGGGTACTTCATGGTCACCTTGGAGCCGATGTTGCCGTCGACCCACTCCATGGTCGCGCCCTCGTGCGCCACGGCGCGCTTGGTGACCAGGTTGTAGACGTTGGTCGACCAGTTCTGGATCGTCGTGTAGCGCACACGGGCGTTCTTCTTGACGATGATCTCCACGACGGCCGAGTGCAGCGAGCCGCTCTTGTAGATCGGGGCGGTGCAGCCCTCGATGTAGTGCACATACGAGCCCTCGTCGGCGATGATGAGCGTCCGCTCGAACTGGCCCATGTTCTCGGTGTTGATGCGGAAGTAGGCCTGCAGCGGGATCTCGACGTGCACGCCCGGGGGCACGTACACGAAGGAGCCGCCCGACCACACCGCCGTGTTGAGGGCGGCGAACTTGTTGTCGCCGGCGGGGATCACGGTTCCGAAGTACTCCTCGAAGAACTCGGGGTGCTCCCGCAGCGCTGTGTCGGTGTCCATGAAGATGACACCCTGCGCTGCGAGCTGCTCGTTGATCTGGTGGTAGACGACCTCAGACTCGTACTGCGCTGCGACGCCGGCGACCAGACGAGAGCGCTCGGCCTCGGGGATGCCGAGTCGCTCGTAGGTGTTGCGGATGTCCTCGGGCAGCTCCTCCCAGGAGCCGGCCTGCTTCTCGGTGGAGCGGACGAAGTACTTGATGTGGTCGAAGTCGATCTCGCTGAGGTCGGCGCCCCACGTCGGCATGGGCTTGCGCTGGAACAGCTGATGCCCCTTCAGCCGGGTCTTCAGCATCCACTCCGGTTCGGCCTTCAGTGCCGAGATGTCACGGACGACGGCTTCGCTCAGCCCCCGTCGCGCACTGGCGCCGGCGGCATCGGCATCGTGCCATCCGAACTCGTACACCCCCAGACCGTCGAGCTCGGGGCGATCGATGAGCACATCCGACATGAATCGTTCCTCCTCTGAGCCCAACGGTGTCATCCGTCCCGGCATTCCGTGCCCCGCGTGGAGTACCGCGGGCGGGATGCCGCTTCTGGGCCCGGCTCTCGGCGGGCCTTGCGCGCCGCCTAAACTGTCGGCAGGCGGATCATCTGATCTGCCCCAGCCCGACCCCTCGATTCTACAGGGTCCACCGCGCCGCCGGGGCCCTCCAGGAGGCGACACGCATGTCCGCGGACACCGACACCACCGTCCGCACCGGATTCCGGCGACGGCTCTGGGATCGTCTGCCCGACCGCGTGGACGGTCGTGTGAGGACGATCGCGTGGCTGTCGTTTCTCGCCGAGACGATCATCATCGGCACCGGCGGCGCCGTCCGCCTCACGGCCTCCGGCCTGGGCTGTTCGACCTGGCCGCTGTGCACCCCCGACTCCCTCGTGCCGACCCCTGAGCTGGGCATCCACGGAGCCATCGAGTTCGGCAATCGCCTCATGACCGGGCTCGTGGGGATCCTCGCGGCCGTGCTCGTGGTGCTCGTGCTGCGTCTGCGACGCACGCGACGCGACCTGTTCGTCCTCGCCCTGATCGTGCTGGCCGGCGTCGTGGCGCAGGCGATCGTGGGCGGCATCACGGTGTGGACCGGCCTGAATCCGTTCATCGTGGGCTTCCACTACGTCGCCTCGCTGCTGCTGGTGTGCGTCACCGCCGCGTTCCTCGTGCTGATGCGCGAGCCCGGCGGCCGGCGTGCGCGGGCGGTGCCCGGCTGGTACGCCGTCGTCGCGTACGTCACGGCCGGGGTGATGGCAGTCACGATCACCGTCGGCGTCCTCACCACCGGGGCCGGCCCGCACTCCGGCGATCTGGATGCGGTGCGCAACGGATTCAACGCCGAGCTTCTCGAGCATGTGCACGCCTGGCCCGGCTACACCCTGTTCACGCTGACCGTCGTCCTGCTGATCGGGTCGTGGCGGCTCCGCTCGCGGGCCCCGCGGCTGGCGGTGTGGACCGCGGTGCTGCTGGCGGCGGAGCTGGTGCAGATCCTCGTGGGCCTGTACCAGGCGCGCAGCGGACTGCCCGAGATCGCCGTCGGCACGCACATGGTCCTGGCTGCGCTGACGGCGGCCACCATGACCGTGGTCATCCTGCGGCTGAAGAATCCGGTGACCGAGGCGGCGCGATCCACGGCAGACGCATAGCCGCCGCATCGGATCCCATCGGCCGAGCCGGCCACGGCCTCCGCCGTCGAGGACGACCTGCCCGCGCCCGACGGATCAGAAGGGCAGCAGCGGATCGACGGCGATCGCCAGGAACAGCAGCGTCAGATAGGTGATCGAGGCGTGGAACACGCGCATCGGCGCCGGGGCGGTGCCGCGCACCGCGCGGTTGTACAGGCGGTGCGACTCGTAGATGAACCACCCGCCGAACACGACCGCCGAGACCGAGTAGACCAGCCCCATGGGCGCGACCGGGATCAGCAGCAGCGAGCAGGCGACGGTGGCCCAGGCGTAGAGGATCACCTGCAGCCCGACCTGCGGGGCGTTGCGGGTGACTCCCAGCATCGGCACGTCGACGTCGTCGTAGTCGTTCCGGTACTTCATCGACAGCGGCCAGTAGTGCGGCGGCGTCCACAGGAACACCAGGACGAACAGGATGACGGGCGGCCACGCCAGCGATCCGGTCACCGCCGTCCAGCCGATGAGCACCGGGAAGCACCCGGCGATGCCGCCCCACACGATGTTCTGCTCGGTGCGACGCTTGAGCACCATCGTGTAGATGACGACGTAGAAGAAGATCGCGAACGCCGAGAACGCCGCGGCGAGCCAGTTCGTGGTCAGCAGCAGCCACACCGTGGATGCGACCGCCAGCACCCACGCGAAGATCAGCGCGGCGCGCGGCGAGATCTCCCCGGTCACCAGCGGCCGGTTGACCGTGCGCTGCATGTGCGCGTCGATGTCGCGGTCGAGGTACATGTTGAACGTGGCGGCCGAGCCGGCGCTGAGAGATCCGCCGACGACGGTGGCCAGCACGAGCCACACGTTCGGGAAGCCGCCCTGGGCGAGGATCATCACCGGAACGGTGGTCACCAGCAGCAGCTCGAGCACCCGCGGCTTGGTCAGCGCAACATAGGCGCGCAGCGTCCGCCCGAAGTCACGGCGATGCGCCTGGCGCTCCGCCGGTGCGTCGGCCCCGGCTCGCGCCGTCCTGCTGTCGTCCATCGCCTCCGCCGTCGCCGTCTGCCCGTCGCCTCAGTCTATGGCACCGGCTCGGCCGGCGAGGCATCCCGAACGCCTGGTCCGCCCGGTCCCGGCTTCGCTATGCTGAAAACGTACGGGCGCTTCGCGTCGATCCCTCTGCCCGTCCCGCCGGGCACGGTGTCGGACCGGCCGGATCCAGCGCCTCATCTCGAGAAGGGTTGCCGGGTGTCGGAACTGCGTTGGGAAGAGATCGACAGGCGAGCCGTGGACACGGCGCGAGTTCTCGCGGCGGACGCCGTGGAGAAGGTGGGCAACGGCCATCCCGGAACCGCGATGAGCCTCGCCCCGGCGGGATACCTGCTGTATCAGCGCGTGATGCGGCACAACCCCGCAGATCCGCACTGGCTCGGGCGCGACCGCTTCATCCTGTCTGCGGGGCACTCCTCGCTCACTCAGTACATCCAGCTGTATTACGGCGGGTTCGGCCTCGAGCTCGAAGATCTCGAGGCACTGCGCACCTGGGGTTCGCTGACTCCGGGTCACCCGGAGTATCGGCACACCAAGGGCGTGGAGATCACCACCGGCCCGCTGGGTCAGGGCCTGTCGTCGTCGGTCGGCTTCGCTTACGCCGCCCGGTACGAGCGCGGACTGTTCGATCCGGATGCCGCGCCCGGCACGAGCCCGTTCGATCACTTCATCTACGTGATCGCCTCGGACGGCGACCTGCAGGAGGGGGTGACATCGGAGGCCTCGAGCCTGGCCGGACACCAGCAGCTGGGCAATCTCGTGGTCATCTACGACTCCAACCAGATCTCCATCGAGGACGACACCGACGTCGCGTTCACCGAGGACGTCGCCAAGCGCTATGAGGCCTACGGCTGGCACGTGCAGACCGTCGACTGGAAGCGCACGGGCCAGTACGTCGAGGATGTGCCGGAGCTGTATGCGGCGATCGAGGCTGCGAAGGCGGAGTCCGCCCGTCCCTCGATCATCATCCTCAAGACGATCATCGGATGGCCTTCGCCGGGGAAGCAGAACACCGGCAAGATCCACGGGTCCGCACTCGGCGGCGACGAGCTGGCCGCCACCAAGAAGGTGCTCGGGTTCGACCCGGACAAGCACTTCGTCGTCGACGACGACATCCTCGCCCACACGCGCGAGCTCCTCGAGCGCGGCGCGGCCGAGGAGGCCGCATGGCAGAAGGACTTCGACGCGTGGGCGGAGGCCAACCCCGACCGCAAGGCGCTGCTGGATCGCCTGCTCGCGGGCGACCTCCCCGATGGGATCGAGTCCGCGCTGCCGTCGTTCGAGGCGGGCAAGGACGTCTCCACCCGCGCGGCCTCGGGCACGGTGCTCAACGCGCTCGCCGCGGAGATGCCCGAGCTGTGGGGCGGGTCGGCCGACCTCGCCGAGTCGAATCTCACGACCATCAAGGACTCGCCCTCGTTCAACCCGAGCCAGTGGTCGACGCACGAGTGGCCCGGCGACCCGAGCGGGCGGGTGCTGCACTTCGGCATCCGCGAGCACGCCATGGCCGCCATCGTCAACGGCATCGTCCTGCACGGGCCGACACGGGCCTACGGCGGCACGTTCCTCATCTTCAGCGACTACATGCGGCCCGCCGTCCGGATCGCCGCGCTGATGGACATCCCGTCCGTCTACGTGTGGACGCACGACTCGGTCGCGCTCGGCGAGGACGGCCCGACCCACCAGCCCATCGAGCAGCTGGCCGCCCTGCGCGCCATCCCGCAGCTCAGCGTGGTGCGACCCGGCGACGCGAACGAGGTCGCGCACGCATGGCTGGAGATCCTGAGCCGCCGCGGAGGGCCCGCAGGAATCGCGCTCACCCGGCAGAACATCCCGGTGTTCGAGCGCGGCGACGGCGAGGCATCCGGCGATGTCCTGGCCTCGGCCGCCGGCACGGCCAAGGGGGCCTACGTCCTCGCCGAGGCACCCGGCGGAGCGCCGGACCTGATCATCATCGCCACGGGATCGGAGGTGCAGCTGGCCCTCGCCGCCCGCGAGACGCTGCAGCGCGAGGGGGTGGGCGCGCGGGTCGTCTCGGCGCCGTGCCTGGAGTGGTTCGCCGAGCAGGACGACGCGTATCGCGAGAGCGTGCTGCCGTCGTCGGTGACGGCGCGCGTGTCCGTCGAGGCCGGATTGGCGATGCCCTGGCGCGGCATCGTCGGCGATCGCGGACGCAGCGTGTCCATCGAGCACTACGGCGCCTCCGCCGACTGGAAGACGCTGTTCGAGAAGTTCGGGATCACCGCTGACGCGGTGGTCGCCGCCGCGCACGACACCTTGAAGGAGAACGCATGAGCACCCGCACCGAGCAGCTCGCCGCCGCAGGCGTGAGCATCTGGCTCGACGACCTGTCGCGCCGCCGGATCGACTCCGGCAGTCTCGCCGAACTCATCACGACGCGCAGCGTCAGCGGGGTGACGACCAACCCCACGATCTTCCAGAACGCGATCGGCGGGCCAGACGACCACCTGTACGACGCCCAGATCGCCGAACTCGCCGCGCGCGGCGCGACGGTCGACCAGGCGATCTTCGAGATGACGACCGACGACGTCAGGGATGCCGCAGACATCCTGCGCCCGGTCTACGATGCGACCGACGGCGTGGACGGGCGGGTGTCGATCGAGGTCTCCCCCGATCTCGCCGGCGACACCGCCGGCACCGTGGCGCAGGCCAGGCAGCTGTGGACCGCGGTCGATCGGCCCAATGTGCACATCAAGATCCCGGCGACCGAGGCGGGACTGCCGGCCATCGCCGAGACGCTTGCCGCCGGGATCTGCGTCAACGTCACCCTCATCTTCAGCCTCGAGCGCTACGCCGGGGTGATGGATGCCTTCCTGGACGGCATGGAGCGGGCCAAGGCCAACGGCCACGACCTCTCGAAGCTGCACTCGGTCGCGTCGTTCTTCGTCTCGCGGGTGGACACCGAGGTGGACAAGCGCCTCGATGCCAGCGACGATCCCGGCGCGGCGAAACTGCGCGGCAAGGCCGGCATCGCCAACGCGCGGCTCGCGTACGAGCTCTACGAGGGCGTGTTCGGCGGCTCGCGCGCGAAAGCGCTGATCGCGGCCGGCGCCCGTCCGCAGCGGCCGCTGTGGGCCTCCACGGGCGTCAAGGATCCGTCCTTCCCGGACACGATGTACGTCACCGAGCTCGTCGCGCCCGGAACGGTGAACACGATGCCCGAGAAGACCCTCGAGGCGACGTTCGACCATGCGGAGATCACCGGTGACACGGTGACCGGCGAGTACCTCGCCGCCCACCGCGTGTTCGACGAGCTGGCCGCGCTGGGTCTCGACTTCGCCGATGTCACGCGGGTGCTCGAGGAGGAGGGCGTCGCCAAGTTCGTCGCCTCGTGGGAGCACCTGCAGGAGACGGTCGGCGCCGCCCTCTCCAAGGCCAGCGAGACAGCCCGATGAGCTTCGACATCCGCCTCTCCGGACGTGTCAAGGCCGTCGTGGAGGCGACACTGCCGACGCTGACCGGCGACCTCGTCGCATCCGGCATCACCGCGGGCGATCCGACCCTGTGGGGCGTGGATGCGGAGTCCGAGGCGGCGAAGCGACTGGGCTGGGTGCAGGCCGTCTCGGTGTCGCGCCCGCTGGTGCCGCAGATCGAGCAGCTGCGCGCCGAGCTGGCCGGGCGCGGCATCACCAACGTCGTCCTGGCCGGCATGGGCGGCTCGTCGCTCGCGCCCGAGGTGATCGCGGCCACTGCCGGCGTCGAGCTGACCATCCTCGACTCGACCGCGCCCGGGCAGGTGCTCGCCGCGCTGGACGAGGGCCTGGAGCGCACCGTGCTCGTCGTCTCGTCGAAGTCCGGCTCCACCGCCGAGACGGACTCCGCCCGACGGGCGTTCGAGGCCGCCTGGCGCGATCTGGGCATCGACCCCGCCGAGCACATCGTCCTCGTCACCGACCCCGGATCGCCGCTTGAGGCGTCGGGGCGCGAAGCCGGCTACCGCGTGTTCACGGCAGACCCCACCGTGGGGGGCCGCTATTCGGCGCTCACCGCGTTCGGCCTCGTTCCCTCCGGCCTCGCCGGCGCGCCGATCGGAGAGATGCTCGACGAGGCCGAGGCGACCCTGCTGGAGGTCGCGATCGACAGCCCCGAGAATCCGGCCCTCGTGCTGGCCGCGGCCATCGCGGGCGGTGAACCGCGCCGCGACAAGCTCGGTCTGGTCACGGACGGCACGCACATCGTGGGGCTTCCCGACTGGATCGAGCAGCTGGTCGCAGAGTCGACCGGCAAGGACGGCACCGGCATCCTCCCCGTCGTCCTCCTGCCCGTCTCCCCCGAGGTCGAGCGCCGGCCCGACGACCTGCAGATCGTCCGGTTCGTCGACGAGGTCGGCGATCGGCACCTGTTCGATCAGCACGAGGGCGAGGTGCTCATCAGCGGCACGCTGGGGGCCCAGTTCGTCGTGTGGGAGTACGCGATCGCCGTGGCGGGGCGGATGCTGGGCATCAACCCGTTCGACCAGCCCGACGTCGAGGCCGCCAAGGTGGCCGCACGCGGACTGCTCGACGACCGCCCGGAGCCGGCGGCACCCGACTTCGCCGTGGAGGGTGTGGAGGTGCGGGTGTCGGATCCGCAGCTGGCCGCATCCGGCACGCTCGAGGGCGTGCTCGACGCCCTGTGGGCACGCGTCCCCGAGGGCGGCTACGTGTCGATCCAGGCATACGTCGACCGGCTGGCGCTGCCGCAGCTGCGGGGCCTGCGCGAGATGGTGGCCGCAGATTCCGGCCACCCCACCACCTTCGGCTGGGGACCGCGGTTCCTGCACTCCACCGGGCAGTACCACAAGGGCGGTCCGCAGAACGGGGTGTTCCTGCAGATCCTCGAGCGCGGCGACGTCGACCTGGAGATCCCCGATCGCCCCTACACGTTCGGCGAGCTCATCCAGGCCCAGGCGGCCGGGGATGCCGGCGTGCTCGCCGACCACGGGCGCCCCGTCGTCACGCTGACGCTCACCGACCCGCAGCCCGAGATCCTCACGCTGTTCGAAGCGGCCCAGTAGGAGTCACCCGTCCCATGACCGTCGAGATCTCGCGCGGGCACAACCCCCTGCGCGACGCGGACGACCGTCGCCTCAGCCGCATCGCAGGACCCAGTGCGCTGGTCATCTTCGGCGTCACGGGCGACCTCGCGCGCAAGAAGCTCATGCCGGCCGTCTACGACCTGGCCAACCGCGGCCTGCTCCCGCCCGGGTTCGCCCTCGTCGGGTTCGCCCGCCGCGACTGGGCCGACCAGGACTTCGCGGAGGTGGTGCACGAGGCGATCCGCCAGTACGCGCGCACGGAGTACCGCGAGGAGACGTGGGAGCAGCTGCAGCAGGGCATCCGCTTCGTCTCCGGCGAGTTCGGCGACGACGACGCCTTCCGCCGGCTCAGGGAGACCGTGGAGCGGCTCGACGCCGAGCGCGGAACGATGGGCAACCACGCGTTCTACCTCTCGATCCCCCCGAAGGACTTCCCGCTCGTGACCGCGCAGCTGAAGGCATCGGGGCTGGTCGACGATACGGCCGACCGATCCGAGCGCTGGCGACGCGTGGTCATCGAGAAGCCGTTCGGCCATGACCTGGAGTCCGCCCAGGCGCTCAACGACGCGCTGCGCTCGGCGTTCCCCGCCGACTCGATCTTCCGCATCGACCACTATCTCGGCAAGGAGACGGTGCAGAACATCCTGGCGCTGCGGTTCGCCAACGAGCTGTTCGAGCCGATCTGGAACAGCAACTACGTCGACCACGTGCAGATCACGATGGCCGAGGACATCGGCATCGGCGGCCGGGCCGGCTACTACGACGGCATCGGCGCGGCGCGCGACGTCATCCAGAATCATCTGCTGCAACTCATGGCGCTGACGGCGATGGAGGAGCCCATCTCGTTCGACGCGAAGAACCTGCGCGCAGAGAAGGAGAAGGTGCTCGCCGCGGTCACGCTGCCCAAGGACCTCGCCCGCTCCACGGCGCGCGGCCAATACCGCGGCGGCTGGCAGGGCGGTGAGAAGGTCCTCCGGTCCGTGGTGCTCCCCCGCCGCCTCGACCTCGCCACCGCCCGGGGGCAGTACGTCGAAGGCTGGGCCGGGGGCGTGAAGGTGCCCGGCTACCTCGACGAGGAGGACATCAAGCGCTCCTCGACGACCGAGACCTTCGCCGCCGTACGCCTCGACGTCGAGACGCGGCGCTGGGCCGGCGTGCCGTTCTACCTGCGCACGGGCAAGCGGCTCGGCCGGAGGGTCACCGAGGTG
>DASSYC010000085.1:0-2295 GCA_035703465.1 Microbacterium sp. | reverse complement strand
GGCGGGGGTCGCGGCGGCGATGACCTCCACCAGGCGACCGGAGCGATCCACGGGCGCATCGGCGCGGGCGCGCACGATGGCACGGGCGTAGCGGGCGGCGAGCTTCTCCTCGCCGTAGTGCTCGAAGATGCGGCGCAGCTCGCCCTCGCTCGCGGTCGCGAGCAGGTCGGCTGCGGTGGGGCCTGAGGTCTGATCCATGCGCATGTCCAGCGGTGCGTCCTTGGCGTAGGCGAAGCCGCGCTCGGCGAGGTCGAGCTGCAGCGACGAAACGCCGAGATCGAACAGGATGCCGTCCACGGTCGACACGCCCACCGAGACCAGCGCCTCGGCGAGGCCGTCGTACACGGTGTGGACGAGGGCGACCCGGTCGCCGAAGCGCGCAAGCCGCTCCCCCGCGATGTGCAGGGCGTCGGTGTCGCGGTCCAGGCCGATCAGCCGGACTCCGGGGAACCTCTCCAGGAACGCCTCGGCGTGCCCGCCCATGCCGAGCGTGGCATCGACGAGGACGGCGCCGTCGCGGGTCAGCGCCGGCGCCAGCAGCTCGAGGCAGCGGTCGAGCAGGACGGGGGTGTGGATGTCGCGGGCTTCCATGGCCTGTGCGGTGTCCGGGCCTTGGACCCCGATCCCCCTCCGCTCTGACCTGGCACCGGGGAAGGTGTGCCAGGGCGGGAGCGGCGGGAGATCGCGGCCCGAGGATCAGAACAGTCCCGGGTACACCTCCTCTTCGAGCTCGGCGAATGCGTCTTCGTTGGCGGCGACGTACTCGGTCCAGCGCTGTGCCTGCCAGATCTCGGCGTGGTCGCCGATGCCTGCGACCACGAGATCGCGCTCGAGGCCCGCGTATGCGCGCAGCGCCGGCGGGATGGTCACCCGGTTCTGGCTGTCGGGCTTCTCGTCGCTGGCGGCGGCGAGGAACATGCGCAGGAAGTCACGCGCCCGCTTGTCGCCCATCGGCGCCTGGCGCATCCGCTCGTGCACCCGCTCGAACTCGGCGGCGCTGAACACGTAGAGGCAGCGTTCCTGCCCACGGGTGATGACGACGCCGTCCTCGAGTTCGCGGCGGAATTTCGCCGGCAGGATCAGGCGGCCCTTGTCATCGAGTTTCGGGGTGTGCGTGCCCAGAAGCATCCGGGATCGCCCCCCTTCGTCCGGCCACTTCGAAGTTCCTCCAATCTACTCCACTTTCCTCCACAGACCTACCATTTCCCTCCACTTTCCCGGAAGTGCCCGCCATTTCGATGTCGGCGGGGCGCAGCGACGCGCGCGGTGCTCACTTCAGCGCACAAAAAAACACCGGCCCGAAGGCCGGTGTGAATGGGGATGCCGCAGGCTAGCCGTCGCCGCGACGGCGGTCCCATCGGTCGTTCATGCGATCCATGAAGGAAGCGGAGCTCTTCGCCTCGGGGCGCGCGCCGGCGGTGTGCGGTGCAGCATCCGGCACGGCTCGCGTGGGCCTGACGGCCAGGATCACACCGCCGATCATGAACACGAACCCGACGACGCCGACGATGATCTGCGGGATCGCGACGCCGAGCACGAGCAGCCCGAGGCCCGCGAGCACCGTGATGGATCCGTACACGACGTTCCGGTAGCTGATGGTGCGGCCGTCTGTCGGCGCACTGACGACGTCGGCGTCGTTGTGCATGAGATGGCGCTCCATCTCATCGAGCAGTCGCTGCTCCTGTTCGGAGAGTGGCATTCCCGTCCCCCCTTTTTACTCAAGGACGATTCGATTCTACGCGTCGGCCGCGAAACTAGGCTAGGCCTGTGGCGCCCTCCCTGTCCTTGATCGATGCCGTTTCCCAGCGACTCGATAGCTTCGCGGCTGTGCGACGCGCGGAATCCGTCGAACTGGGGCCCGAAGCCGCCGATTTCGTGGCCGGCGGTCTCGACGCACTGCACGGCGGCAAACGACTGCGAGCCCGCTTCCTGCACACCGGGTGGCGCGCGGTCGCCGAGGCTCGCGGCGGCGCGAGCGCCGCACCCGACGCGGTGATCGCCGCGGCGGCCGCACTGGAGGTCTTCCACGTCGCCGCCCTCGTCCACGACGACCTCATCGACAACTCCGACACCCGGCGCGGACGCCCGGCGGCGCACCGCCGGCTCGAGGCGGCCCACCACCACCGAGGGTGGGGTGGGGATGCCGGGACCTTCGGCCGCTCGGCCGCCGTCCTGCTCGGCGACCTCCTGCTCGGCTGGAGCGACGATCTGCTCGAAGACGGGCTGGCCGAGGCGCCGCCCGCGCACGCCGCCGCGGCGCGCGCGGTGTACGCGCGCATGCGCCGCGATGTCATC
>DASSYC010000169.1:0-15066 GCA_035703465.1 Microbacterium sp. | reverse complement strand
AACACGCTCGTGTCGATGACGCTGACCGGTGCGCAGATCAAGGCGGTGCTCGAGGAGCAGTGGCAGCCGGCTGGTGCGTCGCGGCCGTTCCTCAAGCTCGGCGTCAACAAAGAGTTCACCTACACCTACGATCCGGACGCGGTGAAGGGCTCGCACATCACCCAGATGTGGCTCGACGGCGTGACGATCGACCCCGCGGCGTCCTATTCCGTGGGCGTGAACTCCTTCCTGGCATCCGGCGGTGACAACTTCTCGACGCTGGCCCAGGGCGTGGGCAAGGCCGACAGCGGCAAGATCGACCTGCAGGCGATGGTCGACTGGTTCACCGAGTTCGACACCGTGACGCCTGACCTCGCCCAGCGCGCTGTGGGAGTGGACGTTCCGGCCAGTGCGAACGCGGGGGAGCAGGTAACGGTGCACCTCTCGTCGCTCGCGTTCTCGCGCGGCGAGACGGAGCCTGATGAGGTCAGCATCTGGCTCGGTGATGACATGCTCGCCATCACCACAGCGGTGACCGTGGCCTACACCCCGACGACGGACGAGATCGGCACGGCATCCGTGACCTTCTCGGTGCCCGAGGACGCAAGCGGGCCCACGGAGTTCGACGTCGTCGTGCCGAGCACGGGCACGACGACCTCGTTCACGATCGATGTGACCCCATAGGGCCGGGGAGGGGAACAGGATGCCGCGGGGCCGAGAGGTCCCGCGGCATCCTCGTCTTCGCGCCCGGCGAACACGTCGCGGACCGAGTGCCTGCACTGAGCCCGCCGAAGTGTCGGAGGCCCCACCTAGACTTGTCTGGTGCCCATCATCCCTGTCGCCTCCGCCGGAAAACTCAGCGTCCGGGGCGCCCGCGTGCACAATCTCAAGGACGTCGACCTCGACATCCCGCGCGACTCGCTGGTGGTCTTCACGGGCCTGTCCGGGTCGGGAAAATCGAGCCTCGCGTTCGACACGATCTTCGCCGAGGGCCAGCGCCGCTACGTCGAGTCGCTGAGCGCGTACGCCCGACAGTTCCTCGGGCAGGTCGACCGGCCCGACGTCGATTTCATCGAGGGCCTGTCGCCGGCGGTCAGCATCGATCAGAAGTCGACGAACCGGAATCCCCGCTCGACGGTGGGCACCATCACCGAGATCCACGACTACATGCGCCTGCTGTGGGCGCGCATCGGCGTTCCGCACTGTCCCGAATGCGGCGAGCGCATCCAGCGGCAGACGGTGCAGCAGATCGCCGATCAGCTCATGGACCTCCCCGAGCGCACCCGCTACCAGATCGTCGCCCCGGTCGTCACGCAGAAGAAGGGCGAATTCGTCGATCTGCTCCGCGAGCTCGGCGCGAAGGGGTACTCGCGGGCGATCGTGGACGGGGAGCTCGTGCAGCTGGCCGATCCGCCGGCGCTGAAGAAGAGCTACAAGCATGACATCGCGGTCGTGGTCGACCGGCTGGTGGCCGGCTCCGGCATCCTCACCCGCGTGACCGACTCGGTCGAGACCGCGCTGGGGCTGGCCGGGGGCATCGTGCAGGTGAATCTCGTCGACGAGGAGGGGGATGCCGCCTGGCAGTCGTTCTCCGAGAAGCTCGCCTGCCCCAACGGGCACCCGCTGCAGCTGACCGAGATCGAGCCGCGCACTTTCTCGTTCAACGCCCCGTTCGGCGCCTGTCCGGTGTGCTCGGGGCTCGGCACGCGCATGTCGGTGGATGTGGAGCTGATGCTCGGCGACGACGAGCTGTCCATCCGCGAAGGCGTCCTCATCCCGTGGACCACCCAGGGCAAGGGGCTGTTCCAGTACTACGAGCGGCTCCTCGAGGGGCTTGCCGCCGATCTGGGCTTCTCGCTCGAGACGCCGTGGAAGGACCTCCCGGAGGACGTGCGCGAGGCGGTGCTGCGCGGCGAGAACTACAAGGTCACCGTGCGGTGGAAGAACCGCTATGGGCGGGAGATGCGCTACGCATCCGGCTTCGAAGGCGTCGTGCCCTACATTGAGCGGCAGTACATGCAGGCCGAGTCCGACAATCAGCGCCAGCGCTGGTCGGAGTACCTGCGAGAGGTGCCGTGTCCCGCGTGCAACGGCGACCGGCTCAAGCCCGAGGTCCTGGCGGTGCTGGTCCACGGTCGCTCGATCGCCGACGCGTCGCGGCTGAGCCTGGGCGAGGCCCAGGAGTACTTCGCGAAGCTCGAGCTCACCGAGCGCGAGGCGCAGATCGCCGCGGCGGTGCTGCGCGAGATCCGGGCACGTCTCGACTTCCTGATCCAGGTCGGCCTCAACTATCTGAGCCTCAGCCGGGCGGCGGGGTCGCTCTCCGGCGGCGAGGCGCAGCGCATCCGGCTCGCCACGCAGATCGGGTCGGGCCTGACGGGCGTGCTGTACGTGCTCGACGAACCGTCGATCGGCCTGCATCAGCGCGACAATCGCCGGCTCATCGAGACACTGCTGACCCTGCGCGACCTCGGCAACACCCTCATCGTGGTCGAGCACGACGAGGAGACCATCCATGCGGCCGACTGGATCGTCGACATCGGCCCGCGCGCCGGCGTCGACGGCGGCGACGTCGTGCACTCCGGCCCGCTGGATGCGCTGCTGACCGAGCGCGCCTCCCTCACCGGCGATTACCTGGCCGGTCGCCGCGAGATCCCGGTGCCCCGCAAGCGCCGTCGCATCGACCGCAAGCGCATGCTCAGCGTGGTGGGTGCGCGCGAGAACAACCTCAAGGACATCACCGTCGACTTCCCGCTGGGAGTGCTCACCGCGGTGACCGGCGTCAGCGGATCCGGCAAGTCGTCGCTGGTCAACGGCATCCTCTACGAGGTGCTCGCCACCCGGCTGAACGGCGCCCGCCGGGTCGCCGGCAAGCACACGCGGGTGACCGGCCTCGACAACCTCGACAAGGTCGTGCACGTCGACCAGGCGCCGATCGGTCGCACGCCGCGCTCGAACCCGGCCACCTACACCGGCGTCTTCGACCGCATCAGGTCGCTGTTCGCCGAGACGTCGGAGGCGAAGGTGCGCGGCTATCAGCCCGGCCGCTTCAGCTTCAACGTCAAGGGCGGTCGCTGCGAGGCGTGCTCGGGCGACGGCACCATCAAGATCGAGATGAACTTCCTGCCGGACGTGTACGTCGACTGCGAGGTCTGCCATGGCAAGCGGTACAACCGCGACACGCTGGCCGTCCACTACAAGGGCAGGAACATCGCCGAGGTGCTGGAGATGCCGATCTCCGAGGCGGCGGAGTTCTTCGAGCCGATCCCCGCGATCCACCGGTATCTGAAGACCCTGGTGGATGTGGGTCTGGGCTACGTGCGGCTCGGGCAGTCGGCGACCACCCTGTCCGGCGGTGAGGCGCAGCGGGTCAAGCTCGCCACCGAGCTGCAGCGGCGCTCGAACGGCCGGTCGGTCTACGTGCTGGACGAGCCGACCACCGGCCTGCACTTCGAAGACGTCGCCAGGCTGCTGGAGGTGCTGAGCGGACTCGTCGAGAAGGGCAACACCGTCATCGTCATCGAGCACAACCTCGACGTCATCAAGTCGGCCGACTGGATCATCGACCTCGGGCCCGAGGGCGGCGCCGGCGGTGGCGAAGTGGTCGCCGTCGGTACGCCCGAGCAGGTCGCCCGGGCAGAGGGCAGCCACACCGCCGCGTTCCTCGTCGAGGTGCTGGACGCCGGGCCGGCGGTCCGCAAGGCGGGCTGAGGCGGATGGCGCGCACCGCCCCGACCGTCCCGTACAAGCCGAAGCAGGGAGAGATCCCCACCAACCCCGGCGTGTACCGCTTCCGCGATGCCGACGGCCGGGTGCTCTATGTCGGCAAGGCGAAGAACCTGCGCTCCCGGCTGTCGAACTACTTCGCGCCGCTGCGCACGCTCCACGAGCGCACCCGGCGGATGGTCACCACGGCCACGTCGGTGGAGTGGACGGTCGTCGCCAGCGATGTCGACGCGCTGCAGCTGGAGTACATGTGGATCCAGGAATTCACGCCGCCGTTCAACGTGCGCTACAAGGATGACAAGTCGTATCCGTTCCTGGCCGTCACCCTCGCCGACGAGGCTCCACGCGTCATCGTGACCCGCAACCGGCGCATCCCCGGAGCGAAGTACTTCGGCCCCTACCCCAAGGTGTGGGCGGTGCACGACACGATCGACCTGATGATCAAGGTCTTCCCGATCCGCACCTGCTCCGACGCGTCCTACCGGAAGGCGATGACCACCGGGCGGCCCTGCTTCCCCGGGCAGATCGGTCGCTGCGGGGGACCGTGCTCGATGACGGTGTCGATCGAGGAGCACCGCGCGATCGTCGACGACTTCGTCGCCTTCATGTCCGGCGGAGACCAGCGGTTCACCCGCGACCTGACCGCGCGGATGCGGGAGGCGGCCGCCGCCATGGACTATGAAGCGGCTGCGGTCCTTCGTGACAAGCTGCAGGCGATCGAGGCGGTGCTGAACAAGAGCGCGCTGGTCCTGGCACCCGACACCGATGCGGACCTGTTCGGCATCGCCGAGGACGAACTGGCGGCCACGGTACAGCACTTCGTGATCCGCGGCGGCCGGGTGCGCGGTGTGCGCGCCTCGACGATCGAGAAGGAGATCGACATCTCCGGTGCCGACCTCGTCGACCAGATCCTGCAGCGCACCTACGGCAGCGCAGCGGCCGCAGACATCCCGCGGACGGTCCTGGTGCCCGCCCTGCCCGACGATGCCGCCGAGTTCGAGACGTGGCTGCAGGAGCGGCGGGGCAGACGGGTGTCGGTCCAGGTCGCCCAGCGCGGGCGCAAGGCCGAACTCATGCGGACGGCGAGCCTCAACGCGCAGCAGGCGCTGATCCTGCACAAGACCCGGCGCTCCAGCGACTATGTCGCGCGCACACAGGCGCTCACCGACCTGCAGGAGGCGCTGGGCCTGGCCGAAGCGCCGCTGCGCATCGAGGGATTCGATGTCTCGCACCTCGGCGGCACGAACGTCGTGGCCTCGATGGTCGTGTTCGAGGACGGCCTGCCCCGAAAGGACCAGTACCGCTCGTTCGGCGTCGCGGAGACGACGGACGACACCGACTCGCTCTACCAGGTGCTGCGGCGACGTCTGGCCTACCTGGACCAGGACGGGGATGCCGCGGAGGACACGCGCCGGCGCCGCTTCGCCTACCCGCCGCAGCTGCTGGTCGTCGACGGCGGCAGGCCACAGGTCGAAGCCGCGGCTCGCGCGCTCGCCGACGCCGGCCACCCGCAGATCGGCCTGTGCGGCATCGCGAAGCGCCTCGAGGAGGTGTGGCTGGCGGGGGAGGACTATCCGGTGATCCTGCCCCGGTCCAGCGAGGCCCTCTACCTGCTGCAGCGCCTGCGCGATGAGGCTCACCGGTTCGCGATCACCCACCAGCGCAAGCGCCGGCGCCGGGACATCACATCCGTGCTGAGCGAGGTTCCGGGGCTGGGTGAGGTGCGCATCAGAGCGCTGCTGCGCCACTTCGGCTCGGTCGCGGCGCTCAAACGCGCCACGCCGGAGGAGATCACCGCGCTGCCGGGCATCGGACCGGCGCTCGCCGCTGCGATCCACGCCCATCTCGCGACCGGGCGAACGTCCTCGGTAGGGTGAGAGGCGTCGATGGGGAGACGATGACCGACGAGGCTCTGAGCAGCAAGGGGGAGGTGCTCATCGTCACCGGCATGTCCGGTGCGGGACGCTCCACGGCCGCAGACGCACTGGAGGACCTCGGCTGGTACGTCGTGGACAACCTGCCCCCGCAGATGCTCAAGCCGCTGCTGGACCTCTCGGGCGTCGCCTCGGCCGCGGTGCCCAAGGTCGCGGCGGTCGTGGACGTGCGCGGCGGCGAGATGTTCGCCGACCTGCCGGAGGTCACCCGCACCCTGCGGGATGCGCGACAGCTTCGGACGGTGTTCCTGGACGCCTCCGACGAGGTGCTGGTGCGCCGTTTCGAGGCGGTGCGCCGCCCGCACCCCCTGCAGGGCGACGGCACGGTCCTCGACGGCATCCTGCTCGAGCGCCGCCGGCTCACCCCGGTGCGCGAGAACGCCGACATCATCATCGACACCAGCGGCTACAACATCCACCAGCTCGCCACCGAGGTCTCCGAGCTCTTCTCCGACGAAGGGCAGGCGCGGCACACCCTCACCGTGATGAGCTTCGGCTTCAAGTACGGGGTTCCGCCGGATGCCGACCTCGTCGCCGACATGCGCTTCCTCCCCAATCCGTTCTGGCGGGACGAGCTGCGGGCGCTGACCGGCGAAGATCCGAAGGTGCGTGACTTCGTCCTCGCACAGCCCGGTGCCGCGGAGTTCATCGACGCCTATGCCGTCGCCCTCCACCCCGTGCTGCAGGGGTATCAGCGCGAGAACAAGAGCCACTCCACGGTTGCGATCGGCTGCACCGGCGGCAAGCATCGCTCCGTGGTCACCGCGATCGAGCTCGCTGAGCGCCTGAGCCGTGAGGACGGCGTCGCGGTGCGCGTGCGGCACCGCGATCTGGGACGCGAGTAGCCATTAGGCTGTCCGTTCCGGCCGCAATCGACTCGAGGAGAACAGTGACACTGACCGCCGACGTGAAGGCCGAGCTGGTCGGCGTGCGCGAGCCGCGTGCCACCGCCCGGGTCGCCGAGCTCACGACGCTGCTGCGGTTCTCCGGGGGGCTGCACTCCATCGCCGGCCGGGTCGCAGTCGAGGCGGAGGTCGACTCCCCGCTGCTCGCGCGCCGGGCCGTGCGCGACCTCGTGGAGCTGTACGGGGTGCGCCCCGACGTCAAGGAGGTGCAGGCATCGGGCACCCGCCAGGGCGTCCGGTGGATCGTCCGCGTGCTCGACGGCGGTGAGACTCTGGCCCGCCAGACCGGGCTGCTCGATCAGCGCCGGCGTCCGGTGCGGGGGCTGCCGAATCGCCTCATCGCGGGAGCACGGGAGGATGCCGCGGCGATCTGGCGCGGGGCCTTCCTGGCGGGCGGCACCCTCAGTGAGCCGGGCCGCTCCGCCGCGCTGGAGGTGTCCTGCCCGACGCCCGAGGCGGCGATGGCGCTCGTGGGTGCCGCCCACCGCTTCGGCGTCGGGGCGAAGGCGCGGGAGGTGCGCGGCGCCCCGCGTGTGGTCGTGCGCGACGGAGAGGCGATCCGCGCGACGCTCGCGGCCATGGGTGCCGACGCGACCGCCGCCGAATGGGAGCATCTGCGCCAGCATCGGGAGGTCCGCGCGGGCGTCAATCGCCTGGTGAACTTCGACGATGCGAATCTGCGGCGGTCCGCGCAGGCCGCCGTCGCCGCGTGCGCACGCGTCGAGCGGGCGCTCGAGATCCTCGGCGACGAGACGCCCGATCATCTCCGGCAGGCGGGCGAGCTGCGGCTCGCGTTCCGCGACGCGAGCCTGGACGAGCTCGGCCATCACGCCGACCCGCCGCTGACCAAGGACGCGGTCGCGGGGCGCATCCGCCGGCTTCTCGCCATGGCCGACAAGCGCGCCGAGCATGAGGGCATCGCCGGCACGGACGTGGACATCCCGGTCGCGGACTGAGCGTCTGCCTACCCGCCGTCCTGCCCGGATGCAACCCCGGCCCTGACGCGTCGCGCGTCACTAAGATGAGAGGCATCGGGCCGGCGCCGTCCGGGCGTGCCCGAGAACGCAGCCGCACCACCCGCGGCGTCGACCAGGAAGAAGCGAAAATGGCGAAGTACACGCTGCCCGACCTCCCCTACGACTACTCGGCACTCGAGCCGCACATCAGCGGCAAGATCATGCAGCTGCATCACGACAAGCATCACCAGGCGTACGTGACCGGGGCCAACACGGCGCTCGAGCAGCTCGCCGAAGCACGCGAGAGCGGCAACCTCGCGAACGTCAACAAGCTCGAGAAGGACCTCGCGTTCAACCTCGGCGGCCACGTGAACCACTCGATCTTCTGGACGAATCTGTCGCCGGACGGCGGCGGGCAGCCAGAGGGCGAGCTGAAGGCCGCGATCGACGAGTTCTTCGGCGGCTTCGATAAGTTCCAGGCGCACTTCACGGCCGCGGCCACCGGAATCCAGGGCTCGGGCTGGGCCGTGCTCAGCTGGGACCCGATCGGCGAGCAGCTCATCATCCAGCAGCTGTTCGATCAGCAGTCGAACACGGCGATGGGCACGATCCCCGTCTTCCAGCTCGACATGTGGGAGCACGCCTTCTACCTCGACTATCTCAACGTGAAGGCCGACTACGTCAAGGCCATCTGGAACATCGCGAACTGGGCCGACGTCCAGCAGCGCTTCGCAGGTGCCCGTGAGAAGGGCGCTGGTCTGCTGGTACTGTCGTAGCGGCATGCGCCGTCCCGGTGGGCACGGCCCGCCGGGACGCCGTTGTCCAGCCGACAGAAACCCGCGCATCCGCGCACGAACACACAGGAGCGATCTGTGACTGTCAAGATCGGAATCAACGGCTTCGGCCGCATCGGACGCAACTTCCTCCGCGCGGCCCTCGCGCAGGGCGCTGACCTCGACCTCGTCGCCGTCAACGACCTCACCGACAACAAGACGCTCGCGCATCTTCTGAAGTACGACTCGGTTCTCGGTCGGCTCGAGCAGGAGGTCACCTACGACGAGGAGTCGATCACCGTCGGCGACGACACGTTCAAGGTCTTCGAGGAGCGCGACCCGGCGAACCTGCCGTGGGGCGAACTGGGCGTCGACATCGTGATCGAGTCGACCGGACGGTTCACGAACGCCGTCGACGCGCGCAAGCACATCGAGGGCGGGGCGAAGAAGGTCATCATCTCTGCACCGGCCAAGGGCGAGGATGCCACGTTCGTCCTCGGCGTCAACGAGCAGGACTACGACCCGGCCACGCACGACATCATCTCCAACGCGTCGTGCACCACGAACTGCCTGGCTCCGATGGTGAAGGTCTTCAACGACGCGTTCGGCATCGAGAAGGGCCTGATGACCACGGTGCACGCCTACACCGCCGATCAGAACCTCCAGGACGGTCCGCACCGCGACCTGCGCCGCGCCCGCGCGGCGGCGATCAACATCGTGCCGACGACCACGGGTGCGGCCAAGGCCATCGGCCTTGTGCTTCCCGAGCTGAAGGGCAAGCTCGACGGCTTCGCGCTGCGCGTGCCGGTGCCCACCGGCTCGGCGACCGACCTGACGCTCGAGGCCTCGCGCGAGGTGAGCGTCGATGAAGTCAAGGCGGCGTTCAAGGCGGCAGCCGAAGGGCCCATGAAGGGACTCTTGAAGTACACGGAGGACGAGATCGTCTCCAGCGACATCGTCACCGACCCGCACTCGTGCATCTTCGACGCCGGGCTCACCCGGGTCATGGGCAATCAGGTGAAGATCGTCGGCTGGTACGACAACGAGTGGGGCTACTCGAACCGGCTCGTCGACCTGACCGAGCTCGTCGCCGAGAAGCTCTGACGCCGTGGCCCTGCGCACCCTCGACACCCTCCAGGATGCGGTCGGTCCACTCGCCGGCAGGCGCATCATCGTGCGCGCCGACTTCAACGTCCCCCTGAAGGACGGCGAGATCACCGACGACGGGCGTGTGCGTGCGGCCCTGCCGACGCTGAACCGCCTCATCGAGCAGGGCGCCCGTGTGGTGGTGTGCTCGCACCTGGGCCGGCCCGCCGGGGCGCCCGACCCGCAATTCAGTCTCGAGCCCGTCGCCCGACGGCTCGGCGAGCTTCTCGGCAGGCCGGTGGAGTTCGCGCACGACACCGTAGGCCCTTCTGCGCAGGAGACTGTGGCCGGCCTCGCCGACGGCGACGTCGCGGTCCTGGAGAACCTGCGCTTCAACGCCGGGGAGACCGCGAAGGACGACGCGGAGCGCCGGGCCTTCGCCGCGCGGCTGGCGGAGGCGGGCGACGCGCTGGTGTCCGACGGCTTCGGCGTGGTGCACCGCAAGCAGGCATCCGTCTACGACCTCGCCGAGATCCTGCCGTCGGTGGCAGGCCTGCTCATCGAGAAGGAGGTCGACGTCCTCGACCGCCTCACAGAGAACCCGCAGCGCCCCTATACGGTCGTGCTCGGCGGCTCGAAGGTCAGCGACAAGCTCGGCGTCATCGCGCACCTGCTCCCGCGGGTGGATCGGCTGTGCATCGGCGGCGGCATGATGTTCACCTTCCTCAAGGCCCAGGGCCACCCGGTCGGGAAGAGCCTCCTCGAAGCGGACCAGCTCGACGCCGTGCGCGGATACATCGCTGAGGCGGCCGACCGCGCCGTCGAGCTGGTGCTGCCCGTCGACGCGGTGATGGCCTCGGCGTTCAGCGCCGACGCCGAGCACGTCGTGGCATCCGCCGACGCCCTCGAAGCCACCGACTTCGGGCCGGACGGACTGGGGCTGGACATCGGTCCGGACACGGCGAAGCTCTTCGCGGAGACGATTCGCGGCTCGAAGACCGTGTTCTGGAACGGGCCGATGGGCGTGTTCGAGCTGGCGCCTTTCGCGGCGGGCACGAAGGCGGTCGCGCAGGCGCTCACCGAGATCGACGGGCTGAGCGTGGTCGGCGGGGGCGACTCCGCCGCAGCGGTGCGTCAGCTCGGGTTCGAAGACGACCGGTTCGGGCACATCTCCACCGGCGGCGGCGCAAGCCTGGAGTTCCTGGAAGGCAAGCAGCTCCCCGGACTGGAGGTCCTCGGATGGCAGTGAAGGGTCGCACCCCGTTCCTCGCGGGCAACTGGAAGATGAACCTCGACCATCTTCAATCGGTCGCATTCGTCCAGAAGCTCAACTGGTCGCTGAAGGACGCGAGTCACGAGAATGGCACGGTGGAGGTGGGGGTGTTCCCGCCGTTCACCGATCTGCGCAGCGTGCAGACGCTGATCGACGCCGACCGCATCGCCTTCTCGCTCGGCGCTCAGGACCTGTCGGTGCACGATTCCGGCGCCTACACGGGAGAGATCTCGGGCCGGTTCCTCGCCAAGCTGCAGGTGACCTACGTGATCGTGGGCCACTCTGAGCGCCGCGAGCACCACCACGAGACCGACGAGGTCGTGGGGCAGAAGGTGCAGGCTGCACTGCGTCACGGGCTGATCCCGGTCATCTGCGTCGGCGAGACCGACGAGGACCTCGAAAAGCACGGCGCCAGCGCCATCCCGGTCGCCCAGCTGCGGGCCGCGCTGGAGGGCGTGAAGGCGGACGCCCAGATCGTCGTCGCCTACGAGCCGGTCTGGGCCATCGGGTCAGGCCAGGCCGCCACGCCCCAGCAGGCCCAGGAGGTCTGCGCGAAGCTGCGCGAGGTGGTGGCCGACGCGCTGGATGCGGATGCCGCGGACCGCACGCGGATCCTCTATGGCGGATCGGTCAAGGCCGCGAACATCGCGGGATTCATGCGCGAGCCCGACATCGACGGCGCTCTGGTGGGCGGTGCGAGCATCGTCGTCGACGAGTTCTCGGCGATCATCCGCTACCGGAAGCACGTCGGGGTCTGAGGCCTCGGTATAATCGACACTCGTGTGACCCGTCGGGTTGCGGTGAAAGGCGTGAGACGTGCAGTTTCTGGTGTTCATCATGCAGGTGCTGCTGGGCATCACCAGCCTCCTGCTGACCCTGCTCATCCTGCTCCACAAAGGGCGCGGCGGCGGGCTGTCCGACATGTTCGGCGGAGGGATGACATCCTCCCTCGGCTCTTCGGGTCTTGCCGAGCGCAACCTGAACCGCTTCACCGTGGTGCTGGCGCTGGCCTGGTTCGTCTCCGTCGTGGCTCTCGGCCTGATCACCAAGTTCCAGGGAGCCTGATATGGCCACCGGCGGCAATGCGATCCGCGGCACCCGGGTGGGTGCCGGCCCGATGGGCGAGCAGGACCACGGCTTCCACGCGGACCGCGTGGCGATCACCTACTGGGACGCCCTGGGAAACGAGACCGTGCGCTATTTCGCGGCGAGCCTCCCCGAGGAGGAGATCCCCGAGGTCATCGACCACCCGCACTCCGGCCTTCCCGCCGGCCGCGACAAGGACAACCCGCCCGCGGTCGCCAAGACCGAGCCCTACAAGACGCACCTGGCCTATGTGAAGGAGCGTCGGACGGACGAGGAGGCCGAGACACTGCTCGACGACGCGCTGCAGCAGCTGCGCGAACGACGCGGTCAGGACTGAGTCAGTCCGGCTCGATGAGCTCGGGCGGCACGTGCGCGGCCGCCGCTCTGTCGACGAACACGAAGGTGCGCCTGCGGCCCTTCGCACCCGCGGCGGGCACGCTCGCGTAGCTCGCGCCGGCGAGGATCAGACCGAGAGCGGATGCCTTGTCGGCACCGGCCAGCCCGAGCCAGATGCGCACCGACGAGTTGATCACCGGCCTGGTAAGGCTGATCCGCTCCGGCGGGGGCTTGGGCGATTCGCGCACCGGCACGGCCGCGGCATCGGTGATGCGGATCTCGGCGCGATCGGGGAAGAGCGACGCGATGTGCGCATCCGGTCCCACCCCCAGCAGGCACAGGTCGAAGACGGGCCACGGCTGCGCATCTGATCCGAAGCGCGCGAGCTCACGCGCATAGGCGGCCGCGGCCGCATCCAGATCCATGCCCTCGTCCGACGCGGCCATCTCGTGGATGTTGACAGGCGGCACCGCGATGCGGTCCAGCAGCGCCTCGCGGGCCTGCAGGGCATTGCGCTCCGGGTCTGCGCGCGGGACGAACCGCTCGTCGCTCCACCAGAAGTGCACGAGCGACCAGTCGATGCGGCCGCCGTCGGGGTGGACGGCGGCGGCGCGCAGGCTTGCGATGCCCGTGCTGCCGCCTGTGAGCGAGATGTGGACCGGACGCCCGTGTGCCGTCCAGCTCACCAGCTTGCGCACCAGGCGGCTGCCGATCGCGTCGGCGACCCCGGCCGGGTCGTCCTTGATCACGACCCGCCTCTCGGTCACCCACTCAGTCGGCGTCGACATCCTTCTCCCGCGTGGCCGGCGGGCCGAGCAGCTCCCAGCCCTCCGTGATGACTCGACCATACAGCAGGTCCGGATCCAGGCTCCGCAGCTCTTCGGCCAGGCATTCGCGCAGCGTACGGCGGGGGAACGAGAGGTCGTGGGCGGGCTGGCCGGGCTGGCTGAGGACGGCGACGTCCGGCTCGGGCCGCTCGAGGAGGATGTCGCCGCTGGGCCGGGTGAGCCGCACGGACCTGATCCCGTGCGCCCACACCTGCGGGTCGAGAGGCTGGTAGCGGACGGGGACATCCAGCTTCAGGCGCAGCCAGGCGGCGAGCAGGCCGGTGGACGGAGAGTCCGCCGCGCCGGTGACGTCGGCGGCGGTGACGGCCTCATAGGGCGGCTGATCGAGCACGGCGGCCAGCTGCTCGCGCCAGCGGGTCAGGCGGGTCCAGGCGAAGTCCGTATCCCCCGGTGCGTAGTGGGCGCCCAGCTCGTGCGCCCACGCGGCCGGATGCTCGTGCCGCGAGGCGTCGGTGATGCGGCGCTGGGCGATGCGGCCGATCGCCGACTTCGACGGGACGGGGGGCGCGTCCGCCGGCCACCAGGCCACCACGGGCGCGTCCGGCAGGAGCAGGCCGGTGATCAGGCTCTCCGCGTTCGACGCCGCCGGGCCGAGGGCGTGCAGCACGACCACCTCGCTCGCGCCCGCATCTCCGCCGACCCGGATCTCGGCATCCAGTCGCGGGTCGGTGTCGGAGTCGCGGTCGAGCGTGATCACGATGACCCGCATGGGGTGCTCACGAGAGGCTTCGTTGGCGGCCTCGATCGCGTCCTCCTGCGTGCCGGTCTTCGACGAGATGATGAGGGTCAGCACGCGTCCGAGCGCGACGACGCCGCCCTCCTCGCGCAGCTGCACGAGCGCCCGGGCGACCTTGCTCACCGTGGTGTCCGGCAGGGAGATGATCACGGGCGCCTCCAGACGCGGCCGTCGCGGGCGAGCAGGGCGTCGGCGGAATCCGGACCCCAGGACCCCGGACTGTACTGCTCGACCGGTCCGCCCTGCCGCTCCCAGAACCGCTCGATCGGATCGAGGATGCGCCAGGAGAGCTCGACCTCCTCGTGCCGGGGGAACAGCGGCGGATCACCCAGCAGGACATCCAGGATGAGGCGCTCGTAGGCCTCCGGGCTTGCTTCCGTGAAGGCGTGCCCGTAGCCGAAGTCCATCGTCACATCGCGCACGTGCGTGCCCGCCCCGGGGATCTTCGAGCCGAACCGTATCGTCACGCCCTCGTCGGGCTGGACACGGATCACGAGCGCGTTCTGGCCGAGCTCGGTGGTCTGCGCGCGCGAGAACAGGTGGTCGGGGGCATGCTGGAAGACGACGGCGATCTCGGTGACGCGCCGCCCCAGACGCTTGCCCGTGCGCAGGTAGAAGGGCACGCCGGCCCAGCGGCGGGTGGCGATCTCGAGCTTGACGGCGGCATAGGTCTCCGTGATCGAGTTCGGCGCCATCCCGTCCTCCTCGAGGAAGCCCGGCACCTTCTCACCACCCTGCCAGCCGCCCGCGTACTGGCCGCGTGCCGTCGCCTCCGCCAGGTTGTGCGGCACGTGCACGGCGGCGAGCACCTTCTCCTTCTCGGCGCGCATGTCGCGGGCGCTCATCGAGATCGGCTCCTCCATCGCCGTGAGCGCAAGCAGCTGCAGGAGGTGGTTCTGGATGACGTCGCGCGCCGCGCCGATGCCGTCGTAGTAGCCGGCGCGGCCGCCCACGCCGATGTCCTCGGCCATCGTGATCTGCACGTGGTCGACGTAATTGCCGTTCCAGATCGGTTCGAACAGCTCGTTGGCGAAGCGCAGCGCCAGGATGTTCTGCACCGTCTCCTTGCCCAGGTAGTGGTCGATGCGGAAGATCGAGTCCGCCGGGAACGCCGAGCGCAGCGCGTCGTTGAGCGCCCGCGCCGACTCCAGATCGTGGCCGAACGGCTTCTCGATGACCACGCGCCGCCAGCGCTCGGACTGATCAGCGGTGTCGTCGACGAGCCCCGACGCCTTCAGCTGCCTGGTGACGAGCGGGAAGGCCTTGGGCGGGATGGAGAGGTAGAAGGCGTGGTTGCCCATCGTCCCCCGCTCGGTGTCGAGCGCCTCCACGGTGTCTCTGAGGCGCCGGAAGGCGTCCTCGTCGTCGAACTCACCCGAGACGAATCGGATGCCCTGCACCAGCTGCTGCCACGTCTCCTCGCGGTAC
>DASSYC010000083.1:0-7799 GCA_035703465.1 Microbacterium sp. | reverse complement strand
CGCATCCACGGCCACGGTCGTATAGCCGTGGCCGATGTGGGGCACGTCGCTCGGATAGTAGATCGGCGTCGTGATGTAGAAGGAGCGGCCGGAAGTCACCCCCCGAGTCTACTTTCGCGGGATGCCGCGGCTCGCCGTGTGCCGTCGCCACTTCGCTCGTGCAGACCGGACACTCTTCGCGCGAAGCAGGGGATTCTCGACGAACCATGGGTCGACAGCCCCGTTTTCGACGAGGACACCCTGGTTCGGCGGCGGGCAGCTCGGCGCACCGGCGTCGCTGCTCAGCGCCGCACGGCGAGCGCCGCCTGATACAGCTCGCGGCTGGAGTGGCCGGTGTGCTTCGACACCTCGCCTGCGGCATCCTTCAGGCGTGTCCCCGCGCGGACGAGCTCAAGCACCTGCGTGACCGCGTCGGGGAAAGCGACCTCGCCCGCCGCCGCCCCCTCCACGACGACAACGACCTCGCCGCGCACGCCGGCATCCGCCCACGCCGCCAGCTCGGCCAGCGGGCCGCGCACCGTCTCTTCGTACAGCTTGGTGAGCTCGCGGCTGACCGATGCGCGCCGGTCGGCGCCGAGCACATGCGCCATGTCCGCCAGCGTCGCCGCGACCCGGCCCGGCGCCTCGAAGAACACCATCGTGCGCGGCTCGCGCGCCAGCGCCTGCAGCGCGGTCCGTCGCTCCCCCGGCTTGCGCGGCACGAATCCTTCGAAGGTGAAACGGTCGGTCGGCAGCCCCGAGACGGCCAGCGCGGTGAGCACGGCGCTCGGCCCCGGCAGTGCCGTCACCGCCACCCCGGCCCCGACGGCGGCGGCCACGAGCCCGTACCCGGGGTCCGAGACGGTGGGCATCCCGGCATCCGACAGGACCAGCAGATCCTCGTCGCGCGCGAGCTCCACGAGCTCGGCCGCGATCTGCTTCTCGTTGTGGTCGTGCAGCGCGATCAGGCGCGGACGGTTTGCGACGCCCAGCGCCGAGAGCAGCCGCTGGGCGGTGCGGGTGTCCTCCGCCGCGACCACCGTCGCACCCTCGAGAGCCTCGACGAGCCGCCGGGTCGCGTCGCCCAGATTTCCGATGGGCGTCGCCGCCAGGATGATCACGCGGCCCAGCATAGGCTGGTGCGCGTGACCGCCGCCGAGCCGCTCTTCCCGGAGACGCCGCTCGCCGCTTCCGACCCGCCGCCGCCCCGCGTGCGGTGGTACCACCTGCAGCTGCTGTGGCTGCAGCATCCCCACACCCGCGCCGCCTACGACTGGCTCGCCCCGCTGCTGGTGACCCTGCTGGCCGCCGTGCTGCGCCTGCAGGGACTCGGGCATCCGCACACCCTCGTCTTCGACGAGACCTACTACGTGAAGGATGCCTGGACGCTCATGCACCTCGGCTACGAGGGGTCGTGGGGGGACGGCGCGAACGAGAGCTTCGTCGCCGGCGACACAGACGTCTTCACCGACAAGCCGAGCTTCGTCGTGCACCCGCCGCTGGGCAAGTGGATCATCGCCCTCGGCATGATGCTGCTCGGTCCGGGCTCGGGCTGGGGGTGGCGGCTGACCACGGCGCTCGTGGGCGTGGCCGCCGTGCTCCTGGTGTTCTTCATCGGCAGGCTGCTGAGCGGGTCGACGACCGTGGGCGTCGTCGCCGCGTTCCTGCTCGCGATCGACGGCATCGGCATCGTGATGAGCCGGATCGCGCTGCTGGACAACTCGCTGATGCTGTTCGTGCTGCTGACGTTCTTCTTCGTTCTGCTCGACCGGCGCCGCACCCGCGAGCGCATCCTCGACATCGTCGCGGCCCGAGCAGCCGCCCGCCCCGACGGCGCCCAGGACCGGCCCGTCCCGTGGGGCCCGGTGCTGTGGAACCGGCCCTGGGTTCTCGCCGCCGGCGCGGCTGCCGGCGCCGCCTGCGCGGTGAAGTGGTCGGGCGTCTACGCCCTCGCCGCGGTCGGCATCTACCTCGTCGTCAGCGACGCGCTGGCCCGGCGGGCGGCAGGCATCGGGTTCTGGCCGACGGATGCCGCCTTCCGGCAGGGACCCGTGACGTTCCTGCTGCTCGTGCCGGTCGCCGGTCTCGTATACCTGGGGTCGTGGACCGGATGGTTCGTGACCGACGGCGGCTACGCGCGGGATTCGGACCCGAACCCCTTCGTCGCACTGTGGAAGTTCCACGAGCAGATCTATGCGTTCCACGTCGGGCTCACTTCCCCGCACGCCTACGAGAACCCGGCCTGGGCATGGCCGCTGCTGACCCGCCCGACCTGGATGTTCTGGAAGCTCACCCCCCAGGGCGATCCCGGCTGCACGAGCCCCGGCGGGTGCGCCGAGTCGATCTCGAGCGTCCCGAACCCGATCATCTGGTTCGCGGCCGTCGCGGCGGTTCTGTGGATCGTGTACCGCTTCATCCGCACGCGCGACTGGCGGTACGGGTTCGTGCTGACCGGGATCGCGGCGACATATCTGCCGTGGCTCCTCTACCCCGAGCGCACGATCTTCCAGTTCTACACGATCGCCATCCTGCCGTTCATGATGCTGGCGCTGGCGTTCGCACTGCGCGATATCGCGGGTGTGCCCGGCTCGCCGCCGGAGCGGAAGCAGACCGGGCGCTGGGTGGTGCTCGTCTTCCTCGTCGTCGTGACGCTGGTGTCGGCGTTCTTCTACCCGGTGTGGGTGGGCTGGCAGGTTCCGTACGACTTCTGGCGCCTCCACAACTGGATGCCCAGCTGGGTGTGAGCGCATGCGAATGCACCCCGGCGCTCCGAAACAGGCGTATCGTCGTCAGCCGTGACAGTACGCATCGAGAAGGTCGACCTTCCGGGCATCGGCGCGCGCCACGACCTGGTGACCGAGAGCGGCAGCCGGCTGGGAGTCGTGTGGTACCGCGACGGCGAACGCGAACTCGCGATCTACGACACCGCAGACCCCGACTCGTGCCGTTATGCGGTGGCGATCACCGAGGATGAGGCCGAGGCTCTCGCCGACCTGTTCGGCGCGTCGGTCGCCGTGAGCCGGCTCACCCGGCTGAGTGAGGAGACCGACGGCCTCTACACGGAGAAGATCGAGATCACTGCAGACTCCCCCTTCGCCGACAAGACGCTCGGCGACACGAAGACGCGCACGCGCACGCACGTGTCGATCGTCGCGATCATCCGGGACCGCAAGGTCATCCCCTCACCGACACCGGCGGAGCGGCTGGCCGCCGGCGACATCATCGTCGCGGTGGGGACGAGAGAAGGGCTGGATGCCGCGGCCCGCCTGATGGCAGACGGACCCGCGTAGACAGCGCCGATGCACCACACGACGATCGTCCTCATCGAAGTCGGCGCGGTGCTGTTCGGAATGAGCCTTCTGGCGCGCCTCGCCTCGCGCATAGGCCTGTCGCCGATCCCCTTCTACCTCATTCTCGGACTCGTCTTCGGCACAGGTGGCGTCCTCCCCCTGTCCGACAGCGCGGAGTTCTTCTCCGTCGGCGCCGAGATCGGCGTGATCCTCCTGCTGGCGCTGCTGGGGCTGGAGTACTCCCCCGCCGAACTGGTGCAGGGACTGCGCACCTCGAAGGCCGCCGGCACGGTCGACCTGCTGCTGAACGCACTTCCGGGCGCCGCCTTCGGACTGATGCTCGGCTGGGGCCCGGTGGGCGCTGTCGCCCTCGGCGGCATCACCTGGGTCACCTCTTCGGGTGTCGTCGCGAAGCTGCTGCGCGACCTCGGCCGGGTCGGCAACCGCGAGACTCCCGTCATCCTGTCGATCCTCGTGATCGAAGACCTGGCGATGGCCTTCTACCTGCCGCTGCTGTCGGCCCTGGTCATCGGGGTCAGCCTCCTGCGCGGCGCCGTCACGGTCGCCATCGCGGTGGCGGTCGTGCTCGCGATCCTGTTCGTGGCGGTGCGATTCGGCCACATCGTGTCACGGCTGTTCACTCCCGATCTCACCGAGCCCTTGGTGCTCGGGGTCCTGGGCACGACGATGCTGGTCGCGGGGCTGGCCGAAGAGGTCAACGTGTCGGCTGCGGTCGGGGCGTTCCTGGTCGGCATCGCCCTGTCGGGCCGGGTGGCGCGCAAGGCGCAGGAGGTGATGAGCCCCCTGCGAGACCTGTTCGCGGCGGTGTTCTTCGTCTTCTTCGGGCTGGCCACGGATG
The DNA here is from genome assembly GCA_035703465.1 of Microbacterium sp. GTDB lineage: Bacteria > Actinomycetota > Actinomycetes > Actinomycetales > Microbacteriaceae > Microbacterium. The sequence goes on along the minus strand of DASSYC010000083.1, from coordinate 3,671 downwards.
CTACGACGCTTCCCGCCATGCTGCTGCCGGGCATCCTGCTGGCCCTGATCACCATGGCCACGAAGGTCGCGACGGGGTACTACGCCGCTCGGCGCTCCGGCATCGGCGTCCCGGGGCGCTGGCGCACCGGCTTCGCACTCACCGTCCGCGGAGAGTTCTCGATCATCATCGCCGGCCTCGCGGCGATCGTCGTGCCCGACCTCGCCCCGCTCGCGGCGGTGTACGTGCTCACGACGATCTTCGCCGGCACACTGCTGGCGCGCACGACGGATGCCGAGTGGTTCAAGCGGGTCACGCGTCCCCGCGTTGCAGCCCAGCCGGTTCAGTGACCGGCAGGCGGCAGGCGAAGTCGCGGCAGTCGTACGCGGTCGGCAGGCCGTCGAGGGCGGTCTTGGCCTCGAACAGGGAGAAGCCGGCGTCCGCGAACCGCTGGGCCTGCGCGGGGGTGACGACGGCGGTGACGTCCGGCCGGCCGGCGGCGGCGGCGGCGAGGAACGGTGCGGCGGCGTCCGCGTCGTCGGTGACGATCACCAGTTGATGCGGTGGGGTCATCAGCTGGTGAGCCGTGCGCAGGAGCGCGCCGAAGCCGATCGGCTCGGACAGAGCGCGGGCGGATGCCTGACGCACCCGCTCCACGGCGGCGTCACGGTACCGGTCTCCGGCACCCAGACGCCACAGCGACAGGCACGCCGCGGCGAGCGCCGACGGCCCCGACGGCAGCGTGCCGTCGTCGCCGGCCGCGGGGGCGCGCACGCCCTGGGCGGCGAGTGTGGGGTCGGGCTCGATGTCGCCGGCCAGCGCCTGGTCGACGAGGTCTCGCGCCGTGATCGCGTACGCCACCTCGCCCGCAGCGCCGGCCAGGGCGAGCAGCCCGTCGGCCAGCAGTGCGTAGTCGTCGAGCGTCGCCGGCGCGCGTGACGGGATCTCATTCAGCGACGCGCGCACGAGACGGCCGTCGGGGGTGACATTCGCCTGGAGCACGGCGTCGGCGGCCCAGCGCGCGGGGTCGAGGGCGCCGGCGCGGGCGAGCGCTCCGATCGCCATGCCGTTCCACCCGGTGACGACCTTGCCGTCCACAGTGGGCGGCTCCAGGCCCGCGCGACCTGCGGCATCCCGCTCGTAGTATCCGCCCTCGCTGCGCTCCCCGCCGATCACCGACTCGGAGTCCTGCGCGGCGCCGAACCCGCCCGACGGGCGCTGCAGCACGTTCGTCAGGAACGACACGATGCCCTCGGCCACCTCGGGCGCGTCCTCGTCGAGGGCGACATCGAGCAGCCCGGCGTTGTCGGTGAGCATGCGCTCGTAGTGCGGCACCCGCCAGTCGGGGCGGGTGGTGTAACGGAAGAACCCGCCTTCGACGTCGTCGCGCAGGTCGCCGGCGACCATCGCGGCGAAGGCGCGGGAGGCGCTCGCTGCGGCATCCGGGGCATCCTCGCGCATCGCCTGCAGGAACCGCAGCGCCGGCACGGTGGGAAACTTCGGGCCGCCCGTGCCGAACCCGCCGTGCACGCGGTCTTCGAGGGCCGCGAGGCGCTCGGCCGCCGCGACAAGCTCGTCGCGGGTCGGCAGGTCCGCAGGCGCAGCGGCGGCCGACGCCTCGGCGAGCGCTTCGACCAGGGCGCGCCCGGTCCCGGTGACGGCATCGCGGCGCTGGGTCCAGGCATCCCGCACTGCCGCGAGCACCTGCCGGAATGAGGCCATCGGCGGCTGGGGCCGGGGCGGCCAGTATGTGCCCGCGAAGAACGGCTCGCCGTCCGGTGTCGTGAAGACGGTGAGCGGCCAGCCCAGGCTCTTCGTGAAGGCGCCCGCCGCCGCCATGTAGGCCGCATCGACCTCGGGGTGCTCCTCGCGGTCGACCTTGATGCTGACGAATCCGGCGTTCAGCTCTGCCGCCGTCTCCGCATCGGAGAACGACTCGCGCGCCATCACGTGGCACCAGTGGCAGGTCGAGTACCCGATCGACACCATCACCGGCACATCGCGGTGCCGGGCGGTCTCGAACGCCTCGCTCCCCCACGGGAACCACTCGACCGGGTTGCCGGCGTGCGCGAGCAGGTAGGGGCTGGTCGCGTCTTCGAGACGGGATGCCATGGCCCCAGGCTATGCCCGGGTCGCCCCCTTTGGGTTTGGGGCGCATCCCGTCCGCTGGGGCGCACGCGGTGCGCCCCAGCGGAGCGAATGCGCCCCAAACCCCCGAGGCGCCGCGTGGGCGGACGGGCGGGTCCGCTGGGCTCAGTTCACGTCGTTCGGGTGCGAGCTGACCCGGCCGGACCCGTCCGGCCGCTCGAGGGCGTCGATCGCGGCCATCTCGGGGTCGCTCAGGGTGAAGTCGAAGACGTCGATGTTCTCCTCCAGCCGGGCCCGGTGCACCGACTTGGGGAAGAGGATGTGCCCCTTCTGCAGATGCCAGCGGATCACGACCTGCGCGGGCGTCTTGCTGTGCGCCTCCGCGGCTCCCGCCACCGCGGACTCGCCGAACAGGTCGTACTTGCCCTGACCGAGCGGGCCCCACGCTTCGATGCGGATGCCGCGACCGCGCGCCCAGTCGGTGACCGTGCGCTGCTGGTGAGCCGGGTGCAGTTCGATCTGGTCGACGGCGGGCACGACGCCGGTGGCATCGATGATGCGCTCCAGGTGCGGCACGAGGAAGTTGGACACCCCGATGCTGGTCGCCAGCCCCTCGTGGCGGATCTCGATCAGCCGCTCCCACGCGTTCTGGAATCCGTCGTTGGCCGGGGCCGGCCAGTGCACGAGGTACAGGTCGACGCGAGCCAGGCCGAGCTTTTCGAGGCTCTCGGCGATCGCCGCATCCGGATCACCGTCGTGGTGGCGGTCGTTCCACAGCTTCGTCGTGATGAACAGCTCGTCGCGCGGGACGCCGCTGGCGGCGATGGCGGCACCCACGCCCGCCTCGTTGCCATAGATCGCAGCCGTGTCGATGTGCCGGTAGCCCACCTCCAGCGCCTCGCTCACCGCACGTTCGGTCTCGGCCGGGGCGACTTTGAAGACGCCGTATCCGAGCTGGGGGATCTCGTGGCCGTCGTTGAGCATGATCTTCGGAATCTGAGGCATGTCATCCAGCCTAAGAGCCCCGCCGCGACCGGGGCTCAGCCGAGCGCGAGAGGCAGCAGCAGCGCGGGGATGCTCGTGGCCAGGTTCACGACGAAGTGCGCGACGATCAGCGGCATGAGCCGGCGCTGCCGCAGGTAGATGATCCCCGACCCCAGCCCCCACACGAAGAACGCGACCCCGTAGACGAGCATGCCGGCCGGCGTCGCTGCGAAGAAGATGTGCTGCAGCCCGAAGGCGATCGCCGGCACGGTGACACCGAACGCGGCGCCCCAGCGTGCGACGAGTGGCGGCTGGCTGTAGCCGCGGTAGACGAGCTCCTCCGTGGGCGCGTTCAGCGGCGCGAACGTGACGAAGGCCACGATCCCGAGGATGGATGCCAGAAGCGGCGTGATCGCGGGGATCTCCGCCTCCGGCGGAGCGAGCGCGGTCTCGAACCCGGCGAACAGCCCGGTGCCGAAGATCGCGAACATCGTGCCCATGATCGCCGCCATGAACGGCAGCCACAGCACGACGATCCACAGCAGGCCCCAGGCGATGTCGCGCCCGATCCGGGTGCGGTCGAAGCCGATCATCTCGCGCAGCGTCGTCCCGTCGCGGTG
>DASSYC010000057.1:0-12083 GCA_035703465.1 Microbacterium sp. | reverse complement strand
GCTCGAGGCACACGACATCATCATCGACGGCGGCAACTCGAACTACCGCGACGACGTGCGCCGGGCGGCGAAGCTCAAGCCCACCGGCGTGCACTACGTCGACATCGGCACGAGCGGCGGGGTGTTCGGCCTCGAGCGCGGCTACTGCCTGATGGTGGGCGGAGCCGATGAGGCCTACCGGCGGATCGAGCCGATCCTGCAGACGATCGCGCCCGGTGGCGGCGAAGTGCCGCGCACCCCGGGGCGCTCCGGGGATCTCGCGCCGGAGGAGCGCGGGTACCTGCACTGCGGGCAGGCGGGCTCGGGGCACTTCGTGAAGATGGTGCACAACGGCATCGAGTACGGCGTGATGGCCGCGCTCGCCGAAGGCCTGAACATCCTCGAGCACGCCGACGCCGGCGTCGAGCAGGAGGAGCACTCGGCTGAGATCGCCCCGCTCGAAGAGCCCGAGTACTACCAGTTCACCATCGACACGCCCAAGGTCGCCGAGCTGTGGCGGCGCGGGTCGGTGATCTCGTCGTGGCTGCTCGACCTGACCGCGGCCGCGCTGGGGGACAACCCCACCCTCGACGGGCTCGCCGGTCGTGTCTCGGACTCCGGCGAAGGACGATGGACGGTCAAGGCCGCCGTGGACACCGGCGTGCCGGCGCCCGTGCTGGCAGCCGCGCTCTTCGACCGCTTCGCGTCGCGCGGCGAGGACCACTTCGCCAATCAGGTGCTCTCGGCGATGCGGCTGCAGTTCGGCGGTCACCAGGAGCTTCCCGCCGGAGACGTGCTCGAGACCGGCCACAAGGAGGGGGCGGACTGAGCGACACGGCGCGGCCGGGTATGCTGTCGAGCAAACAGAACACACAGGCCGCATGACGTGTGCGGGAGAGCCCCAGCCGGGGCACCGAAGGAGCAAGCCTCCCCGCCAATCTCTCAGGTCCGCATACCGCACGCGTCCGGCCGCTCTGGAAAACGATCGCCGTCATGGATGACGGCACCGTGCCGAAGGTGAAAGCCCGATGACGGGCGAAGCTCTCAGGCCAATGACAGAGGGGGAGTTCGCGGATGCCGTCCGGCATCCGTCATCCGAACACCGGAGAACTCATGACCGACCCCACCCCACCGCGCCACACGGTGCTGCGCGACCGGCACGAGGCGCTGGGCGCCTCGTTCACCGACTTCGGCGGCTGGATGATGCCGGTGCGCTACACGTCCGACCTCGCCGAGCATCACGCCGTCCGCACCGCCGCCGGACTGTTCGACATCTCGCACATGTCCGAGATCGAGGTGCGCGGCGCCGATGCGGCGCGGTTCCTCGACTTCGCCGTCTCGGGGCGGATGTCGGCGCTGGCCGTCGACCAGGCGAAGTACACGCTGCTCCTGGACACGAGCGGCGGGATCGTCGACGATCTCATCGTCTACCGCGCCGCCGACGATGCCTACCTGGTCGTCGCGAACGCGGGCAACCGCGATGCGGCGGTGGCGGCGCTGACCGAGCGGACACGCGGCTTCGACGTCGTCGTGGACGACCGCACCGACCACATCGCGCTGATCGCCGTCCAGGGACCGCGGTCGCAGGAGATCGTCGAGGCGACGGCGCAGATCACCGATCTGTCTCCGGCGCTGACCGAGCTGAAGTACTACCGCCGCGGTCACGCCGCCTTCATCGCCGCGGACCGCACCCGCGTGCCCATGCACCTCGCGCGCACCGGGTACACCGGCGAGGACGGGTTCGAGCTGTTCATCCGCGCGAGCCTGGCGGGCGAGCTGTGGGATGCGCTGCTGGCCGCCGGCGAGCCGCTCGGCCTGGTCCCGGCAGGACTCGCGGCCCGCGACACACTGCGCCTGGAGGCCGGGATGCCGCTGTACGGCCACGAGCTCGGGCTCGACATGCTTCCCGCGCAGGCCGGACTCGGCCGCGTCGTCGCCCTGGACAAGGACGACTTCGTCGGCAAGGGCGCACTCGCGGCGATCGTCTCCAGCGACGCTCCGGTGCTGGTCGGTCTCGTGTCGGAGGGGCGCCGCGCCGGTCGCGCCGGATACGCCGTGCTCCATGACGGCGAGGCCGTCGGCGAGGTGAGCAGCGGCGCGCTCAGCCCCACCCTCGGCCACCCGATCGCCCTCGCCTTCGTGCCGCCCCCGCTCGCTGCAGCGGGCACCGAGCTCGCCATCGACGTGCGGGGAACTCCCATCCCCGCCACTGTGACCGCCCTGCCTTTCTACCGGAGGAAGAAATGACCGATCTCGACAGCCTCAAGTACACCGCCGAGCACGAGTGGGTCGACTTCGACCCCGCGACCGGCATCGCCACGGTCGGCATCACCGACTACGCGGCGGACCAGCTCGGCGACGTGGTCTACGTCGACCTGCCCGCCGTCGGCACCGCGCTCACGGCCGGGGAGGAATTCGGCGAGATCGAGTCGACCAAGTCGGTCAGCGAGCTCTATGCGCCGCTGACCGGAGAGGTGACCGAGGTCAACGACGCTGTCGTCGACGACCCGTCGGCGGTGAACGCCGATGCGTTCGGCGCGGCCTGGCTCGTGAAGATGCAGGCCGAGGCATCCGCTGTCGACTCCCTCCTCGACCGCGCGGCCTACCTCGCGCTCACCGGCGGCGACGCGTGACGTTCTCAGCCCGCCACATCGGGACGGATGCCGCGGCGCAGCGCGCCATGCTCGAGACCCTCGGCTACGACAGCCTCGAGGCGCTCGTGGACGCGGCCGTGCCGGCATCCATCCGATCGGTGCGCGACACCGTCAGCTCCGACATCCCGCCCGCCGCCACCGAAGCGGAGACGCTCGGCGAGCTGCGCGAGCTCGCGTCGCAGAACCGCCCGGCCCGCCCCATGATCGGGCTCGGGTACTACGACACGCTCACCCCTTCGGTCATCGCCCGCAACGTGTTCGAGAATCCGTCCTGGTACACGGCGTACACGCCGTACCAGCCCGAGATCTCGCAGGGGCGCCTGGAGGCGCTGATCAACTTCCAGACGATGGTGTCCGACCTCACCGGACTCGCGACGGCGAACGCGTCCATGCTCGACGAGGCGACTGCCGTCGTGGAGGGGATGCTTCTCGCCCGCCGCGCCTCGAAGTCGTCATCCGACGTGTTCCTCGTCGACGCCGACGCCCTGCCGCAGACCAAGGCGCTGCTGGAGCACCGGGCCGCGGCGGTCGGCATCCGCCTGCACTACACCGGCTACGACATGAGTCCGCCCCCGGGCGACATCGACGCGTTCGGCGCCTTCATCCAGTACCCCGGCGCCTCAGGGCGGATCTGCGACCCCTCAGAGGCCATCGAGGCGGTGCAGGCTCAGGGCGGACTGGCCGTGGTCGCGGCGGACCTGCTCGCACTCACCCTGCTGCGCTCGCCCGGCTCGCTGGGCGCCGACATCGCAGTCGGCACGACGCAGCGGTTCGGGGTTCCGCTGGGGTTCGGCGGCCCGCACGCCGGCTACATGGCGGTGCGTGCCGGGCTGGAGCGCCAGCTGCCGGGGCGGCTGGTCGGAGTATCGCAGGATGCCGCCGGGCATCCCGCCTACCGGCTCGCCCTGCAGACCCGCGAGCAGCACATCCGCCGCGAGAAGGCCACCTCCAACATCTGCACCGCGCAGGTGCTGCTGGCGGTGATGGCGGCGATGTACGCGGTCTACCACGGACCTGATGGGCTGCGCGCGATCGCCCTCGACGTGGCCAGCAAGGCGGAGTCGCTGGCCGCACGGCTGCGTGACCTGGGACTCATCGTCGAGCACGACGCGTTCTTCGACACGATCCGCGTGGTCACAGAGGGTCCGTCGGACCGCGTGATCGATCGGGCCCGGTCGAAGGGGTATCAGCTGGCATGGATCGACATGGCCACGGTGGGCGTGTCGGTGGACGAGACCACCACCGCGGCCGACCTCGCCGCGGTCGCGTGGGCGTTCAGCGCAGCGGACGAGCGCGAAGACCCCGAGCTGGCGTTCGCCGATGCGACCCCGCTGCGGGCGGTGCCCGAAGTGCTGCATCGGGTGGACGAGTACCTCACGCACCCGGTCTTCTCGACCCATCGCAGCGAGACGGCGATGATGCGCTACCTGAAGCTGCTCGCCGACAAGGACTATGCGCTGGACCGCGGCATGATCCCCCTCGGCTCGTGCACGATGAAGCTCAACGCGGCCACCGAGATGGCCGCGGTGACGTGGCCCGAGTTCGCACGCGTGCACCCGTACGCTCCGGAGGAGGATGTCCGCGGCTACCTGGCGCTCATCGAGCAGCTGGAGTCGTGGCTCGCCGAGGTCACGGGATACGACGCGGTCTCGCTGCAGCCGAATGCCGGCTCGCAGGGCGAACTGGCGGGGCTTCTGGCGATCCGCGGCTACCACCGCGCCAACGGCGAACCCGAGCGCACGGTGTGCCTCATCCCGTCGTCGGCGCACGGCACGAATGCCGCCTCCGCGGTGCTGGCCGGCATGAAGGTGGTGGTCGTCGCGTGCGACGATGCCGGAAACGTCGATCTCGACGATCTGCGGGCCAAGATCGCGGAGCACGCCGACACGATCGGGGCGCTCATGATCACCTACCCGTCGACGCACGGCGTGTACGAACAGGACATCGTCGAGATCACGCAGGCCGTGCACGACGCCGGCGGCCAGGTCTACGTCGACGGCGCGAACCTGAACGCGCTGCTCGGCTATGCGCGCTTCGGCGACTTCGGCGGAGACGTGTCGCACCTGAACCTGCACAAGACCTTCGCGATCCCGCACGGCGGCGGCGGCCCCGGCGTCGGACCGGTTGCGGCAAAGGCCCACCTCGCGCCATACCTGCCCTCGCATCCGCTGTCGCAGCGCGCCGACCATGCCGGCGGTTTCGTGTTCGACGGGGGTCCGGTCTCAGCGGCGGCATACGGCTCCGCCGGCATTCTGCCGATCTCGTGGGCGTACATGCGCATGCTGGGGGCGCAGGGACTGAAGGATGCCACCGGCGCCGCGGTTCTCGCGGCGAACTGGGTCGCCGACCGGCTGCGCGAGCACTACCCGGTGCTGTACACCGGCGAGAACGGCCTGGTAGCGCACGAGTGCATCCTCGACCTGCGGCCGCTGCGCGAGGAGACCGGAATCACCGTCGACGATGTCGCCAAGCGGCTCATCGACTACGGCTTCCACGCGCCGACGATGTCGTTCCCGGTCGCGGGCACGCTCATGGTCGAGCCCACCGAGTCCGAAGACATCGCCGAGCTCGAGCGGTTCGTCGAGGCGATGATCGCGATCAGGGCTGAAGCACTCGCCGTGGCGGCGGGGGAGTGGCCGCGCGACGACAATCCGCTGGTGAACGCCCCGCACACGGCGGAGTCGATCGCGGTCGGCGACTGGACGCATCCCTACTCCCGCGAGATCGCCGTCTATCCGCTGCGGTCGCTCGTCAGCGGCAAGTACTGGCCGCCGGTGCGCCGCATCGACCAGGCCTACGGCGACCGCAACCTGGTGTGCGCCTGCCCGCCGGTGGAGGCGTTCGCGTAGGTCGCTAGAGGGCCCGCAAGCCTCACCTTCAACATGATGTCGAGGTGACTTCGGGGCGAACCCTTGACGTTTGCCAGGAGTCCAGTAGATTCACTCATGCGAAGAGAAAACGGAAACGGAAATCTCGAAAGGGACGGAAACGGAGACCGCAGATCGCACGATGAACGCCCCCGCAGCCTCGGCCGCGGGGGCGTTCTTAATGCGCTGATACTCCTGCTGCGATCCGCCTCCATGCCCCGCGGGTAGCGTGAGGAAACGTGATCACCTCCGCCGAGCTTCGCGGCATCCGGATCTTCGCCGCGCTGCCGCAGGAGGCGCTCGATTATCTGTCCGGCGCGGTGGAGGACATCCGGCTCGTCGCCGGGGAGTACTTCGCCCACGAGGGAGACCAGCGCGCACTGTTCGTCGTCATCGAGGGCTCCGTCGAGATCACCAAGGTCGTCGGCGGTGAGGAGCGGGTCATCGGCACCCGCGCGCCGGGCCGATTCTTCGGCGAGGTGCCGATGACCTTCAGCGTGCCCTTCCCCGCGAGCGGGCGCGCGGCCGAGCCGTCGAGGATCATCAAGCTCGACTCCGCGGTGTACTACACGGTCGCCGCGATCGCTCCGTCGCTGCCCGACCGCGTGGCGGGACTGGCACGGCGCTACGTGGACTCGCTGCAGGAGATCGCCGCCGAGCAGCCGGATACTGCCGTCACCCTCATCGGTCCGCGCCTGGACCCCCTCGCACACCGCATCGCGAGCTTCCTGACCCGCAACCAGGTCGCCTTCGAGCGCGTGACGCTCGATGCCCCGGGCCCGGACGAGACGATCGCCGTGCTGCAGACGGCAGACGGCCGGCGCCTGGTCGCACCGGGGATGCGCGAGATCGCTGAGACCGTCGGCCTGGACGTCGAGCCGGCGGCATCCGAGTACGACGTCGTCGTCCTCGGCGGCGGACCCGCCGGTCTCACCGCCGCCGTGAATGCGGCCGCCGAGGGTCTGCGCACCGTCGTGGTCGAGTCGCTGGCACCCGGCGGCCAGGCCGGCACCTCCACGCGCATCGAGAACTACACCGGCTTCCCCTTCGGCATCTCCGGCGACGACCTCGCCAGTCGCGCGCTCCAGCAGGCCAGGCGGCTGGGCGCCGAGATCGTCGTGACGCGGGCGGTCGAACAGCTCCGCGGAGCCGGTGACGACTGGGACGTGGCGCTCGACGGCGGAACCGTGGTGCGCGCGTCGGTGGTCGTCGTCGCGACCGGAGTCCAGTGGCGCCACCTGCCGACCCCCGGCGTGGACCGCTACCTCGGCAACGGCGTCTACTACGGAGCTGCCCGCAGCGATGCCGCACTCGCGCACGGCGCGGATGTCTTCATCGTCGGCGCCGGCAACTCGGCTGGGCAGGCGGCCCTGTTCTTCGCGCGGCACGCGCGCTCAGTGACCATGCTGGTGCGCGGCGAGACGCTCGAGACGAGCATGTCGCGCTATCTCATCGACCAGCTGGCGGCCAACGGCGACATCCGCATCGAGACGCGCTCGGAGGTGGCCGGAGTCGAAGGAGACGGCCGCCTGCGCGGGGTCGTCGTCGCCGATCGCCGCACCGGGACGGAGGCCGAGCGCGACGGCACGGTGCTGTTCGTGATGATCGGCGCGGATGCGGTCACCGACTGGCTGCCCGATGAGGTGGTCCGGGATGAGCACGGGTTCGTGCTCACCGGGACGGATGCCGCGGCCTCGCCGCACTGGACTGAGGTGCGCCGTCCGTTCGCCCTGGAGACGAGCGCGCCCGGGGTCTTCGCCGTCGGCGACGTGCGCTCAGGGTCGGTCAAGCGCGTCGCCGCCGGCGTCGGCGAGGGCGGGATGGCCGTCGCCTTCGTCCACCAGTATCTGGCGCTGGAGCGCGTCTAGGGAGTGGGCTCGGGCGCCGAGCCAGGAAGCGCTGCGTACACGAGAACGCGATCGCCCGCGAGGACATACTGCACGGCGGAGCCCACCGGGAACCGCTCGAGCATCTCCGCGGGCCAATCCGAGCCGACCACACTCGTCAGGGTCGGGGCGAACGGGCCGGCGCCGCAGCCGACGGCGAACGCGCCCCGAGGGAGGTCGCGCGCGCTCATCGCGTAGAGACAGACCGACGACCCGCCCTGCACCTCCTGCGGAACCGCGATCATCTGCACCCCGAGGTGCTCGGCGAACAGCACGGCGCCCTCCGGCCGATCCCCGAGGACGAAGTCCGGCCAGGATGCATCCTGCGTCGCCGCGAGCGTGGCCAGCGGCGCCGACTCGCTGCGCGGCATGAGCGACGCTGCCGCAGCGCCCGCGAGCCCCGCGGCGACCAGCGTGGCGATCCAGACCAGCAACAGCCGGCCCCGGCCCCAGCGGCGGGTGGGCGGCGCCGGAGCGACCGCGGGAGCAGGGGATGCCGGGGGCGGCGACGCCGGCGTGCGGTCCGCGGTCTCGGGGTTCGGTGCGCCCGCGTCGGCCGCCGGCGGGGAGCTGGCCGGGTCCGGCGGCCGGGGCGGCGTGCGACCCCACGACTCGAGCTGCCGGAGACGCTCCAGCGCCGCGGGGTCGTCGTGGATGTCGGCGGCGGGACCGTATGCGCGAGCGCGCAGGGTGCGGAGTTCGTCGGTGAGGGTGTCGTCCATGGTCTGCTGTCGGGGCGGGCGGCGTTCGTCGAGACGGGTCAGTCGAGACGGGTCACCGGCTGCACCGGGATTCTCTGGTGCCCCCGACACGAATCGAACGTGCGACCTTTGGTACCGGAAACCAACGCTCTATCCCCTGAGCTACGGAGGCGTACCGATCGAGGCTACCACCGCGGAGCCGGATCACTGCTCCACGGCACCGGCCGCCGACAGCGCGGCGAGACTGTTCGCAAGCCGGAGCGCGAGGTACGCGTGGCCGGCTGTCGAGGGGTGCAGATCACCGGCGTCGATGACGCGACGGTAGTTGCGATCGGTGATCCACTGCTCGGCCAGCGGCGAGATGTAATTCCATCCGCGCAGCGCGGCGAGCTCGGCGAGCTCGCGGTCGATCTGCACGACGGCCCGTTCGACCGGGAGCACATGCGGCGCCGGGCCGAAGACGACGACCTCGGCATCCGGATAGGTGTCGGCCAGGGCGTCCCAGGCATCCGTCACCGCCGCGGTGAATCCCGTCGGATAGTTCCCGCGGTCGTTGATCGAGCCCTGGATGACCACGAGGTCGGGGTGCAGCTCCGCATCCAAGGCTGCGATGCGCTCGCCGTACGTCCCGCCGTCGATGCCGGGGCGCAGGTAGCCGCTGCCGCGCACGCCGTCGACAGAGACGTCCCAGCCGCGCTCGCGCCCCAGCAGGTAGGCGTACCCGCGAGTCGGCACGACAGCGGACTGGCCCCAGGTCCAGGAGTCGCCGAAGACGAGCACGCGCGCGCCCTCGGGGATCGTCAGCGGCTGCGGCTCGGCGGCGCTGAGAGCGGTGTCTCCCGCCGACCCGGCCGATACGGGCGCCGTTCCACCCGCCCACGGTCGCCAGAGCGCGAGAAGGCATATCCCAGCGACAGCGACGGCGAGAGCGGCGATGCCCCACGCACGTCGGACGCGTTCGGGTCCGGCCGACGTCATGACAGCGAGGATAGGCGAATTCTGCGCGACCACCGCACACTGTCCACAGGCGTGTGCGAGCCATCGCCGGCGCCGCTTAGGATTGCCCGGTGCCCCGCCTCGTCTCCGCCGCGATCGACCTCGACATCGACGAGTCCGCCGACCTCGTCTTCTCCGTCGCGGTGTCCCGCTCCGTGCCCGTGGAGGACGAACGGCTCACCTTCACCCAGGATGGCCGACGCCTTGTCGCCGGCGAGCTCGTCGACTCCTCCGGCAGCCGCCTGCACAGGCTGAGCGCGGAGCAGGGACTGCTCGAGGTGCGCTACACCGCGACGGTCGTCGGCCGCGAGCCGGCCGCGCCCGCCGACGACCTGGAGGCGCTCACCTGCCTGCGACCCAGTCGCTACTGCGAGTCCGACGTGCTGTTCGGCCGGGCACGGCAGCAGTTCAGCGGCATGGAGAGCTTCGACCTGCTCTCGGCCATCGCGGACTTCGCGGCCACGAACCTCGCCTATGCCCCGGACGCGTCGCAGGGCACCGACAGCGCGGTGACCACGCTGGAGACGGGGCGCGGAGTGTGCCGCGACTACGCACACGTCGTGATCGCTCTGCTGCGTGCGATGGACGTGCCCGCCCGCTACGCCTCCTGCTATGCGCCGGGGCTGGTGCCGATGGACTTCCACGCGGTCGCGGAGGCGTACCTCGACGGGGACTGGCACGCCGTCGACGCCACCCGGCTCGCGAATCGCCACACGCTCGTGCGGATCGCCACCGGGCGCGACGCCGCCGACTGCGCGTTCCTCAGCCAGCACGGCGGATCCGTGACGCTGCGCCGCCTGCAGGTGGACGCCGAGTCGACGGATGCCGCGCCGGCCGACGACCACGTGACGTCGGCGCGGATGGCCTGAAACTAGACTGGGCGGTCTATGGATCCCGCCGCCCTCTCCACCGCACTGCTCGCCGTCATCACGCACATCGCGCAGCAGCGTCGACCCGGTGCAGCCGAGGGGCTCGAGGCATCCGATCTCCTTCTGGAGCGGCCGAAGAACCGTGAGCACGGCGACTGGTCGTCCAACGCGGCGCTCAAGCTCGCGAAGCGGATGGGTGCGAGCCCCCGCGAGCTCGCCGCCGAGATCGCCCAGGGTCTGCGCGCGGTGCGCGGCATCGCGAGCGTGGAGGTCGCCGGACCCGGCTTCATCAACATCCGGCTGGATGCCGCTGCCGCCGGCGCGCTGGCGAAGGCCATCGTGGATGCCGGGGCGGCGTTCGGCACCTCGGGCGTGCTGTCTGACGAGGTCATCAATCTCGAGTTCGTCTCCGCCAATCCCACGGGCCCCATCCACCTCGGCGGCACGCGCTGGGCGGCGGTGGGCGACGCACTGGCGCGCATCCTCGCGTCGCAGGGCGCAGCGGTCACACGCGAGTACTACTTCAACGACCACGGATCGCAGATCGACCGCTTCGCGCGCAGCCTGGTCGCCGCGCACGAGGGTCGTCCGACGCCCGAGGACGGCTACGGCGGCGGCTACATCGGTGAGATCGCCCGCCGTGTCGCGCTCGCCTACGACGGCGACATCGACGCGCTCGCGCCGGAGGCGAAGCAGGAGGCGTTCCGGGCGCGTGGCGTCGGGTTCATGTTCGAAGAGATCAGGCAGAGCCTGCACGAGTTCGGCGTCGACTTCGACGTGTACTTCCACGAGAACTCGCTGCACGAGTCCGGTGCTGTCGAGCGTGCGGTGCAGCGGCTGCGCGAGCTCGGGCACATCTTCGAGGCCGACGGCGCCGTCTGGCTGCGCTCCACCGAGTTCGGCGACGACAAGGATCGTGTGATCATCAAGTCCGACGGGCAGCCGGCCTACATCTCCGGCGATCTGGCGTACTACCTCGACAAGCGCGAGCGCGGCTTCAATCGGTGCATCATCATGCTCGGCGCCGACCACCACGGGTACGTGCGGCGCCTGATGGCGATGACGGCCGCCTTCGGCGACGAGCCCGGTGTGAACCTGCAGATCCTCATCGGGCAGCTGGTGAACCTCGTCAAGGGCGGCCAGCCGGTGCGCATGTCGAAGCGGGCCGGCACGGTGGTCACGATGGAGGACCTGGTCGAGATCGTGGGAGTGGATGCCGCGCGCTACGCGCTGACCCGCAGCTCGACCGACTCGAACCTCGACGTCGACCTCGACGTGCTGCAGAAGCGCACGAACGACAACCCCGTGTTCTACGTGCAGTACGCGCACGCGCGCACGCACAACGTCGCGCGCAACGCGGCACCGGCGGGCGTCACCCGCGACGCGTTCGCGCCCGAGCTGCTCGATCACGAGACCGAGTCGGCACTGCTGGGCGCGCTGCAGGAGTTCCCGCGCATCGTCGCCTTCGCGGCCGAAGTCCGCGAGCCGCACCGGGTGGCCCGCTACCTCGAAGAGCTCGCCGGTCTCTACCACCGGTGGTACGACAGCTGCCGGGTCATCCCGCTCGGCGACGATCCGGTGACCGATCTGCACCGAACCCGCCTGTGGCTCAACGACGCCACCGGGCAGGTGCTGCGCAACGGACTGACCCTCCTCGGCGTGTCGGCACCGGAGCGCATGTAGGTCGACGGGTAGGACGGAGGCATGAGCGGTCTGCCCGAAGCCCAGCCCGGCTACCGCTGGGAGCTGCAGGTGCCCGGTCCGCCGCCGCGCCGGCGGCACGCCGGACGGTGGATCGCGGCGATCGTCGTGCTGCTGATCCTGCTGGCGATCGCCGTCGTCGCCGCCGAGTGGCTCGCCCGCGAGGTCACCACCAACTCGATCCGCAGCGCTGTCGTGTCCGAGCTCGGCCTGCCCCCCGACCAGGAGGTCGAGGTCGACCTGACGGGGGTCGTGCTGCTCCAGCTCGCCAAGGGCACGCTCGACGAGGTGACGATCACCTCCGACGACGTCACCCTGGGGGCGATGACCGGCGACATGACCGTGCACGCGACCGGCCTGCCCGTCCGCGGCGACGACGCGTTCTCGTCGGCCTCGGCGTCGATCGTGCTGGACGAGGCGCAGCTGCGCA
>DASSYC010000039.1:0-2939 GCA_035703465.1 Microbacterium sp. | reverse complement strand
CCGCCGCGAGCGATGCGCGCGCGCACCCGATAACGGCCGTCGACAAGACGGCCGATCATCGGATCGGCTTGCTGGCTCGTACTCACGATCCGAGTCTAGGGACGGGATGCTGGGAGCCCCGGGAGCGGCTCACCCCTCAGCCGTAGGCCTTGATCCAGGCGTAGGCGTCGTCTTCCCACTGGGCGTACCGGTCGGGGAACGCCGAGATCTGCACGGCCTGGGCGGCCTGGGCGAACGACATGCTCTGCCATCCGCGGATGTCAAGCAGGCCCCGGGTGCGGCTGCCGTTGGGGTCGCCGGGGCCGCCGAAGAACGCACGCGTCGCCCGGACGGGGTCGCGCACCTGTGCGGCGGTGCCCCACCCGGTGCTGGGCCGCTGCTGGAACAGCCCCAGCGAGTCGCGGTCGCCCCAGTCGAGGTTGCGCAGCCACGACTCCACCATCGCAGTGCCCAGGGCGATCGCAATGCCGCGCTCGGGCACGCCGAGCTGGCGGCCGACCTGGATGATCGTCTTCGCGTTGCGCTGCTGCTCGGCGTCGAGCTTCGTGATGTTCCCCGACGTGGCGGGTGCGGCGGCCGCCGGCGCCGCCGTGCCGGGGATCCTGAGCTTCTGGCCCGGGTAGATGATCGACGAGCGGCTGAGCCCGTTCGCATCGAGCACCGCCTGCACCGAGACCCCGGCTTTGGAGGCGATGGCCCAGACGGTGTCGCCCTTGCGCACGGTGTGCGTGCCCTGGGATGCCGCGGCCTTCTTCGCCGGAGCGCTCGCCTTCGGCGCGGGCGCCTTCTTCGCCGGAGCAGTCGACCCGGACGCACCGGGGATGACGATGCGCTGGCCGGGGTAGATGATCGACGCGCGGGTCAGCCCATTCGCCGAGAGCACCTGGTCGACGCTCTTCCCGTACCGCTGCGCGATCGCGAAGACGGTGTCGCCGCGCTTGACCGTGTGGACGGCCGCCGAAGCGGCCTTTTTCGCCGGCGCGGCCTTCTTCGCCGCCGGTGGGCGCAGCGTGAGCACCTGGCCGGGGTGGATCACCGAAGACCTCAGGCCGTTCCAGGCCAGCACGTCGGCCACGCGCAGTCCGTAGCGCTGGGAGATGGCCCAGACGGTGTCGCCCTTGCGCACGGTGCAGCTCTCGGGAGGGGATGCGGTGTGCATCCGGATTCCGAGGGCACTCGTGTCCGTGTGGACCTCGGCGGCTGCCGCCGGCGGGGTGATGCCCAGTCCGAGGGCGAGCGAGCCGATGATGGCTGCGGGCATGCCAACGAGGTATCCGGGTCGGCCGATGTCACGGTGTCGCAAGAGATTCCCCCTCTGGGACTTCTGAAAAGGTGTCACGGATGTGAATTCGTGTCAACAGCTGTTATAGGAGTGGTCCACGATGCTGAAGTGGTCGAAGGCTCTGCGGTCTTTCGCCGCTGGGCCGGATCTGGCGCTCTCGGAATCTGGCCCTGGCGCTCGCCGGAATTTGGCATAGTGGCATCGTGACCGGTGACACTTCGGCTTCGGCCGCGGAATGGCTCAGCCTGCCCGAGCTCGTCGAGGCGCTCGGCGAGCCGCTCGGACGCGTGCGGCGCCTGCTCGACGAGAACCAGCTCATCGCCTCGCGTCGCCATGGCGGCGGACCGCGGGTGCCCGCCGTCTTCGTCGTGGACGGCCGGCCGCTGCCGGCCCTGCGCGGCACCGTGTTCGTCCTGCACGACGCCGGATTCTCCGATGATGAGGCGATCGACTGGCTGCTCGCGCCGGACGAGTCGATCGGCACCAGTCCGATCGAGGCGCTTCGTGCCGGCCGCAAGAGCGAGGTGCGCCGGGTCGCCCAGGCGCTGGCCTAGGAGCTGCGCGCGGTCGCAGCGCGCGCGAGATCACGCAGCTCGCCGACGGCTGCGTTGCCCAGCCGCGCGCCCGACAGAGCGCGGTCGGCGTCGCGCACGTACTGTGCGATGAGCTCTTCGACGCGGTCGAGCGCACCCGTGTCGATGATCGTGCGCTGCAGGGTCGCGACCTGATCCGCGTCGAGGTCGGCATCCCCGAGCAGCTCGTCGATCACGTGGCGGCCGCCCGCGGCAAGCTGCTGACGGGTGAGGGCGATGAGCATCGTGCGCTTGCCCTCGCGCAGGTCGCCGCCGGCGGGCTTGCCGGTCACCGAGGCATCGCCGAAGACCCCCAGCACGTCGTCGCGCAGCTGGAACGCCAGCCCGAGCGGCTCGCCGAAGGCGGCGAGCGCGGCGGTCTGCCCGGCATCGGCCCCGGCCAGCGCGGCGCCGATCAGCACCGGCTGCTGCACGCTGTAGCGCGCGGACTTGAACCGCGCCACGCGCAGGGCGCGCGGCGCGTGCTCGTCGTCGGGCGTGGTCACCCACGCCGACTCCTCAGCCACGTCGAGGTACTGCCCGACGATGACATCGCGGCGCATGCGCGCGTACACCGCGCGCGCCGCGGCGGCGTGCGCGGGCGGCGCCTCGGCCAGCCCGTCTTCGAGCAGATCGTCGCTCCAGCCGAGCAGGAGGTCGCCCAGCAGGATGGCGGCAGAGCGGCCGTAAGCGGCGGCATCCCCACCCCACTGACGGTCGCGGTGCGCCGCCTCGAGCACGCGATGGGCCGCCGGGCGCCCGCGCCGGGTGTCGGAGTTGTCGATGAGGTCGTCGTGGACGAGGGCGGCGACGTGGAAGACCTCCAGAGCGGCCGCCGCGGCGATCACCGCGTCGGGTGCCGCGCGCGCACCGCCGCCGGCCTCGGCGACGGCACGCCACCCGGTGTGCAGGAAGCGCGCACGCAGTCGTTTGCCGCCGTACAGGGCGTCGATGCCGCCGGCCACGAAATCGGCGGCTTCGGGCCCCAGGTCGCCGGATTCCGCACGTCGCAGAGCCGCGAAGCTATCGAGTCGCTGGGAAACCGCGTCGATCAGGGACAGGGAGGGCGCCACAGGCCTAGCCTA
>DASSYC010000032.1:0-6968 GCA_035703465.1 Microbacterium sp. | reverse complement strand
CAAGTTCGACCTGCTGGGGTTGGGGATGCTGGCAGCCCTGCAGTACTGCTTCGACCTCGTGGCCGGGGCCACGGGGGAGCGGTGGGAGCTCGCGACGATCCCGAAGGAGGAGCAGGCGGTCTACGACATGCTGTGCCGGGCGGATGCGGTCGGGGTGTTCCAGGTGGAGTCGCGCGCGCAGATGGGGCTGCTGCCGCGCCTGCAGCCGCGGCGGTTCTACGACCTCGTCATCGAGATCGCGCTCATCCGGCCCGGGCCCATCCAGGGCGGGGCGGTGCACCCGTTCGTGCGCCGCAAGCTGGGCCGCGAGAAGGTGACCTACCCGCACCCGAAGCTCGAGCCCGTGCTCGAGCGGACGCTGGGCATCCCCATCTTCCAGGAGCAGCTCATGCAGATGGGCATGGCGGTGGGGGATCTGAGCGGAGAGGATGCCGACCTCCTGCGCCGCGCGATGGGGTCCAAGCGCGGCGTCGAGCGCATCGAATCGCTGCGCGACAAGCTGTACGCCGGCATGGCGCGCAACGGGCTCGTCGGCGAGGACGCCGACGCGATCTACGGAAAGATCCAGGCGTTCGCGAACTTCGGCTTCGCCGAGAGCCACTCGCTGTCGTTCGCGCTGCTGGTGTACGCGTCGTCGTGGCTGAAGCTGCACTATCCGGCCGCGTTCCTGGCGGGGCTGCTGCGGGCGCAGCCGATGGGGTTCTACTCGCCGTCGACGCTCGTCTCCGATGCGCGCCGTCACGGTGTGGAGGTGCGTCGCCCCGACATCCAGCTCTCCGATGCCGAGGCCCTGCTGGAAGAACTGGTCACAGCCTCCCCCTGGTCGTTGAGCGAGCGCAGCGAGACGAAACGCGGTGACCCGACAGGTATGGATGCCTGCGTCTCGCCGCACCAGCCTCCGGTCGGCGACTTCGACCTCGGTGCGCCGGACGAATCCGCCGCGCACCGCCGCGACGGCGCGTTCGCGGTGCGGCTGGGCCTGGCCGCAGTCAAGGGCGTCGGCAAGGCGGCGGCGCAGCGCATCGTCGAGGCCCGCGAGGCCGACGGCCTCTTCCGCGACATGCGCGACCTGGTGCGGCGCACCGATGTCACCCAGGCCCAGCTCGAGGCGCTCGCCACCGCGGGGGCGTTCGAGTGCTTCGGGCTGACCCGGCGCGAGGCGATCTGGCTGGCGGGGTCGGCCGCGCAGGATCGCAGCGTGTTCCTGCCCGATTCGATGATCGCGGTGCAGCCGCCGCTGTTCACCGATCCGTCCAGCTACGAGCGGCTCGCCGCCGACCTGTGGGCGACGGGCGTCTCCACCGACGACCACCCGATGACCCACTACCGGTCCGGCCTCGACGCCCGCGGCGTGCTCACCTCGCGCGAGCTGCGCGGCCACGAGACCGGGCGGCGCATCGAGGTTGCGGGGCTGGTCACCCACCGGCAGCGGCCGGCCACGGCATCCGGCGTCACCTTTCTCAATCTCGAGGACGAGCACGGTCTCGTCAACGTGGTCTGCTCGGTCGGCCTGTGGAACCGGCACCGGCGGCTCGTGCGCGACGCGCCCGCGCTCATCGTGCGGGGAATGCTGGAGCGCTCGCCCGAGGGCGTGACCAACGTGCTCGCCGACCGCTTCGAAGACCTGCGCGTCGGCGTGCGGCACCGCTCGCGCGACTTCCGCTGACGCGTGCGCCTGCGGCCACAGCCAGACGTCGCACGTGCGCAATGCACTACAATGTAGTGCATGTCGTCGCACCCCCTTTCGATCCGGTTCGATTCCGCCGTGCTCGAACGGCTGCGTCGCCGCGCGGCCGGCCGCGATACGACCCCATCGGGCCTCGCGCAGCGACTTGTCGACGAGGGACTGCGCGCCCAGGAGTATCCCGGCATCGTGTTCCGCGATGGCCCCAGTGGGCGACGGGCGGGACTGGCCGCCGGGCCGGATGTGTGGGAGGTGATCGCCGCACTGCGTGACGCCGACCTGCGCGGCGAGCCTGCCGTCGACGCGATCGCGACCGACCTCGAACTCAGCCCCGGTCGCGTGCGCGTCGCGATCGCTTACTACGGCGGCTATTCCGCCGAGATCGACGCCGAGATCGCCGAGAACGAGCGCGCCGCCGAACAAGCTCTGCGGGCATGGGAGGCGCAGCGGCGGCTGCTCGCATGACGGCCCGCCTGCTCCTCGACGAGCATTACGGGGAAGCGATCGCCGCCTCGTTGCGCGAGCGCGGACACGATGTCGTCGCGGTCGTCGCGCATCCCGACCTGCGCGGCGCACCCGACGCCGAGATCTTCCGATGGGCAGCTGAGGAGCGCCGGCGGATCGTGACGGAGAACATCAAAGACTTCCGCCCACTTCTCACGGCCGCTCTCGCCAGCGACGTCGCGCCGGCCGGACTTCTGCTCGTGCCGCCGCGTCGCTTTCCGCGCGGCGGTGGTGATCGCATCGCGGCCATCGTCCGGGCTCTCGATCGCTGGCTTGGAGCGGCAACTGCAGACACCCCGCTCGAAGACTGGCTCGTCGCGAACTGACCCGCGCACGCCCCCTCAGACCGCACTCAAAACGGCAGCAGCACCGGCACGAGCACCACACTGACCAGCAGCACCACGACCGCGAACGGCGCGCCCACCCGCACGAAGTCGCCGAACCGGTAGCGGCCCGGCTCGACCACGAGGGTGTTCACCGGTGACGAGACGGGGGTCATGAAGGCAGAGGATGCCGCGAGCGCCACCATCATGGCGAACGGATACGGCGACAGCCCCGCCTCCACCGCGACGGTGATTGCGATGGGCGCCATCAGCACCGCGGTCGCCGTGTTCGACACGAACAGGCCGATGACGGCGGTGAGGACGAAGATGCCGCCCAGCAGCACGTGCGGCCCGAGGCCGCCGATGGCGCCCAGCAGTCCGTCGACGATGAGGTCGACGCCCCCGGTGACCTCCAGCGCCTGCGCGAACGGCAGCATGCCGACGATCAGCAGCAGAGTCGGCCAGTGGATCGATCGGTATGCGCTGGGCATGTCGATGCAGCGGAAGACGCCCATGAGCAGGCACGCGATCAGGGCGGCGATGACGTTCGGCACGATGCCGGTGACCATGAGCACGACCATGATCACCACGCTCGCGATGGCGAAGGGCGCCTGGTTCGCCGCCGGCGCGACCTCGTCGACCTCGGCCGGCAGGTCGAGCACGATGTAGCCCGACTCTGCGGCGCCGAGCTTCTCGAACGAATCCCATGCGCCCGAGGCGAGCAGCGTGTCGCCGACCGCCAGTCGCTCATCGCCATACGCGCCGATGACGCGGCCCGCGTGCCGCACGCCCAGCACGACCAGGTCGGTCGATGCGTGGAACCGCAGTTCGCGAAGGCTCCTGCCGATCGCCCTCGACGCGGGTCCGATGAGGATCTCGGCGAGCCCGATCTGGCGCGCGTTGGCGTCGAAGAACTCGTCGGTCGGGCCGAGCGCCTCGAGCCGGAGCCGCTCCAGGTCGGCCTCCGGCAGCAGGCCCACAGCGAAGAGGATGTCGCCGCGCCGGACAGTCGCGTCATCGGCGGTCAGCCGCACGGTGCGGCCGAACAGCCGGCTGCGCTCCAGCGCGAGCACGCGCGAGTATCCGTCGCCGAGCTCGAGCCTGGCGAGGTCATCGTCGATGAGCGGTGACCGCGCACCCACGCGGTACCGGTGCGCGCGGCCGTCGACGCCGTAGTCGGCGAGCAGGCTCTGGAACGTGTTCCGGGCGCGTCCTGTCGTGGCGTCGTCATCGCCCAGCCAGCGCCGGGCGAACAGCAGATACCCGATCCCGAGGACGAGGATCACGACCCCGAAGGGCGTGAAGCTGAAGAATCCGAAGCCGCCGAAGCCGCTGCGGGCGAGCTCGCTGTCGACGATCAGGTTCGGGGTCGTCGCGATGAGGGTCATCATGCCGCTGATCAGCCCGGCGAAGCTCAGCGGCATCAGCAGCTGCCGCGGCGAGATGCCGGTGCGTGCCGCGATGCTGAGGGCGACGGGGATGAAGATGGCCACCACCCCTGTCGAGCTCATCACCGCGCCCAGCAGGGCGACCGAGAGCATCAGCAGCGCGATCAGCCGCGCGGCGCTGGTGCCCGCGCGGCGCGACAGCCAATCGCCCAGGCGGTAGGTGACGCCCGTGCGGGCGAGCCCGGCGCCGACGACGAAGAGCGCCGCGATGAGGATGACGTTGGGGTCGGCGAAGCCGGCGAGGGTCTCGGGGACGGTGAGGATGCCGCTCAGCGGCAGCAGCACGATCATCAGCACCGCCACGACATCCATCCGCGGTCTGCCCATCGCGAACATCGCTATCGCCGCGACGAGCAGCACGATGACGACGACGAGCTCCCAGCTCACCCGCGCACCTCCGTCGTTCGGGCGTGCTCTTGAGCGTAGCGAGGCGTGGGCGCACGAAAAAGGGTCCCGGTGCTCGCAAGCACCGGGACCCTCGCAGACCCCTCGTCGGGGGAGCCTCAGGCCTGTTCGGCCAACTCGAACCGCACGCCGCCCTGGTCGTCGACCTTGGCGTCCAAGACGCGGTCGGTCAGGGCTGCGGATGCCGTCTCGTCCAGGAACACGCGTGCCCCTGACGTCTCGACGACCTGGTCAGACTCCTCGGGCGTCGCCACGCTGAGCGCGAATCCGGCGCCCGGGTCGTCAGCGCCGTGGATCCGCAGACCCGCGTCATCGTTCCCGGGGTTCTGCGCGAGAATTCCCTTCACGGCGGTGGCCGCGTTCTCCGTCATCGTGAGCATGGTGCTCTCCTTTCGTGACCGACCGGCCACGATTCCGAGAATCCGGGTGAGATGCAACCACACGCGCGCACTCGGAGGGGATTCCCATGTTCGGCGGGCGCTGCCCGAGGCGTCGTTCGGTCAGCGCGCGGATCCTGCCATGGTGAACTCCCTCTCCCGATCCTCGAGAGAGTCGCTCTCGGCGTCGGCGGCCGAGGGCCCAGGGAGTGTGAAGAAGAGTCCGCCGTTCGAGTGCGCCGACTCGGCCAGGCGCACGAGGATTTCGCGATCGAGCTCAACCGGCTCCGCGCTTTCGAAGACGAAACGCATCGGAATCGACGGCTGCATCCAGATCGACGAGCGGCCCGAGCCGTCCTCGTTGCGCCACGACATCAGGAAACTCTCGCCGCGGCGCAGCTTGGCCGTGATCACGACTTTGATGTGAGCGAGGAGGTTCTCGGGGATTTCGATCGGGGCATTGTCGGCCCCGTAGTAGAGATAGGCCATTGTCTTGCCAGTCCGATCTGTCGTGAGTTGCTCCCACAATACTTCAATAACGAATAATCTGATAGTGAAACATTCACTATTGAACAAGAGCCCCTGATGGGGCAGACTGTGCGGTGGCGCTGGGGGCGTCACAGGAGGCAGTGATGGGACAGCCTGAGGGATCGTCCGAGGTGACAGACGGCGAGGTTCCGGAGGTCGCGGACATTCTCGAGCAGCTGCGCCTCGCGGAGGCGAAGCTCACCCGGCAGCGTCAGCAGCGGTCGGAGATGAACGATACCGACCGTTCGGCGATGCGGTATCTGCTGGAGCGGGTGGACACGCAGGAGGTCACTCCCACGATGATCGCCCGCGCTCTGAACCTGAGCCCGGCCGCCGGGACCGCCCTCATGGATCGCCTGGTCGGTCGCGGGATGATCGACATCGAACCCCACGGCCGTGACCGCCGCAAGAAGCTGGTGCGTCCCTTCGACCGGAACATGGACCCGGACCAGCTCGATCCGCTCACCACGCGCCTGCGCGCCCTCGCGGCCGAACTCACCGACATCGAGGCGCGCACCGTGGGCTCGTTCCTGAACAAGGTGCTTGCAGCCGTGGCAGCGGCGAGTCCGCAGGCGGCCCGATAGGCGGCACTCGGCTCTCAGCGGTGCGGCGCGTGAAGTTCCCCGCTATGATCTGGAATCGCCTGCACCTGGGGGTGGACCTTCCGCCGTTCGTGAACCATCACGCTCGAAAGATCGCGTCCACGAGATACGAGAGCGGCCATGGGGCCTCGTCGTGGCCGCTCTCGGCGGCATCGCCACGCTGCTGGTCACGCTGCTGCCCTTGCCCGGCATGGACGGCAAAGCCATCCTGACCGCATCGAAGCCGGTCTGGTTCGGGCTGTACTTCACCACGCTCACGCTCTTCCTGCTGCTGGTGCTGCCCGACGCGCGCTACTGGAGCCAGCTCGGCGACCAGCTCTGGCGCTGGATCGCCGTGTTCGCGGTGTTCGCGGTGCTGAGCGTTGCCACCTACCTGGCGATGAACGTGTGGGCCGCGCGACAATCGAGCGCCACGGATGCCGCGGCCCCAGCATCCGATCCCGATCAGGTCGTCGCGCTCGAACCGGAGGATGCCCGGGTGGGGGGAGTGAGCGTCAGACCATGGGCAAGGCGGTCCGCGGCGTGGCGGTCTGCCGCGCTATGACGATGCGGCCTCGACGAGGGTGGGAAGAGCGAGTTCGATCGTGTCCATCGTCGCGGTGAGCGAGATGCGGAAGTGCTCGGGTCGGTCGAAGATCGTTCCGGGCATGAGGTGGATTCCGCGCGAGGCGAGCGCATCACAGTAGCGCTGAGAGTCACCGTCGGGGGCTCGCCCCCACAGGTAGAACGTTCCCTCCGGGCGGGTGAGCGCGTACCCCGCCTCGCTCAGGGCGCCGTAGAGGCGGTCGCGCTTGCGGGTGAGTTCAGGCATGTCGATCGATACGCCCTCCAGCGCGGGCACGCTGTGCTGCATAAGGGCGTTGGGAAAGCCCCAGCCGATCGCGAGCTGGATCGGCATGAACGCGTTGCGCAGCTGCTCGCGCTCGGAGGCGGGCATAAGCGGCGACAACGCGAGATAGCCCAGTCGCTGTCCGGGTGCGAGCAGCACCTTCCCATAGCTGTAGTCGATCATCGTCCACGGGTACGAACCGACGGGGCTGGCGAACCCGATGCCGTCGAAGCGGATCCGTCGGTACGGCTCGTCCGAGAGCAGCCAG